>DATHDM010000084.1:0-3011 GCA_035319065.1 Terriglobales bacterium
TGCCTACGCCCGACAGGATCGCGTCGCTGGCATGGCGCAGCTGCTGCACGTGCGCCCGCGCCTCCTCGCTCGTGATCCAGCCGCTGGCTGCCCCGGCCACGCCCAGCGCGGAAACCGCACCCGACCCTCCCGGCGGCGCAATCTTGCCGTCCAGCGTCATGCCCGCCTTCAACGTCACCAGCGGCGTGCCGCTGCGGACGTACTTCGCGAACGACTCATTCAGCGCCCGCGCCTCCGCCTCGCACAGGCCCACTTCAACCACGATTCCGGCCGCGCGCAATCGCTCGAACCCCTTGCCGCTGACCTCCGGGTTGGGATCCTGCATCGCGGCCACCACCCGCGAGATTCCCGCCTGCGCGATTGCTTCCACGCACGGGCCCGTGCGTCCCACGTGGCAGCACGGCTCCAGGTTGATGTAGAGCGAAGCTCCGCGCGCCCGCAGGCCCGCCTGCTCGATGGCCAGCGCCTCGGCATGCTTTACCCCTTCATACCTGTGCGAACCGCTCCCGACAACTGCTCCCTCGGCATTCACCACCACCGCCCCCACGCAGGGGTTGGGGGACGCCAGCCCCACCCCCTGGCGCGCCAGCGCCAGCGCTTGCTGCATGAAGTGCAGATCCTGGCGTGAATAGCTTACTTCCGGCAATTCGATCTCTGTCTTCGTCATTCCCTTGGTGATTCTTGCGGCGGGTCAACGGCCGTTTTCACCGCCCTCATCGCATGCGCCGCCTTCCACTCTCCTGGCGGGCATGTCTCCTGCGGCCGACGTTCTACTCGAACAGCGAATCCACAAATTCTTCCGCGTCGAAGGGCAGCAAGTCTCCCGCTTTCTCGCCCACCCCGACATAGCGCACCGGCAGTCCCAATTCATTGGAAATGGCCACGCAGATGCCGCCCTTCGCCGTCCCGTCCAGCTTGGTCAACACAATACCCGTCACTCCTGCCGACTCCGTGAACAGCTTGGCCTGCTGCAACCCGTTCTGCCCCGTGGTCGCATCCACCACCAGCAGCACCTCATGGGGTGCGCCTGTAATGATGCGCTGGGCGGTGCGCCGCATCTTTTCCAGCTCCGTCATCAGGCTGGACTTGGTGTGCAGCCGCCCGGCCGTATCCACAATCACGTAGTCGATGTGGCGCGCCTTGGCCGCCTGCAGGGCATCGAACAGCACCGCCGCGGGATCGCCGCCCGCCTTGGTCTTGATCACCTCATTCCCCGTGCGATCGCCCCAGACCTCCAATTGCTCGATGGCGGCCGCGCGGAACGTATCCGCCGCACACAGCAGCACGGTCTTGCCGTCTCCCCGAAACACATGGGCCAGTTTGCCGATGGTCGTTGTCTTGCCCGTGCCATTGACCCCCACCACCAGGATCACTTCCGGCTCGCCATCCACTGCCGCCACCGGATCCACATGTGCCCCCTGCAGCGCATTCAGGACCTCGCCCTTCAACAATTGCTTGAGCTCGCCCGCGTCCGCGATCTGCTTGCGGTCTGCCTTCTCCCGCAGGTTGGCGATCAGCTGCGCCGTCGTCTTGGTGCCCAGATCGGCCCCGATCAGCGTGGCCTCCAGGTCGTCCAGGGTCTCGCGGTCGATCTCCTTGCCGGGCACAACCACCTCTTCGATGCGCTCGCTCAGGTTCACTCGCGTCCGCGAGACCGCCTGCTTCATGCGCTCGAATAGCCCCGGCTTCTTGGGCGCTTCTTCCGTGCTGCCAAACAGAGTTTGGATCATTTCCCCAACCTGGTTCGTGGAACCTGGATTCTGGAGGCCGAGCCGTAGAGGAGAAAACGCCTCTCAGTAGTCCACAGCTGCCGGCTCAGAAACAACAATTATATCGAGGCAGATGGAAGGGACTGGAACACGAGTGGGACAAGTTCAGGAAACCGCTGCCTACAACGCGGGCGCGCCGGCAGGAGCCTCTGCGGCGGCAGCCGCCGTCAGTGCCTGCGGGGCTTCTTCCGTGACTGTAGCCGCGCGCCGCACCCGCAGTTCGCCCCGCTCGAACAGTTGCGCCAGCGCCTCCACGCAACGAACGTCAAAGCGCGTCTTGGAGAGGGTTTTGATGATGCGCACCGCATATTCGGGATCGAAGGCCGCCTGGTACGGGCGGTTGGTGGTCATGGCGTCGAAGGTGTCGGCCACCGCGATGATGCGTGCTGCCATCGGAATCTGCTCGCCCTTCAGACCGTAGGGATAGCCCTTGCCGTCGAGCGATTCGTGGTGCAGTTCGATGCCGGGAATCATCTCTGCCAGCAGCTTCACCGGGCGCAGAATATTCGCTCCCCGGACCGTGTGCGACTTCATCACGTCGTACTCTTCCGGCGTCAGCGCCCCCGGCTTCTTCAGAATGCGATCCTCGATTCCGATCTTGCCCACATCGTGCAGTTGCGCGGCGATGCGCACCCTTTCAATCTCTTCCCCGGAGAATCCCAGTTGCCGCGCGATCAGCACCGAGAACCGCGTCACCCGGTCGGAGTGACCGCGAGTATACGGATCCTTTTCGTCCACCGCGCCCGCCAGCATCTGGATCGAGCCCAGGAACAGCTCGCGGTTCTCCTCTGCCGCCTTCTTCAGGTCACGGATCAGCCGCTCCAGGTCGTCGCTCATGCTGTTGAAGGTGTTGGCCAACTCCCCGATCTCGGTTCGGCTGGTCAGATTCACCCGCTGGCTGAAGTCGCCGCGCGCGATCGCCCGGCTCGACTCCGTCAGCACCCGCAGCGGTGTGGTCAGCCGCCGCGTCGCAATAATTCCCACCAGGCACGCCAACAGTACCGACGCCAGCGCCAGCCAGCGCGCCGTGCGCTGCATCTCATAGACTCCGCGGTAGGCGTCATCCTGCGGCTTCTGCGCAATCACCGCCCAGTCCAGCGTCGGCACCGGGCTGTAGGTCCCCAGCATCTCGGTCGTGCGCCCAGTGTCGTTGATCGCAAAGTGATAGTTCGCCGACCAGCGCGCCTTGCCCGCCGAGTCGACAAAGCTCTTCACAATGTCGACCTTGGTCATGTTCTGCCC
>DATHDM010000085.1:0-9239 GCA_035319065.1 Terriglobales bacterium
GCGAAGCTCATTGCCGCATCATCGATCGCACCCAGCTGATCCTGGACATTTTCGCCCGCCACGCCCGCACGCGGGAGGGCCAGATGCAGGTGGAGCTGGCGCAACTTCAGTACCTGCTGCCCCGGCTCACCGGAAGGGGAATCGAAATGTCGCAGCTTGGCGGCGGCATCGGCACCCGCGGACCGGGCGAAACGCAGCTGGAAACCGACCGGCGCAGAATCAACCGCCGCATCCAGCACATCCGGAAGCAACTGGAGAACGTGCGGCGCATTCGCGGGCAGCAGCGCCAGCGGCGCGAATCTGTGCCGGTGGCGACGGTCGCCCTGGTGGGCTACACGAACGCGGGAAAGTCCACACTGTTCAACGCCCTGACGCGAGCCAACGTGCTTGCATCCTCGCGCATGTTCGCGACCCTGGATCCTACCCTGCGTTCCGTGACCCTGCCGTCTCGCCGCAAGATGCTGCTCTCCGACACCGTGGGCTTCATCCGCAATCTGCCCCACACCCTGGTGTCGGCATTTCGCGCCACCCTGGAAGAGGTTCAGCGGGCCGCCCTGATCGTGCACGTGTCCGATGTGACCAGCCCCAATCGCGAAGTGCAGGACGCCCAGGTGGATGCTGTGCTGCGGGAACTGGGCGCGCACGACAAGCCGCGGCTCTTGGTGCTGAACAAGATCGATCTCCTCAGTCCAGCGGTGCGCCAGACGCTTCTCGACAGCGAGAGAGAGGTGCACTTTTCCGCTACCCAGCGAATCGGTATGACCACGTTGCTGGATAGAGTAGATGAGTTGCTGCAGCAGGACGCAGTCAGCCGTGTGCGTCTCGTTGTGCCTCAGCGCGAAGGCAAGGTGCTCTCCATGATCGAGGCGGGAGCGCGAGTCTTCTCGCGCACCTACCACGATGGGCTGGTGGAGATGGAGGCGCAGGCGCCCGAGTCGCTGCTCCGAAAACTGAAAGCGTTTGTGGCGGAGTAAACATTTAAGGCGAGCTGTTCGACTCGTGTTCGATCGGCATGTGGCAGGTCGCTTCCGTGAAATGGGGCCAAAGGCAAGGAGATTCGCCCGAAAATTCAACGAGCCGGCGGCCAAGAAGCGGGTTTTCCTTGACCACCGGCCCATACGATCCTGAATCGGATCGGAGGTGATAACCCTATATTAGCCGCGTTGTCAGATAAGTCAAGATCAGGTCCCATCTTCCTGCAACCCGGTCCCAAAGCAGGCCAATCGGGCAATGGCTCCAGACGCGGCGATCGGCCACCCAGGCCTAGCTAACTTCAGTCGAGTCAATCAGAATCACCGGGGGATGCGGATTGACACCCCTCAAAACGGGATGCTAAAGTCATGGGTCTCATAAGCCCACAGACCAGGCTCCCTTAGTTACCAGCCGCATGGAACAAACGCTCCAGCAATTAGTAGAACTGGTGCTGCGCGCGGTCCCCACCATCGTGCTGCTGCTCACCGTGTATGTGGCCTACACCTTCATCGTGAGCCGTCCTCTGACGCGCACGCTGGCCGAGCGCCGGGCACGAACCGAAGGCGCCATCGAGAAAGCTCGCGCCGACATTGCCGCCGCGGAAGCCAAGGCTGCAGAGTACGAACAGCGCCTGCGCGAGGCGCGGGTGGCGGTATTCAACGCGCAGGAGTCGCGCCGGCGCAAGCTGCAGGAGGCGCGCAGCATTGCCTTGAACCAGGCGCGCGAGGAAGCCAACTCCCGCGTTGCACGTGCCCGAGGGGCGATTGAGCAGGACGTGGTCGAGGCCAGGCAGACTTTGCAGGCCGAGAGCCAGCGCCTGGCAAATGAGATCATCCGCACGGTGCTCAAGCAGCTGCCGGTGCCGCAATCCGCGAGCGGTGCGCAATGAAGCAACGTTTCTCACTTCATCGCTGCCCTTGGCTGATATTGGCTTTGCTGGTGGTTTGTCTGGCGGGCTGGGGATCTGCCGAGGAAGGTGGCGCCGCCAGCAGCCGACGGTCGGGCAAGGCGAAGAAGGCACAGTCACAATCAATAGAACAGAACGCTGCGCAACCCGCCTCCTCAGATCGCCGGGAAGGTGGATTGGCCGCCGGGGGCACCGTCTCGCAGGAGCTGACAGAGGCGTCGAAGGAAGCCGCAGGCGAAGAAGAGAGTAACGTCGAGTTCAAGCATTCTGCCGCGGTGCGGCTGATCGGGAAGTTGACCGGCCTGAGCCCTCGAGGCGCCTACTGGGTGGCGATACTCACCAATTTCGCCATCATCATCGTGGTGGTCGCCTTCTTCACCCGCAAGAAGCTTCCCGCAGCTTTCCGCGCCCGCACTGAGATGATCCGCAAAGGGATCGAAGAGGCTCGCCGCGCCAGTGAGGAGGCCAACCGGCGACTGGGTGAAGTGGAAGCGCGCCTCTCCCGGCTGGACAGCGAGATCGAGCAGATGAAGGCTTCCGCGGAACAGGATGCCGCCGCAGAAGAAGAACGGCTGCGCAAGGCGGCCGAAGAAGACAAGCTCAAGATCGTGACCGCGGCCGAACAGGAGATCGACGCGGCAGCCAAGGCGGCGCGGCGCGACCTGAAGGCCTACGCCGCCGACCTGGCGGTGGCGCTCGCGGAGAAACGCATCGAGGTTGACCCCGCGACCGACCGGGCACTGGTGGGCAACTTCGTGCGTGAACTGGGAGGGAACAACCGCTGATGTCAGCCATCACCGGCCGCTACGCCCGCGCCTTCGCCGACGTCGTGTTCGATAAGAATCTCGACGTTGAGCGAGTGCTGCGTGAGCTGCACTCGATGATCGGGGTCGTCAACAGCAGCGTCGAGTTGCAGCGAATCTGGGAAAATCCGGCGATTCCCAGCGACCAGAAGCAGAAACTCCTGGGCGCGCTGACTGCTCGCCTGGAGGTTTCACGGCCGGTGCGCAACTTTCTGGCAGTGCTGATCGACCATCATCGCATCGCACAGCTTCCCGAGATCACCGCGCAGTTCGAGCACGAGGTCAACGAGCGCCTGGGCTTCACCGAGGCCGAGATCGTCAGCGCCCGCGAGTTAAGCGAGCGTGAGAAAAGCGAACTGGAAGCGCAGATCGAGCGGCTGACCGGGAAGAAGGTGCGCGCGCAGTACGCCACCGACCCCAACGTGCTGGGGGGCGCCATCGTCAAGGTGGGCAGCACCATCTACGACGGCTCGGTGCGCGGCCAGTTGCAAAAGATCAAAGAACAACTGGCGTCGGCGTAGGGGCCGGCGCGCGGGGAAGCGGTGCAGGCCCTGATCGCCCGGTGGAAAGCCGGACAAGCGGCGCTGACTTCAGGAGAATCGTAACGGGAAGGCAGCTGGTTACTGGATTTCTATGGCGCAAATCAAAGCAGACGAAATCACCAAGGTGATCCGCGAGCAGATCGAGAACTATGAGACTCACATCGCGGTGGATCAGGTGGGAACCGTCATCTCGATCGGCGACGGCATTGCCCGCCTCTACGGATTGGAAAAGGTCATGGCGGGAGAGTTGCTGCAGTTCCCCCATGACGTGGCCGGCATCGCCATGAACCTGGAAGAAGACCAGGTGGGTGCCGTGCTCCTCGGAGACTATACGGAGATCGAGGAGGGCGACACCGTCAAGCGCACGGGGCGCATCATAAGTGTGCCGGTCGGCGACGCCATGGTTGGGCGCGTAGTCAACGCGCTCGGTCAGCCCATCGACGACCGCGGGCCGATCACCACCGACAAGTATCTCCCCCTGGAGCGCCTGGCGCCGGGTGTAGTCGCGCGCCAGCCGGTGAGGGAACCGATGGCCACAGGGCTGAAGGCCATCGACAGCATGATTCCCATCGGCCGCGGCCAGCGCGAGTTGATCATTGGCGACCGCCAGACCGGGAAGACGGCCATCGCGCTCGACACCATCATCAACAACAAGGGCGGAGACCTGATCTGTATCTACTGCGCCATCGGGCAGAAGCGCTCCTCGGTGGCACAGGTGGTGAAGATCCTCGAAGACTATGGCGCCATGGATTACACCGTGGTGGTGGTGGCGTCGGCTTCCGATCCGGCTCCCATGCAGTACATCGCTCCTTACGCAGCCTGCGCGATGGGAGAGTACTTCCGCGACTCGCGCCGTCACGCGCTCTGCATATACGATGACCTGTCGAAGCACGCGGTGGCGTATCGCGAGATCTCCCTCCTGCTGCGCCGTCCGCCGGGGCGTGAGGCCTATCCGGGAGACGTCTTTTACCTGCACTCACGCCTGCTGGAGCGCGCCGCCAAGCTGAACGACCAGAACGGCGGAGGCTCGCTGACAGCGCTGCCCATCATCGAAACTCAGGCCAACGACGTCTCCGCGTACATTCCCACCAACGTCATCTCGATTACCGACGGGCAGATTTTCCTGGAGACCGACCTGTTCAATTCCGGAGTGCGTCCAGCAGTCAACGTCGGCATCTCGGTGAGCCGCGTCGGCGGCAGCGCGCAGATCAAGGCCATGCGCCAGGTGGCGGGCAGTCTTAAGCTGGAGCTGGCGCAATTCCGCGAGCTGCAGGCCTTCTCCATGTTCGCCAGCGACTTGGACAAGGCCACGCAGGCGCAGCTGGCTCGTGGGCAGCGGCTGGTGGAGGTGCTGAAGCAGAATCAGTACTCGCCTCTGCCATTCTCCAAGCAGATCCTGGTGATCTACGCCGGCACCAAGGGCTACCTGGACGATCTGGCGGTCGAAGACATCCGTCCCTTCGAAAAGCAGCTCTACGAGTACGTGGATGCCATGAATCCGGGGCTGCTGAAGACCATCATGGACAGGAAGATTCTGGACGATATGCTCAAGGCGGAGATGGACAAGCTGATCAAGGAAGCCAAAGAGCGCTTCGCGAGCGAGCGGCAGGTTGCGGTTACGGCGGCAAGGTAACCGGGAGCAGGCATGGCCACGATCCTCGACATCCGGCGGCGCATTCGCAGCGTGATCAGTACACGGCAGATCACCCGCGCCATGAAGATGATCTCCGCTGCACGCCTGCGCAAAGCGCAAGAGCGCGCGCTTTCCGCCCGGCCGTACGCTCTCATGCTCACCAACGTGCTGCGCTCGCTGGTGCAGCGCGCCGAGATCTACGATCCAGAGACGGGCGAGCCGCGCCACCCGCTGTTGGCGCAGCGCCCCGAGAAGACGCTGCAGCTGGTGGTACTCACCGGCGATAAGGGCCTGGCCGGGGCGTTCAATGCCAACATCCTGCGCGCCGCCACCAACTTCATCCGCGACAAGGCTGGAGAGAATGTCAATCTAGAGGTTCTGGGGCGCAAGGGACGTGATTTCTTCCGCCGCCGCTATCCCTCGGCCAAAGCTGGTGAGCAGGAGCGTGCCGCGCCCACGCAGATCGTCAGCGAACTGGTAGGTGGGCTCAGCAAGTTCGAGTTCCCGCAGGCGGCTGAGTTGGCGCAGGACCTCATTGTCCGCTATAGCCGTTGCGAGATCGATGCCGTCTATCTCATCTACAACGAGTTCAAATCGGTGATCGCTCAGCGACTGGTGGTGGAGAAGGTGCTGCCCATCCGCCAGGTTGGCCTGCAGGCCATCGAAGCGGCGGAAGAGGTGAGCGAAGAGGAGCAGGTTCGCCGCGCCGCGGCCGCGCTTTCAGCGGGCGTGAGCGTGGGCCCGGCTGACACTGCGGAGATGGATCGCGCAGCGGCGCGCTTTGTCCAGACGCAGGTGGATTACATCTACGAGCAGCCGCCGAAGGAGCTGTTTGACGCGCTGTTGCCGAAGTATGTGGCCATCGAGATGTTTCGCGCCATGCTGGAGTCCACTGCGGCCGAGCACGCGGCCCGCATGACGGCTATGGACTCGGCAACCAATAACGCCAGCAAGATGATCGATTCGCTTACGCTCCAGATGAACCGCGCGCGCCAGGCCAAGATCACGAAGGAAATCATCGAAATCGTCAGTGGCGCGGCCGCTCTCTAGGGCCGCACAGCAGAGGCATCTTACTATGGCAGAGAATGTAGGGAAGATCATTCAGGTGGCCGGCCCCGCCGTGGACGTGCAGTTCTCCGAGTCGGCGATGCCGCCCATCTACAACGCTATCCGCGTGGTGAGCGACGGATTCGAGGTTCCCGCACCCATCAACGTCATCCTGGAAGTGCAGCAGCACCTGGGTGAGGGACGGGTGCGCTGCGTCGCCATGGAGCCCACCGACGGCATGGTGCGCGGCATGAAGGCGATCGACCTGGGAGGGCCTATCTCCGTTCCCGTGGGCAAGGTCACGCTGGGACGCGTGATCAATGTGATCGGCGAACCGGTGGACGGCCTGGGGCCGGTGAACGCTACCGAGAGGCTGCCCATTCACCGCCCGGCTCCCGCCTTCGACGAGCAATCCACCAGGGCGGAGATGTTTGAAACCGGTGTGAAGGTGATCGACCTGATTCAGCCCTTCCTGAAGGGGGGCAAGATCGGTTTGTTCGGCGGCGCCGGTGTGGGCAAGACCGTGGTCATCATGGAGCTGATCAACAACGTCGCCAAGCAGCACGGCGGCTATTCGGTTTTTGCCGGCGTCGGTGAGCGCACGCGTGAAGGCAACGATCTGTGGCTGGAGATGACCGAATCCGGCGTAATCAAGCCGGGAGACCCCGAGCACTCCAAGGCCGCCTTGATCTACGGCCAGATGACCGAGCCGCCGGGTGCGCGTCTGCGGGTCGCGCTGACCGGGCTGACTGTCGCCGAGTATTTCCGTGACGCTGAGGGCGCCGATACCCTGCTCTTTATCGATAACATCTTTCGCTTCACGCAGGCGGGATCGGAGGTGTCCGCGCTGCTCGGGCGCATGCCCTCGGCCGTGGGATACCAGCCCAACCTGGCCACGGAAATGGGAGAACTGCAGGAGCGCATCACCTCCACGAAGAGGGGTTCGGTGACCTCGGTGCAGGCGATCTACGTGCCTGCCGACGACCTGACCGATCCTGCTCCTGCGACTACGTTCGCGCACCTGGACGCCACCACCGTCCTTTCACGCGGCTTGACGGAAATCGGCATCTATCCTGCCGTCGATCCGCTGGCCTCCACCTCGCGCATTCTGGATCCACGGATCGTCGGTCAGGAACATTATGAAGTGGCGCAAGGGGTGAAACGAATCCTGCAGCGCTACAAAGACCTGCAGGACATCATCGCCATCCTGGGCATCGACGAATTGAGCGAAGAAGACAAGCTGCTGGTGGCGCGCGCGCGCAAGATCCAGAAATTCCTGTCGCAGCCCTTCCACGTCGCCGAGCAGTTCACCGGCTTCAAAGGGAAGTACGTGAAGGTTGGGGAGACGGTGCGCAGCTTCAAAGAGATTATCGAGGGCAAGCACGACGATGTTCCCGAGCAGGCCTTCTACATGGTGGGCACCATCGAAGAAGTGCTGGAAAAGTCGGAGAAGCTGAAGGAAACGGCAGCAGCGTAATCATGCCTGACACCTTCGAACTCGAAATCGTCACCCCTGACCGGCTGGTGGTTCGCGACATCGCCGAAGAGGCGCAGATCCCCGGCAAGAACGGCTACCTGGGGATTCTGCCGGGGCACGCTCCGCTGATTACCGAATTGGCGGTGGGCGAAATCACCTACAAGTCTAGCGGCAGCACGCACTATCTGGCAGTCGCCTGGGGGTTCGCCGAAGTTCTGCCCAACAAGGTTACGATCCTGGCGGAAACCGCCGAGCGCGCACGCGAGATCGATCTCAAGCGCGCTCAGGCGGCCAAGCAACGGGCCGAGCAACACCTGGGGAGCGGCGATCCGGAAACGGATTTCGAGCGCGCCCTGAATGCGCTGCAACGTGCCGAAGCGCGCATCGATGTGGCCCAGAAGGGGCCGTAGGGTTTCGCTGGCCAACAATTATCCAGCTAAAACTCAATTTCCGCGCGCCGAGCAGTCCTCACGGCTGCGCTGATTGTTGCGACGGTCTGGCATCCGCGTCCTCGCTGTATACCCGAGGCTCTCCCAGATTGCCCTTCGGAGGCAGGTGGCGAATGTAGCTGACCAGCGACCAGATCTCGTCGTCGTTCAGAATTCCCTTTGCGGCCAGCATACCTGACGGCGAGATTCCGTTCTTGATGATCCAGTGCAGTTGACCGTCAGTATACTTCTGCACGCTGGGGGAATTCAGCGGTGGCACCTTCCTGCCTTGATGCCGGAGGCGATCTGCTGGAACTTCCGCATGCGACGGGCGTGCTCGTCGGGATCCTCGGAGTCGTGCGTGAGGTCACCAGCGAACATTTCGTCAACTTCACCGCCGGCCCCGAACGCCGGCAAGTGAAAACGGAGACTGAGCCCTTTTGTTCCCGGGAGTCGCTCAGAATTTCTTTGCGAAATTTTGGGAATAAAACCCTGGCCGCCCGGTTTACTCTTGGTGAATCTTGTCCGCCCAGGACCGCAACGCGGAGCTGTTCGCGGAGCTGGCGATGCCGCTTTTCGCCTCGCTCTACAATCTCGCGCACTGGCTCACGCAGGATCGCGCCGAAGCGGAAGATTTGGTCCAGGAAACCTATGCCAAAGCGCTGAAGGGCTTTGCGTCGTTTCAGATGGGAACCAATTTTCGCGCCTGGATGTTCCGCATTCTGCGCAACACGTTTCTCACGTCTCGCACCGGACTCAAGGCGAAGATGACAGTGCCGCTGGAGAATGAGGAGGGCGGGCCCGAACTGGCGGTCAGCCGCGAAACACCGGAAACGCTGCTGCTGGGCGCGATCGATCATGAGCGTTTGCAGGACGCGATCGCGCAATTGCCGGTGGCCTTCCGCGAGGTACTGCTGCTGAGCGATGTGGAGGAGATGTCGTACCGGGAGATCGCGGACACGCTCGCCATCCCTATCGGGACGGTGATGTCGCGACTCTCACGGGCGCGTAGCACGGTGAGGAACTCATTGGCTGGCGGCGGAGCAAGAGCTGTAACCGAGACGAAGCCGCGGACCGGGACCGGCTAGGAGCTCTACGTAGATGGAATGCGATACTTGGCAATCGAAGATCGATCCGTACATTGATGCGGAGCTCCCCGAGAAGG
This sequence comes from Terriglobales bacterium, assembly GCA_035319065.1. Lineage (GTDB taxonomy): Bacteria > Acidobacteriota > Terriglobia > Terriglobales > Acidobacteriaceae > DASPRM01. Next base: position 8,975 of record DATHDM010000085.1, read on the forward strand.
AAGAGGCGGCGCTCAGCGAGCACCTGAAGACCTGCACTGCCTGTTCGGGGGAGGCCCTGGGCCGGATGCGCCTGAAGCAGGCCAACCAGATCGTCGGGCGGCGATACACGCCGGGTCCCGACCTGCGAGCCCGCATCGAGCGGGAGCTTCTGGGGACCAGGAAGCCACGGCTGCTTCCGCGGCTGCTGCCCGCCCTGGCAGTGGCGGCAGGGCTGATCCTGGTCGCCTACCTGGGAACCATGCTTTGGCTGCGCAAGATCGATCG
>DATHDM010000086.1:0-13604 GCA_035319065.1 Terriglobales bacterium
CCGGCACCGAGCTGTTCGACGCCTCCAGAGAACATGGCCTGGAAGGCATCATTGGCAAACGCCGTCAGTCCTTCTATCTCGAGAAGCGCAGCCGCGACTGGCTGAAGCTGAAGATCACGCAGCGACAGGAGTGCGTGATCGGCGGTTACACTGAACCCTCCGGCGGCCGCGAGCACTTCGGCTCCATCATTCTCGGCCTGTATGACGGCCGGCAGCGCCTGATCCACGTTGGCCACGCTGGCTCCGGTTTCGATGCCGCCACGCTTGCCGACACCTGGCAGCGCCTGCGGCCACTTGCAACCAGCAGCAATCCCTTCTACGGCGAGGTGGAGAATCTGGGACGCAAGCCACACTGGGTTCGTCCGGAGCTAGTGGCAGAAATCAGATTCACCGAGTGGACCCACGAAGGACAAAGCGGTGGCGTCAAAATGCGGGCTCCGGTGTTCGAAGGCCTGCGCCTCGACAAGAATCCTAAAGAGTGTGTGCTCGAGCGCGCTGTTCCCACGCCCTAGCAGGGGGGCGGCCCGTTAACCCCTAGGGCGTGGATCTTGCCTGTGTCTTGGCATGACAGGGGGCGGCCTGGGCGCGCGCCGCGAATTCGACGATTGAATTGGCGACCATGGCTGCCTGCTGTTCGCCCAGCACCATGGAAACATGACTTGAATCAGGCACCTCGATCGGCCCAATCCCCTTCGACGAACGCGCCGCCAGCGAAGCCAGGTAGGCACGATATGTCGTGCGCCATGCCTTTACGTCCTCGACTGTCTCCTTGCCTTCGGGTCATCGCAATTCCGACGAAGCGAGAATCAATGCCGGGGTATCTCCAAGACTTTGGACGTCCATGGCCTGATACGCCGTTTTAGGCAATGCCGCAAAATATGCGGCAGTGGCCACCCAATGGGAAGATCGCGCCAGGCCCGCGCGGTACTGGGCTTTGGTATCGCCGGGAAAGCTTTTGCCCGGAGCGTTAGCGGCTACCAGGCGCGTAATACCAAGGTAGCCGGCCGTCCGGGCCAGAGTGCCACTCGAGGAGCAATCGGGGGCACTCATCGCTTCCGCCCGGGTTCCGTGAAAATCTTCCAGCAGGTCCCTGGGATCCCCCGGGTCCAACAGCACCAATCCTGCCACGTGAGACGGATACCGGGCGTAGTAGATGGGCGCGAAAACGGCGCCCAGGGAATGACCCACATAGATGAAGGGCGTGGGGATATGCGCCGCCGCGACGAGCTCGGCCAGTTGGTCGGCCACGGCCCACCCGTCGTGCGCGCCATCCGAAGCGTCGCTCCATCCCTCGCCAGCGCGATCAAAGGCACACGCGCGGCCCACCTTCGCCAAGACCGGCTGGATTCGCCACCAGAACACGGACCAGCCGCCAAGGCCGGCGTCCAGTACGAAGGTCGTGGGGCCCTGCCCCATACACACTACATGCATCATGCGCCCGTGCACCGCGACCATCTCCTCTTTGGGCGGAGCCAGTCGCGCGTCCCGTGCGCGACCGATCTGTTCGTACACCGCCCCCACCAACATCAGTAACAAAATCCCTATCCCGAACCACTTCAAAACCTTCTTGACGATGCGCATCGACGCCCCTTGATGTGCCGAACTGGAGCCAAACGGCCCCCATACGGCCCACGCGCTGACTGGTACGCAACGGGCTCGGCCGGGGTTCAGGCTTGGAGCGTTGGCTGGGATTAACTGTTTTCGGCCAGGTGCCAAACAGCGGAGGGCCGACCCTTCCGTCAATCGTCGACGCGCGTTCTTGGGCGGGTGTGCCGGCGCAGGCAAATGCGGGCCAAGACAGGCTCTTTGCGCCAGGCGGACTAATCCGCCTTTTCCGTTGACACCCGTACATCCCCGCAGTAGTGTCGGACCAATTGGTCCCGTAATTCATACCTCATTGGGGCGGGGTTAACTTCACGAATCGAGGGTTCTGAGGCTCCGTCCCCTTCGCATTGGTTAGTTGGGGTAGGGCCTATGCGTTCCGGCGCGATTTCGCGGTGCCTGCTGCTGCCAGCCGTCCTTTTCGCCTGCTCCGTTGTCTTCGCTGAATCCCCCGATATCGACCGTCTAATCCGTCAAGCCAACGGTGGCGACCAGGCCGCCATGTTCAACCTTGGGGTCTTTTATCAGAATGGCAGGGGCGTGCAGCAAAATTACACAGAAGCTGCGCGCTGGTATCAGAAAGCTGCGGACCGGGGTCTCTCGGCGGCGCAGACTAACCTGGGCAACCTGTATCTTGTGGGCAAAGGCGTGCCCCGCGATGAGGCCGTCGCCGCCAAGTGGTACATGCGCGCCGCGGTGGATGGATTCGCCCCCGCCCAGACCAACCTGGGCATGATGTGGGCGGAAGGCCGGGGGGATCTGAAGCAAGATTTCAGCGAGGCCGTGCGCTGGTATCGCCGCGCCAGCGATCAACACTATCCTGCCGCCCAATCTGCTCTTGCCTTCATGCTGCTTCGCGGCCTGGGGGTGCAGAAAGATGAGGCCGCGGCCGCCCACTTGTATCTGGCTGCCGCCAAGGAGGGGTGGGTTTCGGCTCAGGAGACCCTGGGCTGGCTGTATGCTCACGGGATTGGCGTGCGCGAAGATTACAGCGAATCGGTCAAATGGACGCGGAAGGCGGTCGAGCGTGGCTCCGCTCGCGCCATGAACAATCTGGCCATCGCCTACGAGAAGGGCAAGGGTGTCCCCGTGGACCTGAGCCAGGCGTTTGAGTGGTATCGCCGCGCCGCCGATGCTGGTCTAGCCGAAGCCCGGCACAATCTTGCCGTCATGTACAACGAGGGCAGAGTTCCCAGGGACAACCCCGAAGCCGCCCGCTGGCTGGCCCGAGCCCAGGCGCAGCAGCAAGGCCGCGGCTCCTCTGGGGATACTTCCCTCGAGCCCCTCATGCCCTCGCCTTCGGGAGACGGCCACTGAATCCGAAATTGAGCCTCGGCTTTGATTACGGGGAGACAGTTGACCGTTGATCCGTGTTTGGCTGCTCCGCCTGGGTCTCCCATATCGTGCAAACAATCGAAGACGGCCACGCAGTCGTAAATCCTTTCTCGGATACTCCTTGACCTTAGAGACCTGAAAGGTCACGCGGTCGGCAACCCCTTCACGCTTGGCGGATTCACGGGCCGCCTCGATCGATTTGTCGTGGCAATCGAGGAACAACCATGTAGTAAGAAGCCCGCGAGAGTCGGAGTCTGCCGACGCGGGAGGGGGCTATTTCACATCCTTGATGGCCATCGCAGTGCCGTAATCCTGGCCCGCGGGCGTGACTGCTCTGGCCACGACCTCGCCAAAGCCATCGCGCAGCTCGGGATACTTCGTCACCAGCGCCTTGATGGCAGCCAGATTGTCGGCGTAAACGGCGCTGCGATTGGAGACATCTGAGGCCGAGTAGGTCATCTCCAGCTCCAGGTTGTCTCCGAAGTAGGCGGTGGCCAGCTTCGTTACGCTATATGTCTTCCCGCCTGGGGCGTTCAGTTGCATTGCCTGGTCGCCGGGAAGGTCCGCCGGCTTAACCGCCTCAGCCTCTTCAAAGATGCGGTCCAGATAGCCGGTGCTCATGAACGGAACCGGCTCCTGCAGGTTTAGCGCCTCCTGGTAGTAGAACCAGGCGTTGTGCATCTGTCCTTTGGACTTGAACTGCTTCGCCCGTTCCAGGTACCACTTGGCATCGTGGCCGCCAGCCTCGGTGAAGCGGATGTAGAGTCCGCCCAGCTTCCAGGAGCCCCCCACCTCCTGGAGGACGAACGAGAGGGACTCAGCCTGCTTTCCACCCTTGACGTCCTGGATCACGACTCCGTACCGGCCGGACGGAAGGCTGGAGATCACGAAGCTGACGCGATTGGGAGAATTGAAGATGCCGCAAAAGAACTCCGCTCGGGTAAGGGGCGCGTTTCCCGGGGCCAGCAGCAGGTAACTGCCGCGCGTTGTGGCGGTGGCCCCGGCCAGGTTGGGCTTGTTGTCGAGCACCGCTCCGGCAATCGAGTTGAAGTTGTCGGCGACACTGGGGATCGCATTCTGCCGCAGGCTGCCTACATCCCCCTGCGCCGCCATCTGGAAGTATTGCTGGGCGGCACGCTCCATTGCACTTCGGACTGCGGCATCCATCTCGCTGGCCGCCTGGCATTCCTGAGCCCGGCAGCGCATAGAGCTTAGGATGGCAAGGATCATGAGGCAGCCAATAGCGGCCTTCGCCCACCCTTGCCGCACGCAGCCTAAGTGGCCTCGAATCATCATCACACTACGTCCTCAAAGCGGCGCGGAGTTCGCCCTACGGTAACTTACCGGCGGCTCATTCTGCTGTTTTTTTTGACCGCCCGGGGCGAGCAAAACCGATGTAAAATGCCGTTAATTCTGATGTCTCTCCTGCGTCTGAAACCCGGGTTCCTGGCTGCATTCGCTCTCCTTGGGCTCTGCTGCTCCTCCTTTGCGAGCGGTGCGCAACACCCGGCCAAGCGTTCGCGAACCGTCTCCAAGATGACAGAGCCGGCTGTCGCTGAAACGCCCACGCCACCGCCTCCGCCGCTCACTCCCGAGCAAATGCCGGCTCAAGTCCCGAACGTGAGTTTTCAGGATGGAATGCTGACCATCGACGCGGAGAATTCTAACCTCAGCGACATTCTGGCGGCAGTGCACAAAGTCACCGGGGCTGACATCGACATCACCGGCAACCCCGGAAGCGAACGCGTGGCCAGCCGGGTGGGCCCGGGGCCCGCGCGCGACGTGATGTCGCAGTTGCTGCAGGGATCCAAGTTCGACTACGTGATGCTGAGTTCGGCTGTGAACCCCTCCGGCATCGAGCGCATCATCTTGACCCCGCGTTCGGCAAAGGCTTCTTCGGGGCCGGCAGGTGGGCCGCCAACACCTGCACAAAACCGTCCCCCGACGGTGGTGGCGGACGACGATGATGCGGATCAGCCTGACGAGCCACCGCCTCCCGCCAACGCCAACCAGCAGCAGTTGGTCCAGCCGCCTCAGCCGGGGGCACCCAACCAGCCTGGGGTGCAGCCTGGATACCAGATTCAGCCCGGAACCGGCTTGCAGCCGGTCCAACCTAACCCTGCTCCGGATGGCTCCGACCAGCAGCAACCGCCACGCACGCCGGAGCAGATGTTGCAGGAGCTGCAGCGCATCCAGCAGATGCAGCAACAGCAGCAACAACTCCAGCAGCAACTTCAGCAGCAACAACAACAGCAGCGCTGAGAAGTCTGCTCTCGCCGCAACCAACCAAAGGGCGTGTGGGCGCCACGTTTCACGCGGAAGCGTGAAATTCTTTGCGAGAATTCTCCCCACACATCGCGGCCCGGTTGCGGTGGAGTAGTACATTCGCATTATTGCGCCTGATCACTGCCGCAATTAAAAGTTCCCCACCCGATTACAACAGCGGCAATGTGACGGATGGCGCGCGACCTGATGACTCAGTCTTCAATCGACTAGCAACATACATGCAGGTGATGTTCGGCAGAGCGCCACAATGCGCGTTCGCCGCTAACGACTTCGCCTTGTGTGATGCCATTTGTGTGCCTCGATCGCTTAACCCGGAGGAGCTGCATGAAGACAGGGCCTCGCCGATCGCAGTGGCAGATGCTTGCAAGCTCGCTCTTCCTGGCGCTCGTCTGCGCCCCGCTGTACGCCCAGACCATACAAGACCAGATCATGATTCCCCGAAAGACACTTTTTACTGGCACCGTGTACTCATACGACAGTTGGGATCAGTACTGGGAGGGGACTCTCAAGCGCATCAACGGGAACATTGGGACGGTGACCACACAGTCTGTCACGTGGTCCGGCAACTACGGGATCACAGATCGACTGAACGTCATCGCGATGGTGCCCTACGCTTGGACCGATACCAGCCAAGGGGTGTTGCATGGTCAGAAGGGCTTTCAGGACTTGACGCTGGCGGCGAAGTTCAACTTCCTTGAGATCCCATTCACGAAAGGCGGGCGACTGCGCGCGATTGCTGTTCTGTCCGGGGGAATCCCCCTTACCGATTACAATCCGGACTTCCAGCCGCTCTCTATTGGATTCGCCAGTAAACAGATTGCCACACGCCTCACATTGAACTTCCAGGCAAATCGGGGTTGGTTCCTAAACGGCTCAACCGCGTATACCTGGCGCGCCAATGTGACGCTCGACCGCCCCTACTACTTCACTGAGAATCAGCTCTTCCTGAGCAACGAAGTGGCTATGCCGAATGTTTTTGATTACGTCGTGGCCGCAGGTTACCTGAAGAACGGACTGATGGCCCAGGGTTCCTTCTGGCAACAAAGGACGCTGGGAGGAGGCGATATCCGCCGCCAGGACATTCCGTTTGTCTCCAACCGAATGAACTTCTCCAAGGTGGGTGGACTGGTGATGTACCCACTTCCAAAACTCTCCGGCCTGGCCTTCCGCGTCACATTTGGGTACACGGTGGATGGCCGCAACGTGGGGCAGTCCACAACCATCAGCACCGGCCTGATGTACACCCTGCACCTTGAGAAATCCTCGAGGAAGTGAGAGCGATGCGCAAACCATCCTACCGATTCGTAGCGGCAGCGACCGCCTTCGCGCTGGTGATAATGGGCAGCAGTTGTAATAAGGCCCTGCCTGCGACGGAGCAGCTGCCCGTCCTAACCCCTGCGGGCAGCGATGCCACAGCCGGGAGCTGGCGGATGATTGTGCTGACGGGCCCGACCCAGATCGCGGTGCCTCCGCCAGCGGCAGTTAGCGATCCCAGCTACCAGGCGGAGCTGGCGTCCATCAAGAGCTCCCAGGCCAATCTGACCACCGAGCAGCACACCGCCATCGACTACTGGAACGGCGGTGGCGTCTTGCGCTGGAACGAGATCTTGCGGGAGCTGGTGGCGCGCGCGGACCTGCCTCCTGCGCCCAGGCCCGACGGCACTTATCCAGTTCCCGATCCCAACAATCCGTTTGCCGATCCGCAGTTTCCCTTCGGCAATCCGCCCTACGCGGCACGTGCCTACAGCTACGTGTCGGTCGCGCAATTTGAGGCCCTGAAAGTGGCTTGGTACTACAAATTCCTGTACAAGCGGCCTTCGCCCTTCAAAGTCGACAGCGGCATCACACCGCTCATGCCCGACAGCAACGTGCCGTCTTATCCCTCGGAGGATGCAGTCGTCTCAGCGGTGAACGAAACGTTGCTGAAGCTACTATTTCCCACTTCTGTGGACGAGATAACGCAGAAGGCCGCTGAGCACCGGCAATCTGCCCTGCTCTCAGGCCGGGCCGCGGCCAGCGACATCGCAGCCGGCGTGGCGTTGGGTCGGGCGGTGGCAGCCGTATTCGCAGCACGGGCCAGCTCAGATGGGATGAAGGCTGCGGGCGGCACGGCGGCGCAGTGGCAGGCCTTGGCGGACGCTGCCACTGCACGCGGTGAGACTCCCTGGCTCAGCCAGGAGATACCGCCTCGCCCGCCCATGCTGCCTTTCTTCGGAAAAGTGAAAGCCTGGATGATGACTCCCACGGATATTGTCAATGAGCGGCCGGCGGCACCTCCCTCGACATCGTCCTCGCAGATGCAACAGGAGTTGGCGGAGGTGAAGCACGCAGTGGAGAACCTGACGCGCGACCAGCTCGCCACCGTCTACTTCTGGGCCGATGGCGTGAGCACGCCGACGCCGCCTGGCCATTGGAATGCCATTGCCATGCCCTACCTCAGCAACGCCAAATTCAGCGAGGTGCGCACGGCCCGAGCTCTCGCTTTGCTCAACATGGCCTTGCATGACGCGGCGGTGGGATGCTGGGACGCAAAATATGCCTACTTCAATCCTCGTCCCTCGCAGCTCGATCCCAGCATCAAGACGGTGATTGGTCTCCCCAACTTCCCGTCGTACACGTCCGGGCATTCAACTTTTTCGGCAGCGGCCGCGGAAGTGCTGTCCTACCTGTTTCCCAGCGGGGCCTCGAATTTTGATGCGATGAAGGAGGAAGCCGCACTCTCCCGGCTCTACGGTGGAATTCACTATCGTTCTGATATTGAAGTGGGGAAGGACCACGGGAAGCGGATCGCGGGATATACGGTGCGCTTCGCTCAGCAGGATGGCGCAGACTGAGGGGTGAGGAGTGGCTGCCCCTAGTCTCCGATGGTTTGCTGCTCCACCAGCACCGGCGCGGGCTTCATCCGGGGAGAGCGAGCGAACACGCTCAGAATTCCGGTTATGATGCCGTAGCCGCCCGCGATGCCGATAGTTAATCCCAGAAGAATCGTCAGCAGCAGAATGAGTACGCTTGCTAGTGGACCCAAGGTCTTTTTACCCTTTCCCGATGGGCCTTGCCCCTGCTCAGCCCGACTTGGTTCCCGCGAGAGCGCCGGCACTCGGACGGCAACCCTGACCTGTTATTTCTTCTTCTCTGCGTTCCACACTGTCCGCGATATCGCCCGTCCGCAAAACGGGCAGAAGTTGATTGGATAGAGGTTCGGCCGCTCTTCCGGCGACCGCACCGCGTAATCCGAATCGACCTCGTTCAGCAGGCGCCCGTGCATCTGAAGCCGCGGCTGGTTCAGAATCGCGTCTCCCTCAACCGCTTCCTGCAACATCGCGCAGCAGTGTTCGGTCATAGCAGCAGGTCTTCCACTCTACGCGCGTTGACCGCCTGCGCTGTTAGCTACTAGGATACGGAGTAGGGCTGTGTTCCATCTTCGCCGAACTTACTAGGCGCCTCTACCTTACCGAAGGGCTAGAACTTGGGAGTCAGCGGGCATTTGGGCCCGGTTAGGGGCCGCAAGTGCAGTTGTTGGAAGCAGTTTTCGGCCGGGCGGTTGTCCGGCGGATGGGCGGAGCAGCGGAGGATCATCGACGGGGGTCGCTCTAAGCCGGCTTGACCCGGGATGATCGGGCAGGCAAGGTCGAACATCTTCTTATTATTGCGGGTCTTACGGATTTCATGGCCATTCAGAAGATCACGGTGCGCGGGGCGCGCCAGCACAACCTCAAGAACATTGACGTCGAGATCCCACGTAACACGCTCACCGTGATCACTGGCCTCAGCGGTTCGGGCAAGTCCTCGCTTGCCTTCGACACCATCTACGCCGAGGGCCAGCGCCGGTACGTTGAGACGCTCTCGGCCTACGCCCGCCAATTCCTCGACCAGATGGAGCGCCCCGACGTGGACGCCATCGATGGGTTGAGCCCCTCGATTTCGATCGAGCAGAAGACGACAAGCCGCAGCCCGCGCTCGACGGTGGGTACGATTACCGAGATCTACGACTACCTCCGCCTGCTCTACGCCTCCATCGGCGTGCCCCACTGCCCGCGATGTGGACGAGCTATTTCGCGGCAATCCGCCGAGCAGATCGTGGCGCGCGTGATGGCGCTCAAGCCAGAAGACCGGGTCATGATCCTGGCGCCGATCGTTCGCGGCCGCAAAGGCGAGTTCAAGAAGGAGATGGAGAAGCTCGTCCAGCACGGCTTTACCCGGGCGCGCATCGATGGCGAACTGCGGAACATGGAAGAGGACATCCGCCTCGACAAGCGCAAGAACCACACCATCGAAGTGGTGATCGACCGCCTGCTGGTGAAGCCCGGCATCGAGCATCGCCTGGAGCAATCGGTGGTCCTGGCCATGAAGCTCGCCGGAGGCCTGGTGCAGGTCTCGGTGGTTGGCGGCGATGAGCACCTCTACTCCGAGCGGCTCGCCTGCCCGGATTGCGGCATCAACGTGCCGGTTCTGGAGCCGCGCTCGTTCTCGTTCAATAGCGTGTATGGCGCCTGCCCGGAATGCCACGGGCTGGGCAGCAAGTACGATTTCGATCCGGCCAAGGTCATTGTGGACTGGTCGAAGCCGATCCTGGAGGGCGCGCTCGGGCCGGGCTCAGGCTCTACCAACCTGCACCACATGGTGCAAATCGCCGCCGCAGCCTTCGACATCGATCTGCGCACCCCGTTTGAAAAGCTGCCGGCCACGGATCAGAACCTCCTGCTGTATGGGCCCGAGTCTGGGGAGCCGCGCAGGACCGGCTTCCGCGGCATTCTCGACTACCTGAAGCAATCGATGGAGGAGGCCACCAGCGAGAGCTATCGCGAATGGCTGCTGAACTACATGTCGGCCACAACCTGCCCGGCGTGTCATGGCAAGCGTTTGCGCCCCGAAAGCCTGGCGGTAAAGGTTAACGGCATGTCCATCGCCGACTTCACGGCGCTTCCGGTTGCCCGCGCGGTCAAGGCGATTGCCGAGATCAAGCTCAGTGGCCGTGAGGAGCAGATCGCCGGACGCATCGTCAAAGAGATCGCAGAACGCCTTTCCTTCTTGAATCACGTGGGGCTGGGCTACATTTCGCTCGACCGCTCGGCGGCCACGCTATCCGGCGGTGAAGGCCAGCGCATTCGCCTGGCGACGCAGATCGGATCGCGTCTGCGCGGCGTGCTCTACGTACTCGACGAGCCCTCGATCGGGCTGCACCACCGCGACAATGCGCGGCTGTTGTCGTCGCTGGAGTCGCTGCGCGACCTGGGAAACACGGTGCTGGTGGTCGAACACGACGAGGAGACCATCCGCCGCGCCGATTACGTGATCGACCTCGGGCCCGGCGCCGGACGGCATGGTGGGGGGCTGGTAGCTGCGGGACCGCCGGCGGAGATCATGCAAAGCGCGGCGTCGCTCACTGGGCAGTACATCTCCGGACGCACCCAGATCGAGATGCGCGCCCAGCGGCGACAGCCCAATGGAAATGCGCTCTGCGTTCTGGGTGCAGAGGAAAACAATTTGAAGCGCCTCGACGCCACGTTTCCGCTCGGCGTCATGAGCGTGGTCACCGGGGTTTCGGGCTCCGGCAAATCCACGCTGGTGAACGACATTCTTTATCGCGCGCTGGCGCGCAAGCTGTACCGCTCGCGCGAGGAGCCCGGGGCGCATAAGGCCATCTCCGGCATCGAGAATCTGGATAAGGTGATTCGCATCGACCAGTCGCCGATTGGGCGCACTCCGCGCTCCAATCCTGCGACCTATACCGGCGTTTTCGCCCTGATCCGCGACCTCTACGCGATGCTGCCCGAATCACGCGAGCGTGGTTACAAGGCCGGACGCTTTTCCTTCAACGTCTCGGGAGGGCGCTGCGAGGCTTGCCAGGGAGAAGGACAGCGGCGCATCGAGATGAATTTTCTGCCCGACGTATATGTGCTGTGCGAGGTGTGTGGCGGACGCCGCTACAATCACGAAACTCTGGCAGTGCGATACAACGGTTCCTCCATCGCCGACCTGCTGGAGACTCCGGCGTCCGATGTGCTCCAGATCCTGGAGAATTTTCCGCAGATTCGTCAGAAGCTGCAGACCCTGGTGGATGTAGGGCTGGGCTACATCCATCTTGGGCAGTCAGCGGTAACGCTGTCCGGCGGCGAGGCACAGCGCATCAAGCTGGCTCGCGAACTGAGCAAGCGCCAAACGGGACGAACCCTCTACCTGCTGGACGAACCGACCACCGGACTGCACTTCGATGATGTTCGCAAATTGCTCGACGTACTGCACCGGCTCACCGACCTGGGCAATACGGTGATCATCATCGAGCACAATCTGGATGTGATCCGCAATGCCGATTGGATCATCGATCTGGGGCCTGAGGGCGGCGAAGATGGAGGCCGTATCGTGGCGCAAGGCACGCCCGAGCAGGTGGCGCGAGTAAAGAAGTCGTACACGGGGCAGGCTCTGACAAGATATTTCGGCAATTCGAGGAATCACTCGGCGTAAGGGGTCTATCCAGGGATTACATCGCCACTTAGCATAATGCGCCTCGGCATCCTCCCCAAAACTTCCTGCTTCCCTTCCGCTTCCTGCATCCAATAGAGTTCTATAGGGATATGTCTGCGCCTGACAATTCGCCACTGCTGCCCTCGGCATCCGAGTCCGGCTCCCTCAGCCCGGCGCCGGTGCAAACGCCACCCCCAGAGAGCCTCCCCTGGACGTTCCTGGACGTGGTTCGCATCGCCATCCTGACCATCGTGGCTATCTTCTTCTTTACGTCGATTTCGTTCTCAATTGCCGCGCACCGCGGTGGCAAGACCCTCTCTTCTGCCGACGCCGCCCGCGATCCGAAGATCATCCTACCCGGACAGGCTGCGGCTTACCTTCTCGCTCTCGCCTTCATGGTGGCGGTGGTTCGCGGCCGTGGCCGACCCTTCTGGCAGAGCATGAGATGGAGCTGGCCGTCGATTCCGTTCGGCTATCTCGCCGCCGGGCTTGCTCTCGCCCTGGCTGTGCAATTTTCTTCGACTTTTCTTCCCATCCCGAAATCACTGCCTATCGAGCAGTATTTCACGGACGCCGCGGGCGTCTGGCTGATGGCCATTTTCGGCGTAACCCTGGCGCCGCTGATGGAGGAATTGTTTTTTCGCGGCTTCCTTTATCCTGTTCTGGCGCGCCGCTTGCCGCTGTGGCTGGCCATTTCCCTCACCGCGCTCGGCTTCGCGCTGATTCACGCTTCGCAGCTGGCGCTGGCCTGGGCGCCGCTGTTGCTGCTGTTCGGCGTTGGCCTGGTGCTGACCATCACCCGCGCCCGCACCGCCTCGGTGGCTACCAGCTTCCTGATCCACGTGGGTTACAACGCCACGCTGTTCACGCTGCTCTATCTCACCACGGATCACTTTCGCCATCTGGAGAAGGCGACCTAACGGTGCAATCGCGCTGTGCTAATGTAAGTTGGTGGTCACGACGGCGCGCCAGCAACTTCTGTCTCTGCTCGCCCGGAAATCCTTCCGCCTGGGTAAGTTCAAGCTCTCTTCCGGCGCCACCAGCGACTACTACATCGACTGTCGCACCACCACGCTTGACGCCGAGGGGGCGCGCCTCACGGGACGCGTGGTACTGGATGAGATCTACCGCCAGGGATGGGAACCGCAAGCCATCGGCGGCCTGACCCTGGGCGCCGATCCCATCGTGGTGGCGGTTTCCGTGCTCAGTGCGCAGCAGGCGCAGACCCGCCGGCCTCGCCCCGACACCAGCCCCGGCCCCGCCGACACCCGCATCATCAACGGGTTCCTGGTGCGCAAGGTGCAGAAGGACCACGGCACGGCACAGCGGATCGAAGGCTATAAGGAGAAGGGCGCAAAGGTGGTGATTGTGGACGACGTGTGCACCACCGGCGCCTCCACCGTTCAGGCCATAGAAGCCGCTCGCCAATTCGGATTCGAGGTGATCGGCGTGGTTTGCCTGGTGGAACGCGAGGAGGCGCTCGGGCGCGCCAACGTGGAGAAAGCGGCATCGCCGGCAGCGTTTTTCAGCATCTTCACAGCCGCCGATGTACGGGAGGAGCACCTGCGGCAGAAGCAGGCCGAGTAAGGATGCTAATCCGAGGCGAGCTTCCTCCTGCCGCGACGAATCCGGTTCGCTCGTTTAGACTGAAGGCAGCAATGATGGCAGTCCGGATCCCGCTCTCATGATCAAGACCCTCGAATGGACCGACTCCGGAATCCGCTTCATCGATCAGACCAAGCTTCCGACGGAGGAAGCCTACGTCACCTGCTCCACCTATGAGGAAGTTGCCGACGCCATCCGCACCATGGTGGTGCGCGGCGCACCCGCCATTGGCGTAGCGGCTGCCATGGGCATCGCTCTCGGTGTCCGCGACGCGGAGGGAGACCACGTGGCGGAGCTCCGCCGCGAATTCGAAC
>DATHDM010000087.1:0-14421 GCA_035319065.1 Terriglobales bacterium
CCATCCGTCTGTATCCGGCGATTGCCGCAGGCGCTACCGTGATACTCACCGGATGGCTGGCAGCAGAGCTCGGCGGAGGAAAGCGCGCCGTAATTCTCGCATCGCTCCTTGCCTTTTTTGATCCGGTGACCTTCGGCTTCGGGCACATCCTGAGCACGAATGCGCTCGACCTTCCCCTGTGGCTGCTATGTGTTCTGCTGCTGGTCAAAATCGAGAAGGGCGCATCGCCGAAGCTGTGGGTTTGCTGGGGAGTCGCCGCCGGAGCAGCGCTGCTGCACAAGTACACGTTGGTCTTCCTGTTGTCAGCGCTGATGGCCGGCTTTCTGCTGACTTCATGGCGCCGGTGGTTTGCCAGCCGATGGTTTTGGATCGGGATCGGGGTGTTGGCGCTGATTGTGCTGCCTAACGTGCTCTGGCAGGCGCGGCATGGCTTCCCATTTTTGCAATTGCAGCAGGCAAACAGGATCAATCATCACAACGTCATTCTGCCACCACTTCAACTTCTGGGCGCGCAGGCAATCCTGCACAATCCTCTGCTCTCGGTTTTTGCAGTATGCGGACTGGTCTTTCTGTTCCTGGGTTCTATGGGTCGGTTTCGCGCTTTGGCGTGGGCGTTTGTCGCCTTCCTGCTGCTCATGTTCGCCCTGCACGGCAGGGACTACTACGTTGCGGCGGCCTATCCTCCAATGTTCGCTGCCGGGGCGGTGGCGCTGGAACGCTGGCTGCCCGGCCGTTGGCCTCAACGCGGAGTGTATGCATATCTGTTCGTCGCGGCTGTGTTGACCATCCTCGGTTTGCCCTCAATCCTGCCGATCCTTTCGCCCTCCGCAACCAACGAATACTGCAGACAGATGTTCCTGAAGCGGGCGGAACCGGAAAACCTCGGGCACGCGCAACCGATGCCCGACTGGGTGGCCGACCAATTTGGGTGGAGCGAGCCGGTGGAAATGGTGTCGAAATACTACAATACGCTGCCTTCGGAGGAGCGAGATCGGACGGCCATTTTGGGCAACTTCTACGGACAGGCGGGCGCTGTCGATCACTTTGGTCCAGAACTAGGATTGCCCAAGGCTATCGGCGGACATCATTCTTATTGGCTGTGGGGACCGCGAGGTTATACAGGAGAGAGCGTTATTTTTATGGATCCGTGGCCGAACCTGCTGAAGCATTGCGCCTCTCTGACACTGGTAGGAAAGCCGGACACTCCATTCGCGCGCCTGGATGAGCATCCGGCGATCTACCACTGCCATAAACTCGACTTCGATATCAGCAAACAGTGGGAGATCTTCCAGCACTACGACTAGACCAGCAGAGGCAAGCTGTTCTTAATACCGCATCGGCCAAGCGTCTGCCGTCGGGGTTCGCTGAGCAGCAGGTGCACGTGCCCGGGCGTGATCACGTATGGGTAAACGCAGAGTCTGAAACTGCGTCGCTGTGGCGGGATTGGTGAAATCGTGGCAGTCGCCAGGGCACGCTGCCAGCATCGCCCGAGAACTGCACCACTCAAACCAACGCGGGCTTGAGTGGGCCACCCTAGGAGGTCCTTCGCATGGGCGGTTTATTCCCTACGGCAAGTTCGTATTCCTGGATTGCCAGACCGATTCCAACCGCCGCTCCGTGAATGCCCTTCTCGATTCGCACTACTTTGCCCAAACAGCGAACCTGCGCCGGGTTCGATTGAGCACGGGAGGCACGCAAAACAAGCTCCAGCACGGAGCCGTTCGTTGGCTCGAAGTCGGAATATACAAAAACTCCGCTGAGGCTCAAGTCGCGAACCAGACCCACGTGCTGCCGAGTGGAACCAGCGATCCGGATGGCGACGGGAAGCATTGCGAGATACCGCCTGGCGCGGCCTTGATTCTGTTGCGACCCACGCGTCGAGGCGTTTCTGTGAGGAAGACGATGGAGGCCAAGACGGCCTGACACATTCGCGAAATTCATAGTTCGCTCCTGTGGCAGGACTGAAAGGGAGAACTCGCCTCACCGATGGTACAATTGTCGGGCCAAATCTAAGTGTTTGTAGCACATAGACTTAACTTCACGCGCGACGCACCCGACTGTGTAGTTCTAACCTTCCAAAGGGAAAATTAACCCCCTCTGGGAAACGGGAGGGCGAGACGCTCCCCATTGGGCACTGAAGAGGCTGGAGACCGAATCTCACTGCGGGTTGTGCCAGCCTCCCACATCTTTAGCTAAGGCATCGGCGTTTGGGCCCCAGGTTCCGGGGTCATAGATTTCGACGGTACCAACATTGCCCAGGATAGGTTCGACGATCTCCCACGCGGCCTCGACTGCATCCTCGCGCACGAAGAGCAGGGCGTCTCCTTTCATGGCGTCGGTGAGCAGGCGCTCGTAGGCGCCCACCTCGTCGCCGGGCTGATCTTCGACCGCGGTCAACTCGATCTGCATGGAGGTCAAGGCCATTGCCGGCTTCTTGACGCGCGCGCCCAGACTAATTCCCATTCCCGGTTCCAGGCGGAAGCGAAAGTAATTGCGTTCATTGGCCGGACCCCGGCTGAGCGGAGAGCGCCTCAGCTTGACCATCACCTCGGTGGTGGTGACCGGCAGACATTTCCCAGCGCGAATGAGAAAGGGCACGCCCGCCCAGCGCCAATTGTCCAGTTCGAGCCGGAGGGCGGCGAAGGTCTCGACCTCGGAATTCGGCGCTACCCCGGGCTCCTGGCGATAGCCCTTGAATTGACCGCGCACCAGGTTCTTGGGCGTGATCGGCGGAATGACACGAAAGACCTTTACGACTTCATCGCGGAGCGAATCCACGTACAGACTCGTGGGCGATTCCATCGCCAGGAAGGCCAGGACCTGGAAGAGGTGGTTCTGCACGACGTCGCGAATCGCCCCGGTCTCGTCGTAAAACTTGCCCCGGCCGACAACTCCAAAGGTCTCCGCCATATTGATCTGCACGCTCTCCACGTACATGCGGTTCCAGATGGGCTCGAGGAAGATGTTGCCGAAACGGAAGATCAGCAGATTCTCAACCGCGTCCTTGCCCAGGTAGTGATCGATGCGAAATATGTGTTTCTCATCGAATACCGAATGGAGGACGGCGTTGAGTTCGCGAGCCGAGGCCAGATCGTGTCCGAAGGGCTTTTCCACGATGACGCGGCAATTAGCGGCGCATCCGGTGCTGGCGAGGTGCTTTACAACCGTGGCGAACAGGCTGGGAGGGATGGCCAGATAATGCGTGGCCGCCTTGGAACCACCCAACTCCTTGCGCAAGGCAGCGAACGTGGCCTGGTCTTCATAGTCACCATCGATGTAACGCAGAAGCTGCATGAGGCGGGAAAACGCAGGCTCGTGCACGCCCCCGCCATTCTCCGTCACGCTGCCGCGCACGTTCCTTGAGCTGGTCCAGGTTCCAGCCCGACTTAGCGACGCCGATCACCGGCACGTTCAACGTGCCATGAAGAACCATGTTCTGCAGTGCGGGAAATACCTTCTTGTAAGCGAGGTCGCCAGTGGCGCCGAAAAACACGAAGGCGTCGGAGGAGATGGTGTTCATGAGTGATCCTTTCAGGACGATGCAGACATGGGCTGACCGCGCAAGCATCTTAGCGCGCCGAGGAGGGGGTGAAAACCGGCGCCGGGTGCACAAGTTGAGGTGCAGATGATTGAGGATCCAAGGCTTCCGGTTGACAGATAAATGGAACAGTGGGAAGCTGACTCCGCGTCGCATCTCCCATCTCAATCTGGCGGAACCCATACCCATTGCGACCCAGCAATATGACCGCAGAACAATTGACTCCAAGAGTCTGGATCCACCCGGGAAAGTTCTGGGCTGCCACTCGTCTGATGTCAGCGGAGCAGGTAAAGGACCTGGCGGAAGCCATCGCACGCATGGTGGAGGAAAACGATCTCCACGGGCTGAGCCAGTTTAAGTTCGTCTCCTTCGAGAGTCCTCTGCGACAGAAAGCGGCCTAGGAAGCAGACAGCGCGCGCCCTTACCGTCGCGGCAGAGGCCGCGACGGTCCGGAAAAGGTGCAGCTGAGTGGTGTTCTAGCGGATCTTACGCAGGGCCGGCTGCCATACCGTCCCTAGGACAAAGCAGAGGACAACGATCGCCAGCAGCGCGATGGTGGTTTCCACATCCCACCCCCAGGATGTTCATGGGAGCCATTGTGCACCAAAATGCCATTGGTGGTGAAAGAAAAATGCACAAAAGAGAAACCGCAGCAGAGAGCGCCAAGGTGGGAGACAGCTGCCTGGCGGCGCGGAGTGCTGGCAGCCCGCGACCGCCGGCCGCAGGCTGGGCCCGTCCCGAGTGTGCTATTGAAGACTCGCGGGGGGAAGTAGAGAATTCCCGCTAACCTATTGAGTGAGGTCTATGACGGAAATCGGTTGGGTAGAGCATGTGCAGGCGCTTCAGAAGGAACTGGAGCGGGTGGAGAAGGAGGTACCCACGGCGGGTCTTCCCAGCGTCATTCTGGACGATTTCCGGCGAGCCCTGGATCACCTGCGCAACACCATCTGGGCGGTGACCACGATACGGGAGAAGAATGCCGAGCAGGTGAGCCGCGCAGTGGTGAACTTTCGGATTCAGCGAACCACGGAGATGTGCGAACGCATCATCGGCGACATCGATGCCAGCCGCATCGCCATGGACTCACCCAACGTAGTAAAGCTCTACACAGTGTTGAACCTGATGCACGGCAGAGTTCGCCAGCTGTTTTCCTAGCAAGGGTGGAAGAGCGCGGCTGGGCGCAGCCGGGGAGCGTCCGGCGCCTGTGCTAAGATTTTTTTCAGCGCTGGAGCGATCGGCCTTGGATTGTCCAGCCGTCGGGGCGTAGCGCAGCCTGGTAGCGCACCTGCCTTGGGCGCAGGGGGTCGGAGGTTCAAATCCTCTCGCCCCGACCAACACTCTCAAGCCTTCCCTTCAGGAACTCGCGGGGAAACCCACACCGTAATGATCGAAAGGCTACAAATCTCACCGTACGATCCACGCTGGGTTCAGGAATTTGCCGCGGAACGGGAGCGTATTGCCCGTGCGCTGGGAGAACTGGCGTGCCGTATCGACCACAACGGCTCGACGGCAGTTCCGGGGCTGTTGGCGAAGCCGATCATTGATATTCAGGTTTCAGTGGGACAACTGCAGCCTATTTCCGGATACGCAGAGCCGCTGGCTACGCTGGGTTACGTTCATGTGCCCCACGTTGACGATGTTTTCTGTCCCTTCTTTCATCGACCCAGGGAATGGCCGCACACGCATCATGTTCACGTTGTTCAGTCTGGCGGGCAGGAAGAACGGCGCACTCTGGCGTTTCGTGACTATTTGCGCGAGCACAGCGAGGTTGCCCAGGAATACGCCGCCCTCAAGAGACGGCTGGCGACTCAGGCCGAGGCGGCGGACAAGTCCTCGCGCGAAGCATACGCGAAGGCAAAGAGCCAGTTTATCGAACGCGTAGTGCAGATCGCGCTGGCGGCGGGATATCCAGGCGGGTTGTGACGCAAGATCACCTACCGTTCATAGCTGCTGCGCCGGCTCCCTGCTTACCCAAGCCGCAAGCTTCGAGTCAAAAGATCATGCAAGCTTTTCGCAAGTGCGGGCTGCAGTCGCTATCGCTCTTCCTAATACTGTTGCTTGCGTCGTTCTCGGCCGCTCAGAATACGACCCCAGCCCAGTCTGCGAAGCGGCCAACCAGCCCGCCCTATACCGGGGACCTGTCGATATTCGATTCTCCAGGCCGAGAGCAAAGGCTTCAGGTCGATCGCGTGATGGACATTCTGGGAATTGTGCAGGGCAAAAGGGTCGCCGACATCGGAGCCGGATCAGGTTGGTTCACAGTGCGGGCAGCACGGCGGGTGGGTCCGAGCGGCATGGTGTACGCGGTTGACATCGACCCCGAGGCAATTCGCTACATTGATCGCCGGGTGAGCAACAAGTCCCTGGGCAACGTCAGGACCATTCTGAGCAAGAGCGATGACCCGCTGCTGCCAGCCGATGCCGTAGATTCCGTGCTGCTGTTGAAGACTTACCATGAGGTGGCAGATCCGATTAAGCTGCTGGAGAATCTTCGCTCAGCCCTCAGGCGGGGAGCGCGGCTGGGAATAATTGACCGCGACGGAAATGGCACCGACCACGGGATCAGCCGCAGGATCGTGATTGAGGAAGCTGCCAAAGCTGGGTACCGTCTGGTAGGCACCTACGACTTCGTCAAGGGCGATGGTGTGGACTACTTCCTCCTTTTCGCAGTGCAGTGACCGAGCGCATGGCAGGCTCTGGGGATGGGCCTGACTTGAACGGGGACGTTTTCCTGGAACATGCCTGCGCTAAAGCGGCACCGGGTGCACACCCCTCGGAGTCAATGAATGTAAGCCGCCCTTATCGACAGTTAACACCATGAGGGTTTCTGCCGCGACGCGACCTCCAGGAATCTTCGCCAGGAAACGACAATTGACAGGCAGGCAGAGCGGACTAGACTACACGGCATGCGATTCGCTCTCCTTGGCCTCTTTTTGTCCACCTTGCTTCCGATACCAATCCGAGCGCAGCCTGCGGGGGTTCCGGTTTTCAAGATTTCACCCAGCGAAGGCTCGATTCAGTTCGATGTGGAAGCGTCGGTAGCGATCAAGGGCACTTTCGACAAGTGGGACGCCACCCTAACATTCACGTCCACTGATGTGACGACCGGTGTTTTGGAGATCAGGATTCAGGCCGACAGTGTGGATACTGGAAGCGGCATGAAGAACGGCAAGCTAAAGGGCAAAGATTTCTTCGACGTTAAGCAGAATCCGTTGATCACTTTCAAGTCAACGAAGATTGAACAGACGGGTCCTGACACCTTTGAAGTGGACGGCGACTTTACGATACGGGGAGTGACGAAAAAAGAGAAGCTCACGCTAACGGTTCACGGCAAGGGAACCGGCTCGGGCGAGATCAAAGGGACCATGGCTTTCGATCGTAAGGACTACGGGATGAACAGCGGAATCCCCTTCATCAAGATTGCCAACCGCGTGGAGGTGAACGTCGCGCTCAAGGGCAAGCGAGTCAGCGGGCCTCCCCTGGTCTTCAAGCAATAGCCACATCGAGCAGTGAATCCAAAGCCCTCCTCGCTGCCCCACCGAGCATTTGCGCCAAATGACATCTTCCGGTGCCTGCGATTCAGGCGCTGACCGCTTGCAGAGCAGATCCCATCTACGTTTCGCAGGGAAATGTTTCACTCGTAGAATGGACAAGGCCGAGGCAGCCGAACTGGCGGCCATCGGGAACAGATAATGCGGAGGATTCACAGCTTGAGGATGGCAGACACGTCGCGCGCGCTGTTCGCGGCTGAGCCCGCGGGGCTGCGCTCAACTACGTGGGTGCGGGGCCCGGTTTGGGACGGGGTGTGGATGCTCAACGCGCTATGGCTCGTGCCGGTCGTCCTCTGGCTGGCCCATGGATATTCCGATCCGGAGTCAAGCCCGCTCGATACCTTGTACCTTGGATTGACGGCGTTGTTCTGGATCGGCCATCGTTTGTGCAGTACGTGGCTGGCCTACTGCACCGAAGCATACAGGCCACTGCTTCGTAATAAGCCGGTGCAGTTCGTGGTACTCCCTTTGCTGGTGACAATCGCCTGCTTTGCTGTCTTCCTGCCGCCCAACGAGGCGTTGCCCTGGACGCGCGAGGAGCGCGTTGTGGGGGTGGCGATACTCGACTATGCGATGGTGACGTACCACTTTGCGGCGCAGCATTTCGGCGCTCTTTCTCTCTACCGGACGCGGGCTGAGCGCGCGGGCTGCAAGCACACGAGACGTCTTGATCGGATCTTCGCGCTGGGAGTGGGGGGCGCCTTGGTGTTCTTTGCCGACATTCTGGCTGGATCCGTCGCCTACCAGGATTTGTGGATCGACCGCTGGCTTATCCCCGATTGGCTTGCGACGCACCAGGAAGGAATCCGCGAAGCCGCTGTGCTGCTGTTGCTGGTTGCGACAGGGTTCATGCTCGTTGCGGAAGCGCGCGCAGCGCGCCGCTCGCTGCCGCGGGTGTTCTACATCCTGGGGCTGGCAGCTATGGTCGCCATCGCTCTTCAGCCTCGGAGCCCATTTCTCTTCCTTGTGATCTGGACTTCACAGCATTGGATTCTGGCAACGGGTCTGGCTTCCCAAACCCCCAGCGGAGAGCCAGTTCCAGCAAGCGGCATTGTCCGACGCGTCTTTCACGCATTAAACGCGCGGCCCTGGGCCATCCTGCTGGTATTCGTAGTCTCTTCAATAATTCTGCTGCCTTTTTTTGAGGTAGAAGCCAACCGGCAGGGAGGCACATATTACGGAGACCGGATCTTCGGTGCGTTCGCGGAGGGATTGCGCACTTCTTCCTGGGTTCCGGCATTGGTAGCCGTGGGTTTCGCGACGGGTTTCGTGCACTATCTCTTAGACCGCAGCGTCTATAGGATGTCGGATCCCCGGGTCCGTGCTGCGGCGTGCGGCCTTCTTGACCGGCCATGCAAAGTGACCGCGCCCTACGCGAGTCCCGCAAACCGATTGATGGCGGAATGAAGCGCCCATTCTAAGGATGGAAGTCTGCTCGGGTTTCTTCTCGGCGAACTCGCAGGCTCCCTTTCAAAATGCGAGAAGTAGAGGTCAAGAGCGGGCTGGCATTTTGTAAGCAGAGTCGCAGCGCTGGGGAAAGGCTTAGCCGGCTGCGCGTGACGCGGGCCTTTCTGGATAGAGTCGGTCGAACTCCGGGTCGCCGTGAAGAAGCATCAGGTCGGGATCGCGCCGAGCCCAGATCGCGTCCCTAAACCCCGCTTCCCAGGCTTTGCGCAAGGTATCGATCGCCTCCGGCTTTCTCTTCAGCTGGCAGTACAAACAAGCAGCGTTGTAGAGAATGGAGGCTTCTTTGGCGCGTAAAGTAACAGCGAGATCGAGTTCACGTAAGGCGTCGTCCGAACGACCCAATTTTGCGTAATCGCTGCCCAGCAAAATGCGCGCTCGCGCGTCTTCGGGCACCTGCTTCAGGTGGTTTTCGAAGGCCGCGATTCTTCTTTGCGTCATGTTGCGCATAGCTTCTTCTTTGCCCATGGCGCCCAAGGCATTCATAATCGGGACATAGACGTTGTAATCCTCGCCGCTGGCTTCGATAGCGGACTCCGTAACATCCACGATTTCCTGGTAACGTCCTGCAGCGAACAAAGCGCGACAGAGCAGGTAATAGGCTCCCTCGCAGTCGCGCTTTCGCTCAATGGCCTTCTTGACCATACGGACGGCCTCGTCATGCAGTTCAGCGGCGTAGAGGACCCAGGCCTGGCTGACCTGCACTTCGGGCAGGTCCCAACGCAGCGCCACCGCCTTCCCGGAAGCCTCGCGCGCTCGTTCCACCCACACCTGATCGCGACTGTAATTGCAATAGAACATGGCGCAGGCGTTGGCGCAGGCGGCATAGGCGAGAGCAAAGCTGGGATCAATGGCGACGGCGTTCTCGAACATCTGCAAAGCAAACTCCAGATCCTGCCGGGTCTGGCGTCGGGCATAACGCTTGCCGCGCAGGTAGAGGTCGTAGGCCTGCAGGTTTTCCGTGGGCTTAACGGCCAAGGCCTCGAGTTCCTCCGGGGAGAGCGTGACCCGCAGGGCCTCGGCGATCTTGCGGGCCATTTCGTCCTGCACTTCGAAAACGTCCTTCATCTCGCGGTCGAAGCGTTCCGACCAGAGGGGAAAATCGGTGCGCGTATCCACCAGTTGGGCGTTGATACGAAGGCGCGCTCCGGCGCGGCGCAAGGTGCCGGTAAGGGCATAGGCGGCACCGAGCTGCTGGCCGACTTCCGCGGGAGTAACCTGCTTGTCGCGGAAGGCCAAAACCGTAGGGCGAGAAAAGATGTTCAGTCCTCGAATCTTAGAGAGCTCGGTGATGACATCTTCGGTGATTCCGTCGCGCAGATATTCGTCTTCCCGGGCGCCGCTCAAGTTTTCAAAGTAGAGAACGGCCACCGATTTTCCGGTGTGCTTGTGGAGTCCGGAATCGGAATCGATCCTCTCCTTGGTTCTCCGTTTGTGGGACTCGAGGTCTCGCTTGAGGCGGATGAGGTCGGTCTTGAGCTCGGTAGCCGTCTGGCAGCGCAAATTGCGATCCTTCTCCAGGGTCTTGTCCAGGATGCGCACAAAATCGTCCGGCAGCATGGGATTCAGCTCAGCAGCCGGCCTGGGATCTCGGTTCAGAATGGCGTCAAAGATGACAGCGGAGGTGTCGCCCTGAAAAGGGAGGGTGCCGGTGGCCATCTGGTAAAGCACCGTGCCGGTGGAAAAGAGGTCGGTGCGAGCATCCACCAGTTGCCCGCGGGCCTGCTCCGGCGACATGTAGGAGACGGTGCCGACGGCCACGCCGGGCGAAGTAAGTTCCCTGGCGACCAGGGTCTCGCCGACATCGAGCGCAACTCCGGGCGCGCTCTCGCCACCGCTGATCTTGGCCAGGCCGAAATCCAGAATCTTCACCTGTCCGCGATCGGTCAGAAACAGATTCGCCGGCTTGATGTCACGGTGCACGATGCCCTTGGAGTGGGCCGATTCGAGGGCATCGGCGATCTGGATGGCGAGCGGCAGCAGCTTGTCCATTTCCATGGGGTGACGGGTCATCTTCTGCGCCAGAGTCTGCCCCTCCAGCAACTCCATCACGATGAAGTTCCGCCGTTCATGCTCTTCGATGGCGTGAATGGTGCAGATGTTGGGATGATTGAGGGAGGAAGCGGCGCGAGCCTCGCGCTGGAATCGCTCCAGCAACTGGCTGTCCTGGGCCATTTCAGGGGGCAGGAACTTCAGAGCCACGCGGCGACCAAGCTGGGAGTCCTGGGCTTCGTAGACCACACCCATGCCGCCCGAACCCAATTGCCGCAGAATCTTGTAATGCGAAAGGAAATGGCCGACAAGCGGATCCTGCGTCATATTTGCGGGTGATCGTATGCGGCCAGGTTAGAGCCGTCAAGGGGGCAGACCCGGCCCAAGAGCAAACTGACCGTGCCGAGCGGTCCCAGAGTAGCGGCGGCTGCGTATCATAAGTGCCATGCGAACTGCCGGCATGATCGGCGGGCTGGGGCCGGAATCCACCATCGACTACTACCGCTCCATCATCGCGCGCTATCGCGCCCGGAAGCCAGATGGAACCTACCCGTCAATCGTCATCAATAGCCTTGACGTCGACAAGGGCATCGCCATGCTCGACAACGGGCAACTGGCGAGGTTAGCCGACTATCTGGCCGCCGGTTTGGAGCAGTTGGTCCGCGCCGGGGCGGACTTTGGCTTTATCGCCGCCAACACCCCGCACCTGGTATTCGACGAGCTCCAGCGCCGGTCGGCGATCCCCCTGATCAGCATCGTGCAGGCCACTTCGGAACGTGCAAGGGCGCTCGGGCTGAGGACTGTGGGGCTGTTTGGGACCGGATTCACCATGCGCGCGAACTTCTACCCCGAGCAGTTCCAGCGTGTGAATATTGCTGTGGTCCGGCCGAAGGAGCCGGAACGGGACTTCATTCACAGGAAGTACATCGGTGAACTGTTGAATAATCAATTTCTACCGGAGACCTGTACAGAGATCCTGCGCATCGCGCAGCGCATGAAGGCCGAGGAGGGTGTAGAAGCGATCATCCTTGCGGGTACGGAGCTTCCGCTTTTGTTGCGCGCCTCGGAGCCCTGCGCGATCGAGTTTCTTGACACGACCGTGATCCACGTGGAAGCGATTGTTGATGAATTGCTGCGATGAGGAGCGCGGTGTTGGACTCGCGATGGAAAGCGGGTCGTCGCCTTATGGCGTAAGTGGCGCGCCCACGGCAGCTTCCAGCTGGGCGAGATTTGTGAGGTAGGAGGCCAGTTCCTGGCGATAAGCGAGTTGGGTAGCGCGGAAGCTTCGCTCTGCGTCGAGGAAATCAAGGACCGAGGCCGCGAAAGGAAACTGCGGGCAGGGACTCCATGCCTTGGCCAGCCCGCGGCGGGACGACTTCCCGATGGATCTGGCGATCATCGATTCTCCGGATCAAGCGAAGGCAGCCACCACACGCGGGGAGATTGGCCGAGGGGTGTTGCCGGACGAGAAACCGTGAGCCTACTGCAGTGCAGATTGGGTGAGCTTCACCGCGCAGTAGGGGTTGGTGGATCCTCCGCTAACCCGGCAGTTCCCTCCATTGACGGTGCCAGCGGCCTGGGTGGAGAAGTAGATGTTGGTTCCGCCGTTGGACACCTGGTTGTCCACGACGATGCCGCTGGCGCCTCCCAGGGCCCGCGGCGCGGTGACGCAGGTTGAGGTCGGCGGATTATTGCAATTGGGCTGCGAAGCCGTGCCGGTGAGGGTGGAGCTCTCCACGAATCCGTCCGAGGTACTGCCCACGCCGAAAAACATGCGGTCCGTGGCCCCGTTGAAAAACTCGGTCAGGGGTGAGCACTCGTCTCCCACGGTGTTGTTGACCACCCAACTGGTGGAACCGTTGGAGGTGATGGTGTGGGTAGCGTCAAAAGGGAACATGTACATCTTGGGATTGGAGGGGATCAGGGGATTGCCATTGGTGCCGGAGACAAAGCCGCAGCCCAGGATGTGACCGTTGGAGCTTCCGTTCAGCCAAAATCGATTGTCAAACGCTCCCACGTGAACATTGCCGGTGGTGCAGTCGCCACGGCCGCTGGCCGAGCCGAGGTCCACGGTGTTGGAGGTGGTGGCGGTAAAGCTGGAGGTGAAGTTCGCCGGAACCTGAGTAATCGCCCCGCCAATTCCCACTACGTTGCTGCAGCCGGTGAAGGCAAAGACCTGCTCCACGGCAGGATTGGCCGAGTCGGTGACGACGATGGGAGCATCGATGACGCCCGTTCCCGCGCCATGCCCCACCCATCCGATGATGACTCGCGCCGAAGTGGCATGCGCCGGGTTGCTGAGGCTGATGGCGTAGAGATAGCCGTTGAGATCACCCATGAAAATTCGACCCGCAGTGCCGTCCACAATGGGGTCGGTGACAACCGTGCTGCTGCCGCTGGTCACAACCGTCACCGGCCAGTTGGCGTCGCTGATCACCTGAGGCGTGCCGCCGCCAAAGACGGGGGTGATCTTATACAACCTGCCATTGTCGGTCCCGACGTAGGCGGTGTCGGTACTGTAGTCGATGTAAGGCGAAGAGTCTGTGTTGGTGGCGGTGGAGATCTGCACCGTGGTCATGCAGTTCGGGGCTGTGGTTGTGGTGCAAGATGTCGGGTTCGAGGGGGAGAGCACAGTTCCCTGCTGCTGAGGAGGCACGGGAATGGGATTAGGAAGCACCAGCACGTGGAAGAAGGATCCGGAGTTGGCGCTCTCCACGAAGGCGACTTTGGCGCCGTCGGTAGAAATGGTGGGGGAGGTGCGGATTCGCCCGCCGGTCTGGGTCGCGGTGTTGTAGGCGAATGCCACCCAGGGTTTGCCGCCGTTGCACGGCGGAGAGGCTTCGGTATAGAGGTTGCTGATGCCCACCAGGTTGGCCTGGCTTCCAGGAGCAACCGTCAATCCAAACACCACATAGTCGCCGTTGCAGCTTTGGGCATTTACATCGAAGCGGTATTTGGCAGGAAACTGGTTGGCGGAGACGAAGCCATTTTCAAGGGAGACCGCCCAGTCGATCTTCATGGAGCGAGCGCGAGGCCGCCAGGGGCCAAAGATGGGATCGACGGCTGCGGCCGCTTGGCGCCTGACCATGTTGTACACGTGGCGGGGCTCCCGCGATCCGGCGGCCACGGCTGCGGCAGCATTGTCGCCGGTCATGACGACATGGCGCGAACTCCAGTCCTCGGGAAATCCCAGGTGGCGACGATCGTGGTCGCCCGCCAGGCGAGCCTTCGCCCCGCCGTCCTCCCACAGCTGACCTGAGGCGGGCAGCGCAAGCGCCAGCAAGGTCAGGAGCGCGAATCGATGGGCGTGGGCAGGGTGCAGAGTCATTGCCTCATTATGTAGATTCATGCCGGCACTGGCTTCCCGAGTTCGAGGGCGGGTGTAACTTTGGTAATCGCCGGAATGTAGTTTGGTTTCGCAGTTCTGCCGCCTTTGCCTGCCAAGGTTGCCGCTAAGAAGTCTTGCGATTGAACTGGCAATGCTTCTGGGTGGGATTGACTTTCCCGCAAGACAGAGCCATGGTCTCAAAGACCTGCTCAAAGCGGAAATCCGGCTTCTGGTAGGGCTTGCGAGGGAGCGGCGAATCCGGCTTGGCGTGCGGATCGTCACTTTTCGCGGCATCACTCATGCCAACCCTGGCATCCTCCGCCCACATTCTAAGCGAGGATTCCGGTTTTGCCTTTTGAGGCCAGCGGGATTATGTACTAACCATATACGTGCACGGCCGTCTGACCAGCAGTGTGACAGCGGTAACAACCGGGGGTGACGCGCGGACTTTGCCCGCCGGTAGCCGTCCGTTATATGCTGTCGCGAGCCTGGCACAACGTGAACCGCAACCGTTACATCTCGGCGATAGCGACGGTGGTCTTGCTGGC
>DATHDM010000088.1:0-12276 GCA_035319065.1 Terriglobales bacterium
GGTCCGCCACGCTCTGGAAGTCTGAGTTTCTTCAACGCACGCACCCAGGGTCCCAGCGGCGGCGGCCTGGGCCTGGCTGCATTCCTGCTCGGTGACGTCAGCGCCTTTACTCGCTGGGTAAATAGCATCACTAATGCCGGAGAACGCCAGAACCGCTGGTTCTTTTACGGGCAGGACATGTTCCGCATCACCAACCGTCTGACCCTAAACTACGGATTGCGGTGGGAAATTTATTTTCCGCAGTCTGTCACGGGAAAGGGCGCAGGAGGATGGCTGGACCTCAATACCGGGCTGATCAACGTGGCGGGCTACGGCAACATCAACCTGCAGGGAAATGTGAAGAATAACTTCACCAATTTTGCGCCCCGTCTCGGCGTCGCTTACCAAGCAACCAGCAAAACTGTGCTTCGCCTGGGTTATGGCCGCAGCTTTGATATTGGTGTGTTCGGCTCGGTATTTGGGCACAACGTCACTCAGAATCTTCCGGTGTTGGTGCAACAACAACTCAACCCGTCGCCGTTCACAGGAAGTGTGTTCAGCCTCTCAACGGGGCCGCCGCCTCCTACTTTCGTTGCGATCCCGCCTTCAGGACAATTCCTGCTTCCCGACCAGGTCAGCGCCAATGCGCTTCCCAACAAGCTTCGACTCCTCACAGTGGACGCCTGGAACATCACGGTGCAACAGGAGATCACGCCCACGCTGTCCCTGCAAGTTGGATATGTCGCCAACAAAGGCACGCACGTATTTGCGGGCGACGTAGCTGCCTACGATGCGAATCAACCCACCATCGCGGGTTTTGGGGCGCTCACAACCGACGAAAGGAAGCCATTCTTTAAGAAATATGGATGGACACAACAGATTAATTACTACGGCAGCAATGCGTCCGACAATTACAACTCTCTGCAAGTAGTGGCAGAAGAGCAATTCAGCAAGGGATATCAGTTCCTTGCCCACTACACTTGGGCCAAAGGATTGGACTACGACGCCGATTATTACACGATCGATCCGCGGCTCAACTATGGCCCTGCTAACACCGATCGCAAGCACGTGTTCGTCATGACCAATTTGGTCGAGCTGCCTTTCGGAAGGGGTAAACCGTTTCTCGGTGAAGTCAGCGGAATTGCAGATCACATAATCGGGGGCTGGTCGCTTAGTGCTGCTACCACCTGGGAGAGCGGCCTGCCGTTCTCGCCCTCCTATTCCAGTTGCTTTGCCGATCGAGATACCGGTCCGTGCCGGCCCAGTCTCGCAGGACCGGTTCAGATCACAGGAAGCCGCAACGGCTACTTCACGACCACCGGTGGCGTGCCGCTACAACCTAATGGCACACCAGGAGACACGATCGGACCGTGGCAGCGGCCTGCTTCCGGTACATTTGGAAACGCGCGGCGGAATTCGTTGCGTGGGCCTGGCTTCTTCCAGGCTGACCTTTCCGTCGCCAAGAATTTCTCGCTGCGCGAAAGCATGTCTCTGCAGTTCCGCACCGACATATTCAACGTCTTTAATAGGGTCAATCTCGACCTTCCACAAACCTGCGTGGATTGCCAGAACGGCGGGGCCATTCTCAACACTGCATATCTCGGTACTGCGTTGCAACGTCAGATCATGTTTTCGCTGAGGCTCGCCTTCTGACGACGGCCTCTCCCTTGGCCCCTTACGCCCGTTCCCCTGCGGTGCTGTAGACTGATCGCCGATCGAGTTGCCGTCGCAGTGCCAGCCATACGCGAATCCGGGGCTAGGAAGCCCCGCGTATTTTCGAAGATTTCTAGGATTTCCCCGTTTGGATATTTCGGAGAGAACTTAGCGAAGATCATACACTGGCAGCTTATTACCTAAGAAAATGCCAGGTTTTCTTGTTCTTGAATCGTTTCGGCACGCTCCTTTACCTGTGTAAATCGAAATTTATCAGTCGGGCTCTGGGAGCCCGGCGGGTAAGGGGTTCCTCGCGGCGTATTTCTAACTTCCTCCCTGGCATTTCTCGCGTTAGCTCTGTCGTTGTAATATAGGGCGAGTGGAACTTCTCCTCAATTTCCTGTGGCTGGTGGTAGTTACATTCTTGTTCGCAGGGATGTGTCGTCGTCGTTGGAGTTGCACAGAACCACGTAATGACTGGAAGATGGTCATCGCCAGCCTCGTCTGCATTGCCACTCTTCTCTTCCCGGCGATTTCCCTGACCGACGATTTGCACGTTGAGTACCTGGCAACGGATGCTCCAGCCAAACGAATTTCCCAGCTCCTATCCACCCATCATCAAAAAGGCACTGTAGTTATCTTCGCTGTTTTGCTGCTACTGATCACTGCCTTGTCGTTCTCAGCTTCTGCACTTTGGGGCACAGCGTCCTCTGAGAGATCTTCTTTACCGCTCGACGGTTTCCTGGTTTCCTTGATCGCGAGGGCCCCGCCCGATTTCGCTCTCTAAGTCTGCGCGTTCCTTCTAACGCACTTTCCAGCTCAGCCAAAAGCCCATCCGGGCCAGATAAAAGAAGATGAATTATCTGCACCTGCCGTTCAGTCGCATAGCGTCGGGTTCACCTGCGATGCGCCAGGACCCCGCCCAGCCTCTTCCGAAGCAGGTATTAGAGCATTTACGCGCTCGTATCAGCGAATCCGGCCTGCGCCCTGTCATCGCAGCTGTGCGCCTCAAAATCCTGATAGCCCTCCTGGTTGTCCCAGCCGCGCTGCTGCTGAGCGCCTGCTCGGGACAAGGCGCGAAGGCCACCACCGCCACCACCACTGTCGAAACTAACAGCGATCCCAATCTGCTCTCCATCGATCATCCAGAGCAGTTTCCACTGGTGTCCGTGGAAACGCGAAAAATCGCCGACATCCTGCGCGTCAACGGAGTGGTCTCACCGGACATCAGCCGGGCAGTCCCGGTGCTTTCGCTCTCCGGTGGACGCGTCGTCGAAACTCGTGTGCGCCTAGGCGATGACGTCAAAAAGGGACAGGTGCTGCTGCTGATCAGCAGTCCCGACATCGCCGCCGCTTTTTCCGACTACCAGAAGTACTCTGCTGATGAACTGCTGGCGCGAAAGCAATTGGAGCGGTCGCAGTTGCTTTTCTCCAGGGGCGCAATCGCACAACGCGATTTGGAAGCCGCGCAGAACGCCGAAAACAAAGCCCTGGTCGACCAGACCACCGCTGCCAACCGTCTTCGCATCCTGGGCGCCGATCCCGACCACCCTTCGCCAATCCTCTCCGTCAAAGCGCCGATTTCCGGAACCATCATCGAGCAGAACACCACAAACGGTGGCGCGGTGCGCTCCATCGACAACTCCCCCAGTCTTTTCACGATTGCCGACATGTCTCGTGTGTGGGTGCTCTGCGATGTGTACGAAAACATGCTGGACCGCGTCCACCTCGGCGACACCGCAGAGATCCGTCTGAATGCATATCCCGATCGCGCATTCACCGGACGCGTCGGCAACATCAGCCGGGTGCTTGACCCATCCACTCGAACCGCGAAGGTTCGAATCGAAATGGAAAATCCCCAAGGATTCATGCGCGCGGCCATGTTCGTCACTGCGTCGTTCCGTTCGCGCAAAGAAGCAGAGCAAGTGGTTATCCCCGCCAGTGCCATTCTGCGGCTGCATGACAAAGATTGGGTCTTCAAGCCGGTAGGCGGGAACAAGTTCCGCAGGACCGAAATCCAGACCGGACTGAGCCTGCCCGATAACACGCAGGAGGTCCTCGCCGGCCTGCAACCCGGCGACAAAGTTGTCAGCAACGCTCTGCAGTTCTCCAGTGCCTCGGAGACGCAATAGACAATGATCAACCAAATTGTCGAATTTGCCCTTCGCAATCGCTTTCTCGTCCTGGGATTGGGAGTCGGGCTGCTGGTATGGGGGATTATTTCCTTCCACAATCTTCCAGTGGAGGCCTATCCCGATGTCGCCGACAAATACGTTTGGGTGATCACGCAATGGCCAGGGCGCGCCGCGGAGGAAGTTGAACAGCAGCTCACGATTCCCATCGAAACCCAGATGAACGGCCTCGGGCACCTGACTCACTTGCGCTCAGTGTCCCTCGCCGGGCTGTCTTTCGTCAGCGCAATTTTCGATGATGCTTCCGACAACCTACAAGACCGCCAGCAGGTGCTCGAAAAGCTCACGCTCGTCAATCTTCCAACTGGTCTGAATCCTCAGATCGGTCCCGACTTCAGCCCCGTAGGACAAATCTATTTCTATACCGTCACCAGCACCAATTCGCGCTACGACGTGATGGACCTGAAGGCGCTGCAGGACTGGGTGATCTTCAAGCAGCTCATGTCGGTGCCCAACGTGGCTTCGGTTTCCATTTTCGGGGGCAAGACCCGCGAATATCAGGTGCAGGTGGATCCCGACAAGCTGGTCTCCTATGGACTGAGCATTTCCCAAGTGGAACAGGCTCTGGCTGCCAACAACGTCAACGCTGGTGGAAGCTTCATTGAGCGCGGGCAGCAGGCCTACAACGTGCGTGCTGTCGGCCTGATGCAGGATGTCTCCGACATTGGAACTACGGTGCTCAAGACCCAGAACGGGGTTCCGGTACGGGTGCGCGATGTTGCCACCGTCATGCAGGGAGCAAAAATCCGGCTGGGTCGATTAGGAAGAGCCATCCGCCACGAGGATGGCAGGGTCGTCGATAACGATGACGTGGTGGAAGGCATCGTGCTCATGCGCAAGGGCGCAGAAGCCGAGGCCACCCTGCGCTTGCTCGACGAAAAAGTTGACTATCTGAATCAGCACGTGCTTCCTCCGGGGGTGAAGATTGTTCCCCACATCGACCGTGACGATCTGGTGCACTACACCACGCACACCGTCTTGCACAATCTCGGCGAAGGCATCCTGCTGGTCGTCATTGTGTTATTCCTCTTCCTGGGGAATCTGCGTGCGTCCTTTATCGTCGCCCTCACTATCCCTTTCTCGCTCTACTTCGCCGCCATTTTGCTCGGCCTGAGCCAGCTTCCCGCCAACTTGTTATCACTGGGAGCCCTGGATTTCGGAATGGTCGTGGATGGCTGCGTCGTCATGGTGGAGAACATCCTACGTCATCTCGAGCATCAGGATGTGCGCGATGTAGGCATCATTGACACCATTCGCATCGCGGCGCATGAAGTGCAGCGGCCCGTATTCTTCGCGCGCGCAATCATCATCGTCACCTACATGCCCATCTTCACCTTGCAGCGTGTCGAGGGACGATTGTTCAAGCCGATGGCTTGGACAGTGGCGTTCGCCTTGGTGGGAGGCCTGGTTTTCGCGCTGATAATTGCCCCGGTGCTAGCCAGCTTCCTTTTCCGCCATCGCACCAGCGAATGGAAGAATCCGGTGCTCACCTGGCTAATCACGCATTATCGGATCGCAGTGCGCTGGGCCATTGAACATCGCAAAGCCACCTTCAGCATGGCCGCCGCTCTCGGAGCCCTAACCGTCTATCTCGCCACGAGCGGCATCATCGGCTCCGAGTTCCTGCCCCACCTCGATGAAGGCGCGATCTGGGCCCGCGGGACTCTGGCCCCCAGCACCGGACCTACCGAAGGTCAGCGCATCATGGATCAGGCCCGTCTCATCTTCGCCAGCTTTCCCGAGGTCAAACAGGTGGTCTCACAGGTTGGGCGTTCCGATGATGGCACCGATCCCACCGGTTTTTTCAACACCGAATATTTTGTCGATCTCAAACTCCGCAAATTCTGGCGCCCGCAATTTCACGGCAACAAAGACGAACTCATCGCCGCCATGGACGATGCTGTAACCAAAATGCCCGGCGTGGATTGGGGCTTCTCGCAACCTATCGCCGACAACATGGAAGAAGCCGTCAGCGGTGTAAAAGGCCAGCTCGCCGTCAAGATTTTTGGTCCCGAGCTCAAGGAACTCGAGCAGAAGGGTGATGAGATCGTTGCCGCGATGCGCACGGTTCCGGGAATCGAAGATCTGGGAATCTTCCGCGTCTTGGGTCAGCCCAATGTCAACCTGGTGGTAAACCGTCAGAAAGCCGACCGCTTCGGAATCAACGTCGCCGACGTTCAGGACGCCATCGAAACCGCAGTGGGCGGAAAACCGGTCAGCCAGATCCTAAAAGGCGAGCAGCGCTTTGATTTGGTCGTGCGCTATCAGGAGCCGTTCCGGCGTACGGTCCAGGACATTGCCAACATCCGCCTGCTCGCGCCCAGCGGCGAGCGGGTCTCGCTGGAGCAAGTGACTGACATCAAGCTCGAAGACGGCGCTTCTATGATCTACCGCGAGGGCAACTCCCGCTACATCGCCATTAAGTACAGCGTGCGTGGCCGCGATTTGGGTAGCACGGTCGAAGAGGCGATCCGCCGGGTCAACCAGAGGGTAAAGCTCGAAAGTGGATACACGCTGGACTGGGCCGGTGAATATGAGAATCAGAAACGCGCCAATCATCGCCTGGCAATCATTATTCCCATCACGATTCTGATTATCCTGCTGATCCTCTATGCGGCCTTCCACTCTTTCAAATGGTCTTTCCTGATCCTGCTGAACCTGTCCTTGGCCCCGCTCGGCGGATTGCTGGCGCTCTTGTTCTCCGGAACGCACTTCAGCGTCTCTTCGGGCGTGGGATTCCTGGCGCTGTTCGGAGTTTCCGTCCAGATCGGTGTCATCATGCTGGAATACATCAACCAGTTGCGCGCCCACCGCAAGTCAGCGGAAGACGCTGCCATCGAAGGAGCGACCCTGCGCCTGCGCCCGATCATGATGACCATGCTCGTGGCCACTCTCGGTCTCTTGCCCGCGGCGCTCTCCCACGACATCGGCTCGGACTCGCAACGCCCCTTCGCCATCGTGATCGTGGGTGGATTGATGACCAACCTTATTATCAGCGTCTTCTTACTGCCTACCCTCTATGTCTGGATCGCTCGGCCACTTGACGTCCTTCCCGAGCCGGAGGAAGAGTTTGAAAACTAAATCCATCGCGTCTCTCAGAACGGGCGTTCCCACCGAACTCCGAGTCCTGATGCTTCTGGCTGCAATCATCTGTCTTTCCAAAGCCGCATCCGCCCAGCAGCAAAGCTTCACCTGGGAGCAGATTCGCGACAGATTCTTAGCCACGAATCCCACGTTGCGCGCCGCGGTGCAGAGCATCGAGTCCAGTCGGGCCAACGAAATCACCGCCGGATTGCGGCCCAACCCCACATTTCAAAACGACACCACCTCGGCCACCATCGGCTTTTATCAGGAATTCGAAGTCGGAGGAAAGCGCTCCGCCCGCCTCGACAGCGCTCGCATCGCCACCGCCATCTCCCGCACCGATTATGACGACGCCCGCCGCACCCTCGTGTTTAACCTCCGACAGGCATTCGTCGCCGCCTTGGTCGCCAAATCCGATCTCGGCTTCGCGCACGAAAATCTCGCGAACTTTCAGAAGGTAGTCGATCTCAACCGTCTGATGTTCGAACAAGGACAGCTCTCCCGTGCAGACTTCCTCAAAATCGAACTCCAGACTCTGCAATTTCAAACCGACCTCGAGGACGCTACCCTGGCTCTGAGAACAGCCAAAGCAACGCTGCGCGCCTTGGTTGGTGCAACCAATCTCCCACCCGACTTCGACGTCGAAGGCGCTCTGCGGGCCGTTCCTCTGGACAAAAATCTCGCTGATCTCCAGCAGCTCGCTCTGGCCAATCGTCCTGATCTCAAGTCCGCCGAAACCGGACGTGAAAAGGCGTCCGCAGACTCCCGCGTGGCCCGCGCTTATCGCTGGCCCGATCCCACCTTGGGCGCCTCTTATCTGCACACCGGCAATGAGATTGGCGGCCCCAGCTGGTTTCAGCCTTTCTATCCTAAAGGTCTTTCCTCCAACGCGATGGGGTTGGCCGTCGCTTCCGTCCCCATTCCAATTTTTAATCGTAATCAAGGAGAAGTCGCGCGTACTCGATCCGAGCAGCTCAGAGCCGATTCGCTCGCTCAAGCGGCCCGCAATCAGGTCCTGCAGGATGTCGAGACTGCCTACGCGTCATTTGAGTCGAGTCGCACGCGTGTCCAGCTTTTTGAGCAGACCTACCTTTCCCGCACCCGCGAATCGCTCGACATCGAGGAGTTCTCCTTTCGGAATGGAGCGGCCTCGGTGCTTGATTTCCTCGATGCAGAGCGAACGTTCCGCGCCACCCAACTCGCCTATCGCCAGGAGCTCGCTTCGTACCTAACCAATCTTGCGCAACTTGAAGCGGCAGTGGGAACGCCGCTTACCCCATAAGCCATTTGTAAAGTTACTGTAAATGAATTCAGGATTCATCACCTCGTGTTCAGCCGATTGTTAGGCTGATTCAGGTGTGCAGGAGAGCAGCTACCGTGAAATTTTTCTTCGCTCGCCCTTGTCAGATCTTTCTTCTCACGATAGCGGCTGCCAATCTAGCGGCACAGGCTTCCCCGACAGCCCAACAACCGCCGGCCGCCGACTCCTCACCATCGCCTCAAACCTCGCCGGAGCAAAGCAAAGAACACCGCGACCTTCAAAAGCAGCAGCAAACCGGGACGTCCAACGACCGCCTCTTCTACACTTTACCGAATTTCCTCACGGTAGAGACCAAGGACGTACCTCCTCTCACCGCCGGGCAGAAATTCAAGGTCGTGACTCGCGGTTCTTTTGACTA
The DNA here is from genome assembly GCA_035319065.1 of Terriglobales bacterium. Classification (GTDB taxonomy): domain Bacteria; phylum Acidobacteriota; class Terriglobia; order Terriglobales; family Acidobacteriaceae; genus DASPRM01. The sequence continues at coordinate 8,588 of DATHDM010000088.1, forward strand.
TATCCAGATCCCCTGGTAGCCTTTCTGGCCGGGGTGAGCCAGGCGACAAACAGCGAAGCCGGCTACGGTCAGGGCGCGGAAGGCTACGGCAAACGCTTTGCCGCCTACTTCGCCGATGGCACCATCGAGAACTATATGACCGGTGCTGTCCTGCCCAGCCTGCTCCATCAGGATCCTCGCTATTTTCAGTTGGGAACGGGAGGATTCTGGCATCGCACCGGATACGCCATGAGCCGCATCGTCGTTACCCGCACCGATTCGGGTCACCCGCAGTTCAACTACTCCGAACTCGTCGGCAGTGCGATGTCAGCCGCCATCTCCACCTACAGCTATCATCCACACGAAGATCGTAATTTGGGGAATACCGCCAGCGTCTGGGGGTCACAGATCGGCTATGACACGTTGACTCTCGTGATCAAAGAGTTCTGGCCCGACATCCGCCGCAAGCTGCAGAAACAGAAATGACGTGGAAAGAGTCCTCGACCGGGCAGGCATTTGTCCTCAAGAAAGGGGTGCGAGATCGCGAATCTGGCGGCTTAGCGATGGTTGCGCGGTGTGCAGTCGCCGCTCGGCGGCATTCGCAAGGCTGCCCTCCTCAGCGACGGCAATGAAATAACGCAAATGACGAAGTTCCAATGTAAGGTACCCACGCTTTCAAGGGCATATCTCTATCACATAAAGTATTTGTTAACCAATGTGAATCGGGAACATCCTATGGACTGTCGACAGAACGCCAGTTCGTCTCAACTAAATTCAGGAGATCTCTATGTCCTTGGAAGGCAAACCCAGTATCGTTTTTGTTCACGGTCTATGGGCCGACGGTTCATGCTTCAGCAAACTGACCCCAACTCTCCAGAAAGAAGGATTTGAAGTAATCGCTTCCCAACACGGACTTGATTCACACGCGGGCGACATCGACTGCGTGAAGAGAACTCTGGGGCGTGTCAGCAACCCCGCGATCTTAGTCGGTCACTCTTACGGTGGGTCGGTCATCACGGCGGCCGGAACTGACCCACGAGTTGCAGCGCTTGTCTACGTCGCGGCGTTTGGCCCGGATGCCGACGAGACAACTCAAGGTCTGCAAGAGAAGTTTCCGGCAACCGATATTTTTTCCCATATCGAGGTTGCAGACGGACGCGTTTGGTTAAAGAGGGATGGCGTCCCGTCCTTTGCAGGTGATCTCCCCGAGGAAGAGCAAGAGCTGATCTGGGCCACTCAGGGCGCCCCCGTAGCAGATTTGTTCCAACAAAAGGTGGAAGGTACTGCATGGAGATCGAAGCCCAGCTGGTACATCGTGGCTACGAAGGACCGTACTATCCAGCCCGAATTGGAACGTTTCGTCGCGAAGCGCATGGGAGCAACAACCTTCGAGACCGATAGCAGCCACGTACCAATGTTGTCCCAGCCCGACTTCGTGCTAGATGTCATCCGAAAAGCCGCAGCCGCAGTTCAAAAGAAAAAGGCAGCGTAGTGAAGATCGCGAACCCCTCTATTCTCGACAGACCGTCGCGAGGCGGTCTGTCCTTTATACGGGCACACGATTGTTCAAGCGACTAGTATTGATAAGTCGACTTGTGTCAGTCGAATCGCAGCAACTCCTGAATAACGGGCTACCCGGAAGTTGGCATCGCAGCTGTCTTCTGAAACGAAGTGTGGCCCAGAATGTGCCCTACACTTCGAGCCCATGCGCGCCAATACGGGCTTTTTCGATGCTTCAACAAGAGTGCTTCCGTGCGGGCCAGGTTGTGGGCCGGTGATTGATTTCAGATGGCGTTCGTTGCTGTTCAACCTGCTGAGGTGCAACAACTCTTAATCAGTTGGCCTGAATGCCGCTGTGACCGAACCCTAATTCTCCTGTTGTGGGCGACAAGCCCGTTCTTTAACTCAATTCTGCTCTAGGATTTCCTAGTAAAACGTCTGCCGAAATCGCCCCAGATCACCGAAAGTTGTTCCCGCGTACTTTTGAACCGGCGACCCAACACAACGCGCAGACCCGCATCGGTATTGTAGTTTGCCTATGATAGTGGTGTTTTCGCGATGCCCCTGAAAACGGCGGGAATAGATTCCCCCTCCCGGCACCAGCCGCAAGTCCGCAGCATGGGTTTTGCTTACGCGCCAGTTGGCTGTTCAGTTTGACAGCATCGGGCGGTGACGACGACCAGCGCCGCCCACTCTCACGCGAGGGTGAGGGTCAATGCTGTCACCGACGCAGGCGGAAAGACATGAACCACTGAGCCACCTGTTACCCGAACCGCTGTCTCCTGCGGGCGAACCGCATTCGGCTGGTCGAACGTGTTATGCGCGTTCAGAGCTGCGTGAGTCAGGGTTGTCGCTTTCACGGCCGCAATCTTGCCCTGGCGAATGACGATCTCGGCTTCTCGTGGCCGGGACGTGTCGGCATTCACCACGGACAACAGCACCTCTTTCCCCTTTTCATACCATGAGGCGGATCCGGTTAAGCCTGGAAAACTCGCGCTCTGGCCGTCACGGTCGTACGCAGCGGCGGGCGACGAGAAATCGGTCCGGACCGACATCCGGCCCTGGTGGGCGGCGTACATCTGGAAGATGTAGTAGACCGGGGTAACGATCAGCTTGTCCTCCTGCGAGAAGAAAAGACTGTTCAAACAGTTCATCAACTGAGCATTGCAAGCAACGCCAATTTTTCCCGGATGCCGGTTGAAGATGTCCAGCGTGATGGCGCTCATCACCGCATCGCGCAGTGTGATCTGCTGGCCCAGGATGTAACTTGGGTCGGGCGAGGCGCCCGGCTGGTACCACGGGCCCCACTCATCCACCACCAGCTTCACCTCGTGGTCGCGGTCAATTTCACCCATCACCTTCCAATGGCCGGTAATCAGTCCTTCCATCTCCGCGCCTTCGCGCAGAAGCTCGTACCAATCGATAGGCGCGAAGCGCAAGGCGTCGCCTTTACCCTGGTTCCAATCCTTCGTCTTTCCTCGGCTAAGGTTCCAAGAGTAATGATGCAGTGAAAGTCCATAAATCTCCTGCAGCAGGCCGGAGCCTTTCTGGGCAACGCCTTCGAGGAATGCGCGGGTCCAATTCCAGTCGGAGTCGGATGGCCCGGAAGCAATCAATGATAGGTTGAGGCCATAACGAGGAATCCAGCTTACGAACTTCCGCCATTCGGTGGCGTATTCTCCCGCAGTGAGATTGCCGCCGCATCCCCACGCCTCGTTGCCGACTCCCCAATAGAGCACAGGAAATGGTTGCGGAGACCCGTCCGCCGCGCGCAATTCGGAGAGGGATGTGGTGGCGGCCGGGGAATTGCAGTATTCGATCCACTGATAAAACTGCTCGGCCGGCAAACTGCGCACATTGGCGGCCAAGTAAGGCTGCGCGCCCACGAGCTTGCAAAATCGCACGAATTCGGCGGTGCCGAACTGATTGGGATCGTACTTTGCCGCTGTCGACGTGGTTCGTTGGGCGCCTGATTCACCAGCCCAAAAGTTCGTTCTCCGGGGGCGATCTTCGCGCGGTCCGACGCCGTCGCGCCAATCGTAACTGTCGGCGAAACAGCCGCCCGGCCAGCGCACGATCGCTGGTCGGATCGCGCGCAGGCGCTCCACAAGTTCAAAGCCGCTCGGTTGTCTGATTGGAGGCGGCTTCTCTAAGCCGGGAGATTACCGCCGGCTGCCCCGCGAAAAACTGGAAGGGCAGATGCAGGCGCT
>DATHDM010000089.1:0-62746 GCA_035319065.1 Terriglobales bacterium
ATGGACGAAGCCATCATGAATTACCTGAAGCGCAAGTACAACCTGCTGATCGGGGAACGGACCGCGGAGCAGATCAAGATCGAGATCGGTTCGGCCTACGCGCTGGACAAGCCGCTGACCATGGAGATCAAGGGACGCAACCTGATCGAAGGCGTGCCCAAAAGCATAACCATTGATGACAGCGAGATTCGGGAAGCGCTCAGCGAGTGCGTGGCCACGATCATGAACGCGATTCGCGTGGCTCTGGAGCGCACCCCGCCCGAGCTTTCCGCGGATATCAGCGATCGCGGCATCGTGCTCACCGGAGGGGGAGCGCTGTTGAAGAACCTAGACAAGCGCATACGCGAGGAAACCGGGCTGCCGGTTTCAATCGCCGACGATCCCCTGGCCAGCGTGGTGCTGGGCACCGGCAAGATGCTGAGCGACTTCAAGCTGCTGCGCAAGATCTCGATTGAGTAGTGGTGCCGCGGGATGCGCGGGTGAAATCGACGATCGACCCAGGCGGGGCTGACCGGGTCCTCATGGCAAGCGACTGACCACTGGCGAGCGCAGTTATGGAAAACGTTATCGGCCGGCACAAGAACCTCGCCAACCTAGTAGTCCTGCTGGTGGTGCTCTTCCTGCAGGTTCTGGGGCTGGCCATCCAGGTCAAGCGCCCCACCGACGCCGGGTCGGCGCGCCTGATCCAGGTGTGGAGCGTCTCCGCCATGACCCCATTCATGAAGGCAGTGGTGCACAGCCAGCAGTGGTTCAGCAATACCTGGCACGGCTATTTCGACTTGCGGCGGGTGCGTGGCGAGAACCGCACCCTGCGCGACGAGCTGGCGCTGATGCGGGTGGAACAGGTCCGGCTGATGGAGGACGCCAACCAGGCGCGGCGCCTGCAGCTGCTGCTGGGCTTCAAAGAGAAGTACATCTCGCAGACCCTGGCGGCGCAGGTCATCAGCACCACCGGGTCGGAGTTTTCCCGCGGCATCTACATCGACAAAGGCGCCCACGACGGCGTCAAGCAGGACATGCCGGTGATCATGCCCGAAGGCATTCTGGGCAAGATCCTGCGCGTGTACCCCAACACTTCGCTGGTGCTGGAGATCAGCGATGCCAGCAGCGGCATCGGGGTCATCCTGGAGAGGTCGCGCCTGCAGGGCATTCTGAAGGGCGATCCCACCGGAACCGGCGAGCTGCAGCTTAACTACATCATGAGTGACGAGCGGGTGGAGGCGGGCGAGCGTGTGCTCACCAGCGGCGGAGATCGCATCTTCCCCAAGGGATTGCCGGTAGGGGTGGTGACGGAGGTGGCTCCCGGAACCGATCGCACCTTCCTGAAGATTCGGGTAAAGCCGGCCGCGCAATTGAGCCGCGCCGAGGAAGTGCTGGTGATCACGAAGGTGGAGGATCGCTCTCCGCAGCTTGCCGACAACAACCAGCCGGTGCGCGCGGTGGACATCCTGGCGGGCCGCCTGCCTACGGTGACCCCCCCGGCCAAGGACGCTGCAGTTCCCGACGACAAGCCGAAAGCAGCGGTGACTGGCGGCACTCCGGCTACGGGCGTCACTCCCAAGGCGAAACCGGCCACCGGACAGGAGAATTCGGGCACAGGCGCGGTGCAGAGCAGGCCAAAGCCCGCCACCGGTGCACCGCCAGCGACCCCGCGCCCTAATCCTGACGCAGCCACGCCGGGTGCAAGCGCGGCTCCCGCGAACCCATCGAAAGCGGTGGCCGAGCAGGCGAACACCGACGAACCCACTGCCAAGGACAGTCCCCGCTAGTGCAAATCACCTACAGCCGGGAAGAGCGCATCGAGGTTTACCACTTCAGTCTGTGGGTGACGGTGCTGGTGCCCTTGTTTGCGCTGGTGCTGCAGGCCTTTCTGCCCATCCGGCTGCACTTCTTCAGCATTTTTGACCTGCCGCTGCTGGTTACGATTTTCTTTGCGGTGGCCCGCCGCAGCCAGATCAGCGGCTTGATGACCGGGGCGATCATCGGCTTGCTGCAGGATTCGCTTACGCACCAACCGCTGGGGGTGTATGGGATCTCCAAGTCGGTGGTGGGTTATGCGGCATCGTCGGTGGGAGCCAAGATTGACGTGGAAAATCCGGGCTCGCGCCTGCTCCTGACCTTCTGCTTTTACATCCTGCACCAGCTGATCTTCTTTGCGGTGGCCCGCGGGCTGGTGGGAACCAACCTGCAGTGGATCTGGATGCACGAGATCCGGGGGGCCATCGCCAACAGCATTGTCGCAGTGGTGCTGTTCTACGTTCTGGATCGTTTCAAGCACCAGTAGCAACCTGCACCAGCGAATCCGCCGGCAGCCGGTATCTTCCAGCCGTACACGTCCTTACGGCGCAGCGGCGAAGGCAAATCCGCGGCCGGGCCGGGCTGAACCTGCTACACTCTTGGTGAAGCCTGGCGGCAGTTTGCTTCCTGAGTTGGCCCAAGATCATGGTGTTTGGCCGCGAAGACAAAGTCTCATCCCTCCGCATCTCCGCGGTGCAGTACACCATCCTCCTTATTTTCCTAGTGCTGGCCTTCGGACTGTGGCGGCTGCAGGTCGCGGGCTCGGACTACTACGCATCGCTGGCGGAGAAGAACCGCATTCGCACCGTGCCCATCCTGGCTCCGCGCGGCAAGATCGTGGACCGCGAAGGCCGGATGATCGTGGACAACTACCCGTCGTTCTCGGCCCTGCTGCTGCGCGATCAGAGCCGCGACATCACCGGCGACGTGGAGAAGATCGCGGCCGGGCTGCACATGGATCCGCAGGATGTCGCCGATCGCATCCGTCGCTTCACCTCCATGCCGCAGTACCAGCCCATCTTCCTGAAGGACGACATCACCCCGGACGAGCTGGCCTTCATCGAATCGCACCGCAACGAGATGCCGGAGCTGGACACCATCATGGCGCATCGCCGCCTCTATCCCAAGAACGGCTTCATGGCGCACGTGGTGGGATATGTGGGCGAGGTGAGCGAGGACATGCTCAACCAGCCGCAGTGGGAGTTCTACCGGCCGGGCGACGTGGTGGGGAAATCGGGCGTGGAGCAGTATTACAACGACATCCTGATGGGCAAGGACGGTTCACGGCGCGAGGTGGTGAACAGCCGCGGCAAAGTCATGCGCCCGATGGACGAGGTTCCCGCTGTTCCCGGCCGGGCTCTGCGCCTCACCATTGATCTGGATATCCAGAAGGCGGCCGAGCAGGCCCTGGAAGGGAAGAATGGCGCGATTGTGGCCATGAATCCCAAGAACGGGGAAATCCTGGCCATGGCGAGCCGGCCCACTTTCGATCCCAACTCTTTCGCGGTGCGCATCTCCCGGGACGAGTGGTCGAAGCTGGTCAATGATGAGGGCAAGCCGCTGCTGAACAAAGCCATACAGGCGCAACTGGCGCCGGGATCGACCTTCAAGATCATCATGGCGACTGCGGGCCTGCAGGAAGGGATTGCGCAGAATCTGCATGTCAACTGCGGCGGCGGAGCGACCTTCTATGGGAGATACTTCAAGTGCTGGGTGACGGCGGAGCACCGCGTACACGGCGCGGTTGATATCCGCAAGGCCATCTACCAGTCCTGCGACGTCTTCTTCTACACCCTGGCGGAGCGGTTGGGCATTGGACGCATTGCCAAATGGGCGACCATGCTGGGTATGGGACAGCGCACGCACGTTGACCTGCCCCAGGAAGTGACCGGGGTCATGCCATCGGAAGAGTGGAAGATCAAGAACTTCAAACAGAAGTGGTACGCGGGCGAGACGATCTCGGTGGGCATCGGCCAGGGCGCGGTGGCGGCGACTCCGATCCAGTTGATGCGCGCCATCTCCGGCATCACGATGGGCGGGGAGCTTCACCGTCCGCACGTCGTGGCGCTGAACGACATCCCGCAGGACGTGCAGCCCCACTACCGGGAGATTGCGGCCAAGTTCAGCGATGAAACGCGCGTACCCATCGATGCCGCCAACTGGGAGATCATCACCGACGCCATGGCGGAGGTTGTGGACCCGATCGGCACGGCGCCGAGCGCGCACCTGCAGGGGATCGATTTCGCCGGCAAGACGGGCAGCGCCCAGACCATCAGCAACCAGGCCAAGGCAAAGATCGCCGGCGGCAAAACCAAGTTCAAGGACAATGGCTGGTTTGTGGGAGTGGCCCCACGCCGCAATCCCGACATCGTGGTGGCGGTGCTGATGGAAGGCGGCGAGCACGGCTATCTGGCGGCGCGCACAGCGTCGCAGGTGATCAAGGCCTTCGTGGAGAAGCAGCGGCGCGTGCTCAACAACGTAGCCTACGCTGCCCCTCCGCGATACGCGCCGCCGGCGAAGACGAAGTCAACGGAGACGGCGGCCCCCTCGCCTGCGGCTGAAGTATCTGCCGGAACGACGGTGGTGGCGACGCAGGTGAAGTCGGCGGCAGAGCGCTCGCAGGGATCTGCCAGCCCTCCCAGCGTGAAACTCGCTCCGCGAAAGACGCCGGCACCGGCGAAGCCGCCAGGCGAACGCACTCCAGGGGAGAACGCCACGGTTCCCGGATCACCGACCGCAACGATGAGGGTTCCAGTGGAGGTGGGCGGCGTGTGGAGTGCGGCAGGCGATCATGGCGAGGAAGCGGTAAGCGCCGGACGCTTCCGATTGAACGCCGGGGTTGCAGCAGCGCCGATGGCGGCGGCGCCAGGAATGCAAGGCAGGTGAAGGGTGGGTGGTAAGGGGCGGGGTTGAAACCCGCCGGGTCCAAAAAAATGCAACGTCATATTTCATTGCGCGACTTCGACTGGGTGCTGGTGGCCTTTGTGCTGGCCATCTGCACGGTGGGCGTGGTCGAAATCTACAGCGCCACGCTGCACACCAAGTTCGTGGGTGCGCACGTGCGCCAGGTCTATTGGGTACTGGGTGGTGTGCTGGTGATGCTGATCGTTAGCCGCATCAACTACCAGACCCTGCTGGAGAACGTGCCCTGGATGTACGTGATCTCGGTGGCGTCACTGCTGGCGGTGTTGATCTTCGGGCAGAAGTACCTGGGCGCGCGGCGGTGGATCAAGATCGGGAGCGGGGTGCACTTTCAGCCGTCGGAATGGGTAAAGCTGGTGCTCATCCTGGCGATGGCCAAGTACTTTGCCGACAACCGGCAGGCGGAGCAGTCGTTACTGGAGGTGGTGAAGGCGGGTTCGGTGGTGGGAGTTCCCATGCTGCTGGTGCTGATCCAGCCGGATCTGGGCACTGCGCTAACCTACATGCCGATCGCCATCATGGGGCTGTTTCTGGGCGGGCTGCGCTTCAAGTATGGGGTAGCTATCGTCCTGGTGGCGGCGCTGGCCATGCCTCTGGCATGGCACGGTTTGAAACCATACCAGCGGGATCGCCTGACCAGCTTCATCAGCCCCGAGGCCGACTCCCAGGGAAAGGGGTACCAGGTTATTCAATCCCTGATCGCGGTGGGCTCGGGCGGTCTGTGGGGAAAGGGCACAACGCAAGGCACGCAAACACAAGGTTTATTCCTACCGGTGCCGCACACCGACTTCATCTTCGCAGCCTTTGCCGAGGAGCACGGATTTGTAGGAGCGTTGGGCGTTCTCCTGTTATACTTTATGGTGCTGATGCGATTGATCCACAACGCCCAGACGGCGCCCGACCGGGCGGGGGCGTTCGTGGTGATGGGTGTGGTGGCGGTACTGGCCTTCCACATCCTGGTGAATGTCGGCATGGTAGTCGGTTTTATGCCGGTTACCGGAATCCCCTTGCCATTAATGAGTTATGGCGGGTCATCGGTGTTGTTTACGTTCCTGGCGCTGGGCATTGTGATGAACATCCGCATGCGCCGGTTCGTGAATTGAGTCGGGAGCGGGTTGAATCTGCTCCAGAGAATTTGAGTAGTAAAGGTTAGGTTGAAGATTACGATCACCCTCACGTGACGAGGGTACCCGGCCGAAGAGTGCCGGACAGGATTGCAGATTTCCCGCACGGCATTAGCCGAGTGGGATGTGGACAGCGCGACCGGGCGGGTAACGGCCCCCTAGCCAGTAGTCGGGAGTTTCGCGAAGTGAAGCGCGGCATGCTCCTGGCGAGAGGCGGAGAGAGCGGTCACAAACCATGTCAGCGCGAGTAACAGGTGCGTAGATTCTGAAGCTCAGCCAACGAATCCAAGCCAACGACGCAGTTCGTGGGCACGGTTGTGCCGGAGGCTCTCTTCTGGCAGGCATTCGACGCCTGCCGGGCAATGAGAGACCCCGGCGCGGCCCGCATCTCTGGGAACGTCCATCCTGCAAGCCTCTCTGCCTGCTCCCCGGTTATTGATCCGGAGAACACTCGGCCGAAGCGCGGCTCTTTGAAAGGAAGGAGCACGCGCCCGGAGCCTCAATGACAAAAGAACTATACGTCTCCTCGACGCCGCATCAGACCAAGATTGCGCTCGTCGAAGACGATCAACTTGCAGAAGTCTATTTTGAACACGAAAACGAATACACCTTAGCGGGCTCGATCTATAAGGGACGGGTTACGCGGGTGTTGCCCGGCATGCAATCCGCCTTTGTGGATATAGGGCTGGAGCGCGACGCCTTTCTCTATGTCTCGGACTTTTATGAAGTCGAGGACGAAGAAGGAACAGTAGAACCTGTTCCTGTGGTCCGGCCCTACGAGGTCAGGCCAGAAGCGCGGGCGGCTGTGCCCGCCGAGTTCCGCGGCGAGGCGCGCCGCGAAGCCGGCGCGGAAGCCGAGCCATCAGGGGAAGGTGAAGAGAGCGCGCCTGGCGGCGGCGAGAGTGGCGAGGAGTCTGAGGGCGGACGCCGCTGGCGGGGTCGCCGTCGCGGACGGCGCAATCGTGGCCGCGGTTTTCCCGAGTCCAAGTTTGCCCACAGTCCGGACGCTTCCAAGGAGGGAGCTGAAGCGGCGCCTGTCGTCTTGCCAGGCGAGTCGCTTTCCAAGTTCCAGCGTTCAGGCGATGAGCCTGACGATGAGGAGGGTGCTCCCGAAGCAGCGGAAACCGAGCCCGCAGCAGATTCCACTGCCGACACGCGGCCCGCTACGCGGCATGAGCAGGCGCCGAGCTCCGGGCCGGCCCCCGTCATTCTGCCGGGAGAGTCGTTTGCCAAGTTCAACCGCAGAAACGAAATGCCTCGCGCCGCGGAGGCGCCCACGCCAACCAGAACCGAGCCGCGACGGGAACGCGCCCCCCAGCCTTACCGGCCGTTTGAGCCGATCATCCTGCCGGGAGAGTCCATTTCGAAGTACGAGCGGTTGCGCGGCCAGCGCGCGGAGGCGGGGGTCGAAGTCCATTCCGCGGAAGCGCCTGGGGAGGCAGGCAGTGAGCCCGGAAGGGTGGTAGCTGAGCCCGCCGAGGGAAATGCGGAACCTGCCGAGGGAGCTGAGGAACGCGCACCATCCGCAGTGTTCACTTCAAATTGGAGCCGGGAGGAGCAGGCTGAGCCGGCCGTGCCGGAAACGATTGCGCACGCGGACGAACCGGTGACGCGCGAGCCTGAACGTGAGTGGCAGCCGCACGTTGAAGCGTTGGCTGCGGCGGAGACGGCTGCGACGGAGCCGGAAGCAGGAGACATTCCCCATGGCGACGAATTGGGGTCAATCGTTTACGGCCGCGCGGAAGCAGATGCTCCTGCGGAAGGGCCTGGCGGTTGGGAGAGCGAGAACTACACGCGCCACCGCGACGAGATGCGCGAGCCATCGGTGCCCGCACCCAGCTATCACGATGCGCCGGTGGGATCGTTTGAGGAACAGGAGATTGAAGACGAGGAGACCGACCTGCCGCATCCCGCGGAATCGTTGGACGAGGGCGAGGAATTCGTGGAGCTGGAGGAGGAGACCTTCGAAGCCGGGGGTCCGACGAGTGAACTTGCGGACGCGGTTCAGGAAGTAGCCAAGGAACGCGAGATCCTGGGGGGCTATGGCACGGAAAACGAGAACGGCGACGGCGAGGAAGGCGAGGGTGAGGTGGAAGAGATCGAGCAGTACTCGCCGGAGAATGGGGAAGCGGCGGAAGAGAGCGAACTCTCCCGCAGCGAGCTGCGCGGGCCCTCGGGCACCGCGGGCTTTCAGCAGCGGGCGGTGGCACGCCCCGAATTCGATCGTCACCAGCGGGGACGGCGCGGTGGCCGCAGATTCCGCGCGCGGCGGGAGAACCAGCGGCAGCCGGTGCTGATCAGTGACATTCTTAAGGAAGGGCAGGAGGTCCTGATCCAGATCGCCAAGGAGCCGATCGGGAAGAAAGGGGCGCGCATAACCAGCCATATTGCGCTGCCCGGCCGCTTCCTGGTGTACATGCCGACGGTGAATCATGTCGGGGTGTCACGCAAGATTTCCTCCGAAGAAGAGAGGCAGCGGCTGAAGCGCATCGTGAGCAGCGAGCGCGAGAACGGGCACGGCGGCTTCATCGTGCGCACGGCGGCCGCCACCGTGAGCGAGCAGGACCTGCGCGCCGACATCCGCTTCCTCAAGAGTCTGTGGAACGAGATCCGCACCCGGGCAGACAATTCCAAGGCTCCGGCGCTGATCTATCACGATCTGAACCTGGTGGAGCGCACCTTGCGCGACCTGGTGACCTCGGATTTCTCCGCTATCTGGGTGGACACGGAAGCCGAATACGAGCGTGTCCTGCGCTTCGTCAACCGCTTCCAGCCTTCGCTGGTGAAGCGGGTGAAGCTCTACACCAAGGAAACGCCGCTGTTCGAGCAGTTCGGCATCGAGGAGGAGATCAACAAGGCGTTGAAGCCGAAGGTGTGGCTGAAGAGCGGCGGCTACATCGTCATCAACCAGACCGAGGCGCTGGTCGCCATCGACATCAACACCGGAAAGTATGTGGGCAAGACACTGCGGCTGGAAGACACCATCTTCAAGACCAACGTGGACGCCTGTAGAGAGATCGTGCGCCAGGTCCGGCTGCGCGATCTTGGCGGCATCATCGTGATCGACTTCATCGACATGGATGAGCGGCGCAACCGGCAACGGGTGATGCAGGCTCTGGAAGAGGAACTGAAGAACGATCGGGCGCCATCGAAGGTGCTCCAGTTCAACGATTTTGGGCTGGTGGCGATCACCCGCAAGCGGGTGAAACAGTCCCTGGAGCGCACTCTCGGCGCGACCTGCAGCTATTGCATCGGCAGCGGCTTTATCAAGTCCCCGCAGACGGTGTGCAATGAAATCTACACCGAGCTGCGTAAGATGGTCCGCCACCTGGAGAAGGACACCCTGATGCTGCGGGTGAATCCGGAGGTGGCCAAGGAACTGAAGGCCAACAATGGGCGGTGGTTGAACGATATGGAGGAGCTTACCGGCCGCACCATCATCGTGAAGCCGGACGCCACGCTGCATCAGGAACAATTCGACGTGTAGGGCAGAAGCCGGCGGGGGAAGGCGCCCGCCGGCTTTCCCCGCTTGTCTCCCATTACCTTCCCAAAAACTGCAAATGGTTTCAGCCCGGCGGGCTGGGGATGCAGCTGCAGGTCTTATTCCCAACAACTTACGTTCCGAGAAGCTGGTAATCAACGTGCTATTACTAAAGTCCAACTTACACAGAGTGGGCACTCCCCCTGCTGATTTCTGAATTTCTATCGGCAGGCACTATGAACTCGCTGGGATGCGGACTTGGCGCTCGGCCCACCAGCAGCCAGGTCATTCGAGCCGCGTCCCAGCGTTCTACAGTGGAACTCTCCTGGTCAACATCTGTACTTTCGAGACTTGGCAAGAGGGGCGTGTTTCCTCTGTTATAACGTCGTACAGACTTCCCTGAATGCGAGTGAAAGACAAGTTGACCCGCGGCTGGAAAGCGTTGTCGCGGGCGTGGAGCGGGCGCTCTTCGGCCGTCAAGCTCAGCTTCGTGGTGGGGCTGTTTGTGGCCTTCACGCTGGGCTCCTACTTCCTATTGCGGGCTGAGTCGGCGAGCTTTCGGGTAACAGTGCAGCACAGTTTTCGCAGCGCCAAGATCAACCTCTTCATGGACGACAAGCTGGTGCTGGCCGGCGATCTGTCGATCACCAAGAAGCGGATCAGCATCTTCGGGCATGCTCAAGGAAATTATTCCCGTACCCTGCATGTCCCAGGCGGGCAGCATCGGGTCCGGGTGCACATCTGGGAGCCAAGCGGCACCTACAACCAGACGCGGGAGAATTCTGTAGAGTTTGCGCGCGATCCGCAGGCGCAGTTGCAGGTGATCTGCGGCGCACATGGAGGAATGGCACTGAACTGGGACAACCTGCCCGAGCCCAGCCAGGAGCATGCAGGCACTCCGGCGGCGGCAAAGGCGTCAGCCTCGAGCTTGCCGAAATACCTGGTCTCGGTGCTGTTGAGCCTGATGTGGACGGCGGGCTCGGCGGTGATTGGCTTCTACATACAGGAATACATTCGCTCGCGACGCCGCTCGCAGGCCTGAGCGCGCACCCCCTACGGAGCAGCTGAGGCTCAGACGCCCGCTCCAGTGGCTTCGCCGTGGGCGTAGGCATAACCCCGGCTTGCATGTAATATCTCCGCATCCCCCCCAGGCGGAGGAACGTCAGCATGACCACCTTCAAGAAAGCGGTTGTGATTGGCTCGTTCAGCATTGGAGCGCTGCTGCTGCTCAAGGGGAAACGCACCGCGGGACTGATGGTGGCCACGGCCGGAGTGGCGTTGCTGGCCGCCGAATTTCCCAAGGGATTCGCCGTGGTAAGCGTGTTCATGCCCCCCTACATCAGTCGCGCGGCCAAGCTCTACTCCACGGTTTCGCGCATGGCCGATGAGTACCGCCAGGACAACACTCCGGTTGGCGGCCACCCGCTGCAATACAATCCCGACTTCACCGATTGATTTAAGGGCGGCTGTGGCGAGTCCGGCCCGGCAGCTCGGCCGCGGCTTCCGCCCGATATTCGCTGCTTTTCTCGCCGCCGGACTACAATTTTGCGATGCTGAACGCCGGGTTCTCCCGCCACCGCCGCTGGATGGTGGTCTCCCTGTTTGCGGCCGCCATGGCGTGGATGGAGGCCGCGAGCGTTCTCTATCTGCGAACGCTGGTGGGACGCGTGATTCCCTACCAGGCCGCGCCGCTGCCCCATCATCAAGAGCTGAGCTGGGTGGAGCTGGTGCGCGAGATCGCAACCCTGATCATGCTGGCCGCGGTGGGATGGCTGGCAGGGCGGAATTTCCGCACGCGTCTGGCTTATGCGCTGATTGCCTTCGGCGTGTGGGACATCTTCTACTACCTGTTCCTGGCGGTGATGGTGGGTTGGCCGCGCTCGCTGCTGGAGTGGGACGTGCTTTTCCTGCTGCCTCTGCCCTGGTGGGGCCCGGTGCTGGCGCCGATCCTGATCTCGGTGGCCATGATTGTCGGCGGAACGCTGGTGACCCAGCTCGACCGGCCGCAGGCAACGCCCTGGCCGCGGAAGTGGGCGGTGGCGCTCAACGCACTGGGCATCGTGCTGGCGCTCTATGTCTTCATGGCCGATGCCATCCGCGCGCTACCCCGGGGGGAGCAGGCGCTGCGCAGCCTGCTGCCGCTCAGATTCAACTGGCCGCTGTTTCTGGTGGCGCTGCTGCTCATGTCGATGGCGATTGCGGACTTGACCCTGCGTAGGGATGGATGGCGGCCTGCTCGCGAGCGGGGAGAGGGTGTGGTCGCCGGGCAAGGCGGCTAGACGGCGGCGAGCCGGTGTCAGCCGGTCGGGCTGCAAAATGCTGCACAAGAAACGCTGCAAAATGCTTCAGCCGCCGGAAAATTGTCGGCTTTCCAGTTGACTTCTTTCCGTTTGGGCGCATGATGAGCGCAACGGGGTGTACCGTGGGGTGGTATTCCTTCCTTCTGCCTGTCGCTCTAGCCTTCCTCTCCGCCAGCGCAGCCGGGCAACTGCAAGGTGACGCGCATGTCACCACCGATCGAGCCAGCGCATTTCTGCAGCAATCCGCATTCGCGCACGGCTACATGCACGGGTATGAAGAAGGATTCCACGTCGCCGACTCCGACCTGCAGATGTACCGGGATTTCCGCGACGTGAAGGCGATGGGGAAGTACCGCAAGGCCCTCGGCTATCGCGCCGAGTACGGCGATCATCACCGCTTTGAGTTCGGCTACCGTGAAGGGTTTCGCGTCGGCTACTTCGATGGATATGCAGGACGGCGATTCCGTGCCGTGGAAGAGGTGCGCAGGGCAGCGGGCGATCTGCTGGATCGTCACGACGGCAATCATCGTCCTGCGTACACTTTCGACGAGGCTGTGATGTCCGGGTATCTCTCTGGGAGGAGCCAGGGCTTGCACGATGGCAGGGAAGCGAGCGGCTATCGGCCAGCTGCGGGAGACTGCAAGTCGGCGATCGGTTCCCTCCACGCGAGTGACGGCACGCCGGAGTATTGCGATGCCTTCCGGCGCGGCTACCAGATCGGTTACGCCGACGGCTACACCAATCAGCGTCCGCCGGCTCGGGAGAAAGAAGCGGAAGTCGCCGAGGGCGCGGGAGAGCAGTGAAGGGCAATAGCCCCTGTCCTACCAGGCACTGTCCCTTCGGGCATTGTACGAAACGATTCCCCTATTCCCGCTCCGCGCAAATGCAGCTATGCTTTGAGCGAAGTGGATAGGGGACCTCGTCGATGACGAAAGCAACCAACTCACGCAAGCCCAAGATACACATCGCGGTAGTGGAGACCGATCCATTGCGGCTGATCGGTCTGCGCGCCCTGTTCGATTCCGAATCGGACTTCGAACTGTCCTCTGCGGCGCTGGCCCAGATCTCCACCTTGCCCAACGTGGACATTGTCCTGCTGGGCAACCAGGCCGGGCAGAATCTGTTCGATGTGATGGCCGGGCTGAAGGCCGCGCGTCCCGATCTGCGCATCATCGTGACCGGCACCGGAGCCGACGACGAGGCCATTCTGAAAGCCCTGGCCGGGGGAGCGAAGGGCTACGTGGACGAGGCCGCCAGCCCCGAGGAGTTCATCCAGGCCATCCGCATCGTGAACCAGGGGTCGGTGTGGGCGCCGCGGCGTGTGCTGTCGATGTTCATTGAGCGGGTTACCTCTTCTCCAGGAAGGATCTTCCCCGCCGGGCGGGTGACTTTCACCGATCGCGAAAAGCAAGTGCTGGAACTGTTGGTAGCGGGTCGTTCCAACAAGGAAATCGGCAGCGTGCTTGGCATCGAGGAGCGCACGGTGAAGGCACACGTGGCCAAACTGATGCGCAAGGTGGGAGTGCAGAATCGCATCGCGCTCTCTGTCCACGCCATTACCCATTCCCTGGTCACCAGCAAGTAGGGGTCTGAGATTGCCAGCCGCCCGTGAAGTTCCGGGCGGCTTTCTGCTTTGTTCCTGCTGACTTAGCGACGCCGGAATTACTTTGGGACAATGGCCGGATGCCCGGCTTTCCTACTCCCCCGTAACTTGAGACCAGGCCGCGGGTGACGCATACTCGCTTCACCTACCACAGAACCTGGGAGACGGGGGTTGGGACCGGTAACGAGGGTCACTGGTTTCAACCCCTCATTTTTTCCGCCAACATGTTCCGCGCAGCCGGTTTATTTCAGATAGGCCGCGATTCCGCCCAGAGGGGCGCATCCCTGCTGTAACCAACTCAGACAATGTTGTGCGGCGCCGGTTGGCTCTAGTATCCAGAGGCAGTGTTCATCCCACTCCAACACTCGAGGTCTACCGTGGTGAAACGCGCTTTGCTCTTGGTTCTGCTGCTCATTCCAGGCGTGCTATGGGGAGACGTCAGCCGCGACAAGCCGCTGGGACGCATCGATTCGGCTGCGGCGGTGCTGAAGGAGATCATGGAGGCTCCGGACGCCGGCATCCCCGAGGAGATTCTGAATTCCTCGAAATGCATTGCGGTGGTTCCATCGATGCTGAACGCCGCCTTCGTGTTTGGGGGGAACTACGGCAAAGGCGTGGCCAGTTGCCGCACCGAACACGGATGGAGCGCGCCCGCCTTCTTCAATCTGAAGGGGGGCAGCTTCGGGTTCCAGGTGGGCGGGCAGGCGGTCGATCTGATTATGGTGATCATGAACGAGCAGGGCATGCAGCATCTGCTCTCCAGCAAGTTTGAGTTGGGGGCCGATGCCTCCGGCGCTGCCGGACCCGTGGGCCGCCACGTGGAAGGCGGCACCGATTGGAAGCTGCGGGCCCAGGTGCTCACCTACAGCCGGGCGCGCGGAGTGTTTGCCGGGGTCAGCCTGAAAGGGGCGGTACTCACCCAGAACAAGGATGATACCCGAGCCTTCTACGGCCGCATGATTCCATTTCGCACGCTGCTGACGGGGCTGGCCGCGGCGACGGCAGATTCCCAACCCTTTCTGGGAGAGCTGAATAAGTACAACCAGAGTGGAGCCGCAGGCGGAAAGTAGGCGCGCCGGAAAAGCAGCGCCAGATCCCGTTTGACACTGAAATTCTGGCGATGGTACCGTCCCGGCGTTGGCGATTCGCCACAAGCTCGAGTATGCGCCGGTGTGGCTCCTGGTAAAGATTCTTGGCCGGATGCCCCGGTCCCTGGCGCATGCTTGTGCCATATCCCTGGCCTGGCTGGTGTACATACTCCACGGTCGGTTGCGGCGCGTGGGCAAGCGCAACCTGGAGCTCGCGTTTCCAGAAAAATCGCCAGGCGAACGCACGAAAATCCTGCGCGGCGTCTTCACCTCGCTAGGGCGACAGCTAGCCGAGTTCTGCCGCTTTCCTCGTTACAATCGCGACAACATTGGAACGCTGGCCGCCTATGAGGGCTTCGAAGCGTTTGAGGCTGCCAGCAAGCGCGGCAAGG
Source organism: Terriglobales bacterium (assembly GCA_035319065.1). Classification (GTDB taxonomy): domain Bacteria; phylum Acidobacteriota; class Terriglobia; order Terriglobales; family Acidobacteriaceae; genus DASPRM01. The sequence continues at coordinate 14,708 of DATHDM010000089.1, forward strand.
GCGTCTTGTTTCTGACCGCGCACCTGGGCGGATGGGAGATCGGTTCCTTCGCCCACTCGCTGCACGGACATCACCTGCAGATTGTCGTGCGTCCGCTGGACAACCCCTATGTAAACCGGCTGGTTGACCGATACCGCACCATGCACGGGAACGCGACCTTTGAAAAGCAGGACTTCGCGCGTGGACTGCTATCGGCCATGAAGGAGGGAGCAACCGTCGGCGTGCTGATGGATCAGAACATGACCCCGCCGCAGGGGGTGTTTGTGGATTTTTTCGGGATTCCGGCGTGCACCGCCAGCGGGGTGGCGCGAGTGGCGCTGCGGACGGATGCCGCGGTGGTGCCCGCCTTTACCATCTGGGACGACCGGCTGCGCAAGTACCGCGTACATTTTGCTCCCGCGGTGCCCCTGGTGCGGACAGGAGACGACGAGAAGGATGTGGTGGTCAACACCGCAGCTTTTACCCGCGCGATTGAAGACTACATTCGGCGATACCCGGATCAATGGCTGTGGGTGCACCGGCGGTGGAAGACGCGTCCCGCGGGTGCCCCCCCGCTATACTGAAGGCATATCGCACGCGACCGCGTGCCGCACGGCCTGAAGGGGCTGCGATGGAAGAGGCAGAGTTCGGCGTGAAGCTCGAGAGGATCGCCGCGGCGGTGGGCGCCAGGCTGATAGGCCCGGGTACGGTGGAGATCGTGCGCGTGTCCAGCCTGAAGTCCGCCGCTCCCGGCTCACTGGTTTTTGTGGAAGGCGAGAAAGCCTTGTCCCAGGCGCTCGATTCGGCGGCGTCGGCCATCATCGCGGGCGAAACGGTCACGCAGGCCGACGGGCGCAAGCCCTTGCTCGTCGGCCGCCAGCCGCGACTGTTGTTCGCCAGAGCCGCTGCGCTGCTGGAGGAGCCCTGCACGGCGGGCGAGGGCATCCATCCGAGCGCGATCGTGCAGGACCCATCCGGTCTGGGGCGCGGTGTATCGGCAGGGCCCTACGCGGTAATCGGAGCGGGCGCGATTCTCGGCGAAGGCACGCGAATTGGGGCGAATGTCGTGGTCGGCGAGGGCGTGCGTCTGGGAGCGGGGTGCGACATCAGGGCCAACGTCACCATCTACCCCGGCACACGGCTGGGCGATCGCGTCATCGTCCATGCCGGTGCCGTCCTGGGCAGCGACGGATTTGGCTACGTGCGCGACGAGAGCACTGGCAGGTACGAGAAGTTTCCCCAGATCGGACGGCTCGAGATTGGTGATGACGTCGAGATCGGCGCCAACAGCACTATTGACCGCGGTGCGCTGGATGCCACGGTGATCGCCGAGGGAGCGAAGATCGACAACCTGGTGCACGTGGGCCACAACGTCAGCATCGGAAAGAACGTGGTGATTGCGGCGCAGACCGGTGTTTCCGGGAGTTCGGTGATCGAGGACAATGTGGTGGTGGCGGGCCAGGTGGGAATCGCCGATCATGTGCGCATCGAAGAAGGAGCGATCCTGGGCGCGCAGTCGGGAATCCCGAGCAACAAGATCATACGCGGGAAGGGGATTCTGTTCTGGGGAACTCCGGCGCGTCCCATCCGCGAGTATCTGAAGGAGTTGGCAGTACTGGCGCGGCTGGCCAGGAAGTAGCGCCCGGAAGCAGGGACAGAAGAAGCAATGACATGGCGATCGTGATTGTGGGCGGACATTCGCGCAGCGTGGGCAAGACGAGTGTGGTCGCGAGCCTGATTGCGGCGCTGCGCGAGAAACAATGGACTGCGATCAAGGTGACCCAGTACGGACACGGCATCTGTTCGGCCGATGGGGGAGATTGCGACTGCGCGTCGGAGGACCACACCTGGGCGGTGACGGAGGAGCGAGATCCCAAGGGTGATTCCGACACTGCGCGATTCCTAGCTGCAGGCGCGGCGCAGGTGTTCTGGGCGCGAACCCGCCAAGGGTACCTGGCGGAGGCAATGCCCCGGCTGCGCGCGATCATGGCGAAAGCCGGGAACGTGATCTTCGAGTCGAACAGCCTGATGAAATTTGTCCGGCCGGACCTCTACCTGACGATTCTGGACTACGCCAATGCCGACTTCAAAGCGTCCGCGCGCGAGTTCCTGGACCGCGCTGATGCGGTCATCGTGCACGAAAGGGCCGCTCGCACGGCTCCGGAATGGACGGGAGTGTCGCTGAAGCCGGTTGCCGGCAAGCCGGTGTTCCGGATCGAGCCGCCGGCGTACGTGACGCTAGAGATCGTGGAGTTTGTTCGGCGGAAACTGGAGGCGGTGGCGGCTCCCGCGCGGTAGCCGCGGCGTTCGGTGTTCAGGAGGCTTGTTTCTGTTAGCCTGTGGCTGTTGCCCGCTCCGCGCATGCGCAACTTTGAAATTCTCTTCGATCAAGGCGAGCCTTCGCCGCTGGCGGATCCTGCCTACGCTCCGTACGGCAAGCTGGGATTTCCCCAGGCGCCTGCTGAACGTCCCTGGATCTATTCCAACTTTGTGCAGTCGCTGGATGGGATTGTTTCGTTTGGCGGCCTGGACGCTTCGGGCTCGGCGCTTTCGCAATCCGCCGAGGACCGCTGGCTGATGGACCTGCTGCGCGCTAACGCCGACGCCGTCCTGCTCGGCATGAGCACGCTGCGGGAGGAGGCGCGCCTGGGGGACGAAACCAAGCGCGGGCCGGTGTTTCGCATCATGGATACGCACCTGCGAGCCCTGCGGTCGCGGCTGGGCTACGGGCGCGAGAAGAACATCTTCGTCACTGGCTCGGCCTCTGTGGAACTGGCTAAATTCAGGGTTTTCGACGGCAATTACGTGGACCCGTGGGTGGTGACCACCGCCGGCGGCGCCGCGCGGCTGGCAGGTCAGGGCCAAAAGCAAGTCAAGGTAATCGTGGCCGGGCAGGGTAGACTGGTGGATCTAGAGGAGATGGCTCGCATCCTGCGGCGTGATTTCGGCGTTCGTTATCTGCTCTGCGAGGGTGGGCCCACACTTTATGGAAACATGTCACGCGCCGGACTGATCGACGAAAAATTCCTGACCATCGCGCCGCTGGAAGTGGGAGCGATTGTTCCCCCCGAGCAACCGGCGGCCCCCTGGGAGGATGCGGACCAACTTCGCCGCCGCCCCACGACATTCGAAGCGGTGGGATTTACCAGGCAGAATGCGCCGCGCTGGAGATGGATGAGTTGCCGCAGAATAGAGGACTATGAGTTCAATCGCTATCGCCGCGTGGGCAGGTCAGCGTGACTGCCTGCACTGATCCCTCGGCATGACCGCCGTGGCAAAAGCGTTGAAGCTGGCCTCCCGGAAGCCCGAAACGAGCCGGCCGCCGTTGGGGATTCGTCCGGCTGCATGGCTGCTCTCGCTGATCTCTGGTGTGCTCCAGGTCGTGATCTTCCCGCTGCCGAACTGGACATTTCTTTGCTGGATCGCGGTGGCGCCGCTGCTGGTGGCGCTGCTTTCGGCGCGTCGCGGTCCTGAGGGTTTCCTGCCGGCTACCCCTTGGCAAGGGGCGGCGTTGGCCTATCCCAACGGGCTGATCTTCCACATCGGCACCTGCTATTGGGTGGCCAACGTGATGAAGAATTACGGGGGCCTGAACACGCTGCTGGCCACCGGGGTCATGGTGCTGATGTGCCTGGTGCTGGCGCTGTCGCACGCGATGTTCGGGCTGCTGGTAGCGCTGGGCGCCGGATGGGGGCGATTGGGTTTGCGAGCCTTGTTGCTGGCGCCGTTCCTCTGGGTGCCGCTGGAGTTGTCGCGTCAGTACGCATTTGGATTCTTCTGGAACCCGATCGGCACGGTGCTTGTGGACAACATTCCCCTCTCGCGGATTGCCACGGTGACCGGGGTCTGGGGACTGTCGTTCGAAATCCTGCTGGTGAACACGGTGTTTGCCGCGGCGTTTCTGGGACGGAGGGATCGCCGGATACCGGTGCTGGCGGGCACGATCCTGCTGTGTGGAGTGCTGGAAACGGCGGCCTACTTTCAGCCGACAAAGTCGGTTGCCGGGGGAACCGCTCGGCTGGTGCAAGCCAATATTCCGATCAAGGATACGGGCTGGAGCTACGATTATTTCCAGAGCACGCTGGCCGAGCTTTGGCGGCTGAGCGTGCCCCATCCCGGCGAGGGCATGCCGGGCGATCCTCTGCCCGACCTCGTGGTCTGGCCGGAGACCCCTTCGCCATTCTTCGACAACGATCCCCGTTTTCGCGACGTTGTGTCGCAAATCGCCCGCGACGCGCATGCCTACGTGATCGCGGGAACTCTGGGAGTATGGAAAGGCGAGCAGAATACGGAGCGGGTGTCGAATTCGGCGTCGCTGATTTCGCCGAATGGGGACTGGCTCGCCCGCTACAGCAAGGTCCGCCTGGTGCCTTTCGGCGAATATGTTCCTTTCAAGAGACTCTTCCGCTTCGCTCACAAGTTAACCAGGGAAGTGGGCGACTTTGTCCCCGGGACCGAGCGCATGGCGCTGCCGGCGCACAGCTACAAGCTGGGCATCTTCATCTGTTACGAGTCGGTGTACCCGAACGAGATCCGGCAATTCGCCAGCAACGGGGCCAATCTGTTGGTCAACATCTCCAACGACGGCTGGTTTGGACATACGGCTGCGCCCGAGCAACACTTGCGGCAAGCGCGCATGCGGGCGATCGAGAACCGCCGCTGGATCCTGCGGGCGACGAACACCGGAATTACCGCTTCCATCGACCCTTTTGGCCGGGTGGTGGCGCAGGGAGCGCGGGACGTGAGACTCGTGCTGGACGCTGCTTACGGCATCGAAGCTGTCATCACGCCCTACTCGCGTTACGGCGACTGGTTCGCATACCTGTGTGCGATAATTTCCCTGGGGACGCTGTTTCTGCGCCCCGCAATCCGAAGAAGAGCGGTGAGCTGATGGTGGAAGAACTGGAACAGGAATATACCCTTCTCCGTGACAAAGTGCGCGACCTGCGGGAGTATCTTTGACCCGACGCAAGCCCACCGGCAGCTGAAGGAACTGGAAAAGCAAATCGCCGATCCGGCAATCTGGTCGAACCCACAGAAATCGCAGACGCTGATGCGGGAGCGCAAGCGGCTCGCCGACATCGTCTCCACCGAGGCCGAACTGGCGCGCCGCGACGGCGAAATCAGCACCTACTTTGAGCTGGCGCGGGAAGGCGAACAGGTTGACGACGACCTGAAGCGCGAAATCGACGCCCTGCGCACGCTGGTCGAGCGGCTGGAGACCGAGACGCTGCTTTCCGGCCCCAACGATGCGCTGAACGCCATCGTGACGATCCACCCCGGGGCAGGCGGCACCGAGTCGCAGGACTGGGCCGATATGCTGCTGCGCATGTATCTGCGCTGGGCTGAGCGGCAGGGCTTCGGCTCGGTGGTGAACGATTACCAACCGGGGGAAGAAGCGGGGCTGAAGTCCGCTACTTTTACCGTTTCGGGCGAGTACGCCTACGGTCTTCTCAGCAGCGAGATCGGCGTGCATCGCCTGGTGCGCATCTCCCCGTTTGACCAGGCCAAACGCCGCCACACCTCCTTTGCCAGCGTATTCGTCTCTCCCGAGATCGACGACAGCGTGGAAGTGGTGATCAAGCCGGAGGATCTGAGAGTGGATACCTACCGCTCGGGGGGACGCGGCGGGCAGCACGTGAACACCACCGATTCGGCGGTGCGCATCACGCATCTGCCCACGGGCATCGTGGTGAGTTGCCAGAATGAGCGCTCGCAACACAAGAATCGGGATCGCGCCATGAGCATTCTGCGCTCCAAGCTCTACGAACACGAGATGGAGAAGAAGCGGGCGGAGAGCAAGAAGATCGAGGAATCCAAACTGGACATCGACTTCGGCTCACAGATTCGCTCCTATGTGCTCGCTCCCTACCGGCTGGTGAAGGACCATCGCACCAAAGTGGAGGTGGGCGACGTGGACCGCGTCCTTGATGGCGCCCTGCAGCCATTCATTCGCGCGTATCTGCTGACCCGGCGCAGTGAAGGACAGGCGGGAGCGGCCGCGCCGGCATAGCTGGGAATCGAGTTGCTGTCGCGGAAAAACGCTGATCCTGGATGGGGCGGGGAGAAGAAGGCGAATTGCAAACGATGAGGGAAGAGCGGACGCCGGGGGCGGGGAATCGGGCGTTTAGCGAACGCTTCGGAGCGGCGCTCGCCTATGCGGCCGACCTGCACCGCCTGCAGACCCGCAAGGGGAAGGCGAACATCCCTTATGTCGGCCATCTGCTGGGGGTAGCGTCGCTGGTCATCGAAGCCGGCGGAGATGAGGAGATGGCAATCGCGGCCTTACTGCACGACGCGGTGGAGGATCAGGGCGGAAGGCCGCGGCTGGAGGAGATCCGCGACCGATTCGGTGCACGCGTGGCCCACATAGTGGAGGGCTGTACCGACAGCGATCAGACTCCCAAGCCGCCGTGGCTGGAGCGCAAGCGGCAGTACATCGAGCACGTTCGCCAGGTGGCGGACAGCGAAGTGTGCTTTGTCTCCGCGGCCGACAAGCTGCACAACGCGCGCACCATCCTGACGGATTTTCGCCGGCTGGGGGACAAGGTCTGGGAGCGCTTCAGCGGCAAGAAGGACGGAACCCTGTGGTATTACCGCACCATCGTGAACGCCTTCCGCGAAGCGCAGAATCGGCGGGCTCCCGACAGGGCGCTGGCAGCCGGCTACAGCCGCATTGTGGACGAACTGGAGGGCGTGGTGAGCAAGCTGGAACAGCTTTCCGGCGGGCAAGGAGAAGTAGCTCGTGTCACGACTGATTGAGATGATCCGTCGCTCCGCCCTTCCTGTGAACATGATGCGTTCGGCGGCGCTGGGCGCCTTGTCGATCCCCGAAGCAGAAACCATCGAGATCCTGGTGTGCCTGGCGCAACACCCTATCTTCGGGGAGCAGGCGCGCTTCACCCTGGCGGGGTGGGACGAGAGATCGCTGATCCGCGCCGGCCAGGATCCGGCCACGCCACCTGAGGTGCTGGATTACCTGAGCTCGCCGGAGAATCTGCGGCCCAAGCTGCTGCCTATTCTTCTGCAGAACCCGGCGGTGCCGGAAGGGCGGCTGGTGGAGTTGGCGCAAAGCAAGTCGCGCGAGACGCTGACCGCCATGCTGGCCAGCGAGCGCGCCCAGAGCCTGGAGAAGGTGCTGACCGCTCTCAGCCTGAACCACCACCTGCTGCCCCCCGAGGTGGCCCAGGTGGAGCAGGCGCTCGCGCGATTCGAGCCGCGGCCGGCCACGCCGGCGGATGACGAGCCCATCACTCCCGCGACGCCGGCCATCGATGAGAGCGATGCAGACATTCTGGAGATCGAAAACGAGATTGCGCGCTTCCAGGCGGAGCATGCGGCGGAGATCGCTGCCGCCGAGGCGGAACCTTTCGAACTGGTGGACTTGACCGAGGAGGAGAACCGCGAGATTCAGCAATCGGTGGCGAGCAGAACCCCTCAGGCTGCGGTCCGGGGCGGAGAGCGGCGTTTATCGACGCTGCAGAAGATCGCGCGCCTAAGCGTGGGGGAGCGCGTGCAGTTGGCGATGAAGGGCAACCGGGAAGAGCGCTTTGTGCTGATTCGCGACGGGACCAAGATCGTTTCCTCGGCCGTGCTCGAGTCGCCCAAGCTGACCGATTCCGAAGTGGAGTACTTTGCCACCATGAAGAACGTGACCGAGAACGTGCTTCGTGGCATCGCCAGCAAACGCAAGTTCATCAAGCTGTATCCGGTGGTGAGAGCGCTGTGCTCCAACCCGCGCTGCCCGCTGGATGTCTCGCTCACCCTGGTCAAGAGCCTCATGGTGCGGGATCTGAAAGATCTCTCCACCAACAAGAATGTGGCGGATACGCTGCGCAAAGTCTCGCTGAAGCTGTTCCGTGAAAAGAGCACGGTGAAGAAGCGGGAATAGTGGGCGTGGCGCCGTTGCAGAGGGTGCTGGCGGCGATCAGCGGCGTCGCCCACGCTGGTCCGAGCTATCAGCCGTCTGTAGAATAGGGCGTTTCCCGGGAGTCCCACGTGCCAGGATCGGATCCCATCGGTGAACTGCTGAGACGGGCCCGCACCATTGCCGTTGTCGGACTCTCCAACAGCCCGCTGCGCGAAAGCCACGGCGTGGCCGCGTACATCCAATCCCAGGGTTACCGCATTATTCCCGTCAATCCGAAGGTGGATCATGTGCTAGGCGAGAAGTCCTATCCTTCGCTGCTCGAGGTGCCGGAGAAGATCGATATCGTGAACGTGTTTCGCCGTGCGGAGTTCGTGCCCGAGGTGGTGAATCAGGCCATTCAACTCAAAGTGCCCGCCATATGGATGCAGGAAGGCGTGATCCATGAGGCGGCAGCGGAGAAAGCTCGCCAGGCTGGCATTCTGGTGGTGATGGATCACTGCATATTGAAGGAACATCGCCGCCGGTTCACCTGAGTCGCCGGCGGGTTGCCCGCGCCACCGACGTGACTTAGTTTGTCCGGGCGGAAAAGAGCAATCATGCATTCCCAAGCACCCTGCCGGGCCGCAGAGAAGGGGAAGCTCGCGGCTCGCCTCTGTTTTCAGGTTCTTGGCATGATCGCAGTTGTTTGCAGTTGTACCTCCATGAGTCAAGGGCAGGCGGGGGCCGCTGCAAAGTATCAGGTGATTCAGAAATACGTTCTGGGTGGAGACGCGGGCTGGGACTATCTGACATTGGACGCTTCCGCCCGCAGGCTCTATGTTGCGCGTGCGACTCGAGTGATGATTGTCGATCCTGATTCCGGCAAACTGGTGGGCGAAATTGCCGACACACCCGGAGTGCATGGGATCGCTGTGGTTCCGGAGTTGAGGGAACGGTTTTCTAATTCAGTCGACCGGACAGGAAAGGGATTCATCTCCTGCGGTCGCGCCAACCATGTCGCCATCTTCGATATGAAAACGCTTGCCATCACGGGTCATGCCAAGACCGGGGATGGTCCCGACGCGATAACTTATGATCCGGCCTCCCGTCGCGTATTCGCCTTTAACGGACGTAGCCAGGATGCAACCGCGATCGATGTCAACTCCGGCAACCCTGTGGGTACGATCAACCTCGGGGGCAAACCCGAGTTCGCCGTGGTCGATGGCACTGGTCGTGTGTATGTCAATGTCGAAAATACGAGCGAGATCGCGGTTCTGGACGCGCGCAAGCTGACGGTGCTCAATCGCTGGCCACTAAAGCCCTGTGAGGAGCCTACGGGTCTGGCGATCGATGTGAAGAATGGTCGCCTGTTCTCCGGCTGCAGCAACAAACTCATGGCGATCGTGGACACAACCTCAGGCAAGTTAATTACTACTCTGCCGATTGGTGGCGGGGTCGATGCCACCGGCTTCGATCCCGACAACCAGATCGCGTTCAGCTCTAATGGTGATGGCACCCTGACGCTGATTCATCAGGACTCTCCCGACAAATACACTGTGCTGGAGAATGTGGAAACGGCGCGCGGCGCCCGAACCTCGGCTTTCGATCCCAAGACGCACAACATCTATCTGGTGACAGCGCAGTTTGGAGCGACGCCGGCGCCCACCGCGGAGCAGCCGCGGCCGCGTCCGAGCATTCTGCCGGATACATTCCTGCTGCTGGTGGTGGGGAAAAAGTGAGCATCGCGGCGGAATAAGACTTGCCCGGCGCCGGCGACTTTGCGAAGTGTGCGGCCCAGCCACTACAATAACTTGCTCAAGCTTGTATCTCGGGTGCATGGGAAAAACCGAAGAAGTGGCCTTCTTGCATTCTCCTATATGCGGACGCAGCCGACGGAATTCGATGCCTGCGGCCGCCATGCTCTTACTCCTCACCTGCTTCCTGGCCGGATGCGGCGACACCTTCCGTCCCGTGGCGCTGCCTGTCCTGCCGCCTTCTCCGAACCCGGCAGCGAGCCATACGGTGGTGGTGGTGAACAGCAACCCTGGCGCAGGAGGGACCACTAACAACCTGGATGTCTCCGGCGACACCAACGTGCTGAACCGGCCGGTGGGCAGGAGCCCAGTGCATGCAGCACTGAGGTCGGACCAGTCGGTGGCTTTTGTAGTGAACAACCTGGACGACACGGTGACGACTTATGCGCCACGCCTGCTGACCACGAGTCCGAGCACCCTAGCGCTGCCCACCGGTTCGGGTCCGGTGTTCGTGTTGTCTTCCGGGAGCGGGGCGTATGTGGCCAACGCGGGAAACAATACCGTAGCCGTGCTCAGCTCGCTGGGTCTTACGGCGGCGGCCACGGCGATCATTCCGGTGGGAAATAATCCGGTGGCGCTGGCGGTTACGCCCGACGGCCGCAAGCTGTACTGCGTGAATAAAGATAGCGGCACGGTGACGGTTCTCAACACCTCCGACAATTCGGTGCAGACCACCATCCCGGTGGGCACATCGCCGGTCTGGGCGGCGATGTCTCCTACCCCGCTGTTGTTTGTGCTCAACCAGGGGAGCGGGACCGTTTCCGTCATCGATCCCAGTGTCGATACGCTGGTCGGGACGATCAACGTGGGCAGCGGGGCAACCGATGTGCTTTATGATTCCCGCCTCACCCGTCTCTACGTGACGAACTTTGCTTCCAATACCGTCAGCGTGTTCAATGCGGCGACCACAGTCCCCGTACTCACGGCCACGCTAAATACCGACGCCGGCCCGCGCGCCGTTACCGCCCTGGCCGATGGGACGCGCTTTTACGTGGCCAATACCACCGCCGGCACGGTATCCGTCTTTGACGCCACCAGCCTGGTGCTGCGAAAGACCATCCCGGTGGGCACCACTCCCTTCTGGATCGATTCCGCCCCCGACAGCAGCAAGGTGTACACCCCCAACCGCGATTCCAACAGTATCTCCGTCATTCGCACCAGCGACGACACGGTGGCGACCACGCTGCCTTCGGCGTCCGCCGCCCCCGTATTCGTGGTGGTGCAGTAAGAAAAGCGAAAAGGGAGGAGCCGGCGAAATTCGCGGCTGCCTCCCTCGTGGCTCGGCCAGTTAAAAGCGCTGAGAAGAGGAGTGGAGCGTGGGCTATCCTCCCACCAGGACGGGATCGTGCTTGCGCCGGTGGTTGTATCGCATAGCGATATTCATGAATACCGTGCCGCTGCTGGTATCGAAACACATGACCACGGCTTCGGTGTCTTCCGAGCTTGCGGCGCCGCGATTGGCGGTATGGATCTCCGGCGGATGGACCTTGAAGTGGAAGCCCTGATCGTTGAGCACGGTCACAGCATTGCCGATGACCTGATTGGCGAGTTCGCAGATCGCCTCGTAAACCATCTCCGGGGGGGCCGCGGTATCGCCGCTGCCGGTCAGGCGCTCGGTTACTGCCTTGGCGGTCTCCGGCTCGAGGTCGAAGATGATGCGCCCCTCGATGTCGCCCTGGACCACGATCAGGGCGGCAACCCCGTGGGTCCGGTAGGCCTCCTGCTCCATGCTGACCGCGCCCACGCTGGTGGCGCATTGCAGGGTCTCCGCCAGGACCGCGTCGGCGGCGTTGATGAAAGGCTGGATCAGATCCATTTTCACTGGGAAACTCCTGCGGGGACGGCCCCCACCGCAGCCTCATCGCCCAGGACGTACTTGATGACTTCGTAGAGCACTTCCGGCTTGACCGGCTTCTGGACGAAGTGACGCGCTCCCTTCTGCAGGGCGGCAATGATGTTTTCCTGGTAGCCCACCGAGGACACCATGACGATGCGGGCATCGGGGCACTGGCGGACGATGCGCTCGGCCGCTTCGATGCCTTCCATCTGCGGCATGGTGATGTCCATGAGCACCACGTCGGGCTGGGTGCGCCCGTACTCGGCGATGGCGGTACAGCCGTCGCCCGCCTCCCCCGCCAGTTGTCCGCCGAACGACTCGATCATGCGCGCCAGGTTCTTGCGCGCGAAGATGGAGTCATCGACCACCAGGTAGCGGATGGGCCGCATGTCCTTGCTTCGCATGAGTGGGGCAAATTGTTCCATACCATTCCTCCGACCCCTTACCGGATCCAAGACTCCTTGTTCAGAATCGCGAGCCTCCCGCGACCTCGCCGACGGCGTCGGCGTGAGCGCGTACTCGATTCGGGTTGCATTGCGCCTGCAGGGTGCTGACCAGACCTTCCAGATTCACCACCCGCATGGCAAATCCACGCTCCACCGCCATACGCGGCATGCCGTACACCACGCAGGAATCCTCCGACTGGGCGATGGTCAGTCCGCCGGAAAGCTTGATTGCGCGCATGCCATCCGCGCCATCTTCGCCCATGCCGGTCATCAGCACGCCGATGCCGATCTCGCGCAACTCCTGTGCCAGCGAGTGGAACAGCACATCCACGGAAGGGCGATGGCCATTCACCCGCTCGCCATCGCTCAGCACCACCACATCTCCCAGCGGCATGCGCTTCACCCGCATGTGACGATTGCCGGGGCAGATCAGCGCCCGGCCTCCCAGCAGCAGGTCGCCGGAGCGCGCCTCCCGCACTTCGATGGCGCAAAGCTCATCCAGGCGCCGGGCGAACATATCGGTGAAGCCTTCCGGCATGTGCTGCACGATCAGGATGGCTCCGGAAAAATCCGCCGGCAGCTGAGTGAGAACATATTGCAAAGCCTGCGGTCCGCCGGTCGATACGCCGATGGCAATCACCCGGGTGGCGGCATTCAGACGCTGAGCCTTGGGGCGCGGCCCCCGGATGTCGGGAGTTTCCGGCAACTGCACCGGCTGGCTTCGGGCAGCCACCTTGATCTTGGCGATCAGATCCTTGGCGATGGCATCCATGTCGGTAGTGGTGTTCTTGGGCTTGGCAACAAAATCGAAGGCCCCCATTGCCAGGGCGCGAAAGGTGGCGGCTGCGCCTTCGGTGGTGTGGGCGCTCACCACGATCGCGGGCAGACGGTGTTTGCGGGTAATCACGCGCAACGCTTCCATCCCATCCATGCGGGGCATGTCCAGATCCAGAGTGACCACCTGCGGTTTGAGCTCCGCGATCTTGTCCAGTGCGAAGGCGCCGTCCATGGCGGTGCCCACCACCTGGATGGAGCTGTCGCGCTCGATGATCTGGGGGATCAGCTTCCGCATCAGCGCGGAATCATCCACCACCAGGACTCGGACGGCGTTCTTCACGCGGAGGCCTCCACACTCCTGGAATCAGCGCTTCGTGAAGCGCCAGGCGGCGAGATTCCCGTCCGCCCCAATTTCTCCACCACAGCCGTCAGGTTGAGAATCAGCACCACGGTGCCATCGCCCAGGATGGAAGCTCCGCTGACCAGTTCGGTGGCCACCAGGTGATCGTCCAGGGCCTTGATCACCAGTTCGTCCTCGCCCACCAACTGATCGACGATCAGCCCAAACCTGCGGTCTCCCAGCGCGACCACCACGACAAAGAAGCGCATCCTTTCCGTTTGCGCTCCGGCTTCCAGCATACGGTCCAGGCGCACCAAGGTGACCAGTTGCTCACGCAATCGCAGCACTTCCCTGTGTTCAACCAGGTGGACTTCATCTTGTCCGGCGCGCGTGATCTCGGCCACTGCACCCAGAGGAATGGCATAGAGCTGGGCCCCGACGCGGAATAGCAGGGCCTTGATGATGGCCAGGGTGAGGGGAAGAGTCAGGCGGAAAGTGGTGCCGTGCCCGGGCCGGCTGTCGATCGAGACCTCGCCCTTCAGGCGGGTGAGCACGGTGCGAACGATGTCCATGCCCACGCCACGGCCTGAAACTTCCGTGATTTCCTCCGCCGTGCTGAATCCGGGCTCGAAGATCAGTTCGAGCTTCTGCTGCTCGGAAAGGCGCGCGGTTTCTTCCGCCGAGATGACCCCGCGCTCCACTGCCTTGGCTACGAGTTTGGTCGTGTCGATGCCCGCGCCGTCGTCCTTGACCTCAAGGACCACGTGATTGGCCTGGTGGTAGGCGTTAAGCTGAATAGTGCCGCGGCGGGGCTTGCCGGCCGCCTCCCGCCCCTGGGGGTCCTCGATTCCGTGATCCACGGCGTTGCGAACCAGGTGGGTGAGGGGCTCCGCCAGTGCGTCCAAAATGCTCTTGTCGAGGTCGGTTTCCTGGCCCGAGACCCGCATCTCCACTTCTTTGCCGCAGCGCTTCGCGGTGTCGCGAATGATGCGGGGAAAGCGGCGGAAGAGTTGCTCGACCGGCACCATGCGAATCTTCATGACCGAGCGCTGCAGCGAGTTCAGGATCTGCGCCTGATGCGACATGGCGTCGCTGAAGCGGGAGTGGAGCGGATCCTTGGGAAAGCGCCTCCCAAACTCGATGACGGCCTGGTGCAGCATGGACTTGCCGATGATGAGCTCGCCCACCAGGTTCATCACCGCGTCGATACGCTCGGCGTCCACCCGCAGCGTGGTCTCAGAGACCGGAGCCGGCTGCAGGTCCACGGCGCTGAGGCCGCGCTCGTTGATCGCCAGAATCGAATCGTCGGGCTCGTAGCCGGCCATGGTGGGATCGACGTGGGGCGGTTCAGCGGCAATCTCCAGCAGATCCTCGCGAGCCAGATCGTCGGAGGCTACGTGCGCCAGATCGCCGGCGGGGGTCCAGGAGCGGACCAGGACGCGCTCGACGATGGCCGGAATCCGGCACTTGCGCTCCAGCCATTCCGCAGGATGAGGGCTGGCGAGGGCGACCTCCAGGCACTCGGCGTTGGCTTCGCTCTGCAGCTCCTCGGGACGCCTGGCCAGGACGGTGCCGGCAGCCTCCAGGACCGTAAGCACGAGTTGCATCCCGGCCGCCGGCATCTGGCAGGCGGGGTCGAGGATCACGGCAATGTTGAAGATCTGCGCGCCGCTGTCCGATTCCTTCTGCATGGTGAGCCGCTCGTACTCGGTCCAGGCGAAGGCGGGATGGAATCTGCTACCTGGTCCGGGCGCGGGCTTCTGGACCAGGCGGGCGATCATGGCGCGCAGAGGATCGCCGTTGGGAGGCTGCATCTTGCCTTTGTAAGCTGCCGCGAGCGCGTCGAACATGTCGGCTGCGCTGAGCACCACCTCCGCCAGGGCGGTTCCGGCCTGCGCCGCCATCTCCGGCGTGAGCACATCTTCCAGTTCGTGAGCTAGCTCGCTTAGCTCACGGAAGCCGCAGGCGGCGGAATCTCCCTTGAGGGTGTGGACGGTGCGGCGGAGGTTGCGCACCACCTCCGCATCTGCCGGGTGCTTCTCCAGCTCCAGCCCCTGCTCGTTCAAGACTTGCAGCAGCTCCTGCGCGGTTTCAAAAAACAGCTCGCGCAGCTCCGCCGCCCGCTCCTCGGAGAAGAAGCTCACACTTCCACCTCGATTCTCTGGTAGGCCGTACCGTTGTTCTGGTGGACCATGCGGAAGTGGTCGGTGAGGCCAAAGAGACTCTCCGCGTGGCCAACGAACAGGTAACCGTCGGGGTTGAGGCAGCGGTAGAACTTGTCGATCAGGCGCTTCTGCTCGGCTTCGTCGAAGTAGATCATCACGTTGCGGCAGAAGATCACATCGTTGTGCTGAGGCAGGTATTCGGTCTTCAGATTGTGGAAGTCAAAATGAACGATGTCGCGCACCGCCTGCTTCGCCGAGTACTGATCGCCCAGCTTGTCGAAATAGCGCAGGCGGAACATGTAGTCCACGGGCTCCATCTGGAGCTCGGAATAGAGCGCCTGCTGGGCGGCGCGCAGGGCGGCGTAGCTGATGTCGGAAGCCAGGATTTCCACGCGCCAGGGGGGCGGAATCAGCGGCTTGGGAGTGGGCATCTCAAAGGGGAGGGGATTGCGCAGGTAGTAGTAGGCCAGGGCATCGGCAATCTGCATGGCGAGGGTGTAAGGCTCCTGGCCGGTAGAGCAGCCCGCGCTCCACACCCGCAGAGTCCAATCGCGGCGCTCCTGCTTGCGATGCAGCATCTCCTCCAGCACCGTTTTCTGGAACAGCTCCAACTGGGGCTTATTGCGAAAGAAGCTGGTCTCGTTGACGGTAAGGATTTCCAGCAGCGCCGCCAGCTCGGCCTTGCCGTCGCCGCTGGTGAGCAGGCGGTAATAGCTGTAGAAGGAATCCAACCGGCAGGCGCGCAGGCGGCGCTGCAGGCGATCTTGCAGGAAGTGGGCACGGCGCTCGTCGAAATACATCCCGCACTCCTGGTAGACGAGCGTCTGCAGGAGCTTCAGTTCCGGTTCCGTAAGCTGGATTGACGCCGTTGCCATGCCTTCTCGCGATCTCTTCCTGCGTCCGCCTCCCCCGGGCCGGGGGTGAGGGACGCCAAGGGATTTCTATGCCGTCGGGGGCGACGCCTGGGGCAACTCGCCCAGGCGGCGCAGGTCGCCACGCTGCAGAATTTTTTGCAAATCGACCAGAATAATCAGCCGCTGATCGAGCTTGCCCACGCCGGTCACATAGTTGAGCTCGTTTTCCTCGAAGAGGTGCGGCGGTGGTTCAACCGCGGAGGCTGCCAGCTTCAGCACTTCGGAAGCCGCGTCCACCACCAGGCCCACCAGCTTGGAGTTCATTTCCACCACGATCACGCGGGTCTTCTTGCTGGGAGCGGCTTTTGCCTCCCCGAAGCGCTTGCGCAGATCGACTACGGGGATGATCTTGCCGCGCAGGTTGATTACTCCTTCGACAAAGTCGGGAGATTCCGGTACCGCCGTGATCTCCGGCACGCGCACGATCTCGTGCACCAGCGAGATGGGCACGCCAAAGGTCTCTGCCCCGATGCGGAAGCCGACGATGTGATGTTCGCTGCTCATCCCCGCCTCTCAGCCGCGCGTAACCGGTTGCGCAGGCAGGGAGCGGAAATCGGGACCCAGGCTGCTCTGCCCGCTGCCGTGTCCAGTGCCATAGGCGAACGTCCCGCCTCGGGAGGCGGAACTCGCGCCCCCGCTTTCCAAGGCAAAGCGGTCCATGGTTTCCATCAGCATGCGCGACATCTTGGACATCTGTTCGGCGGAGGCCGCCAGTTCGGTGGAGCCCGAGGTGAAGCGCTGCACCATCTCGCGCATGCGCTCCATGGCCATCACCACCGCCTGCGCCCCGGAAGCCTGCTCCTCGACCGAAGAGTTGATCTCGTGCGTGATCTCGTTGA
The DNA here is from genome assembly GCA_035319065.1 of Terriglobales bacterium. Classification (GTDB taxonomy): domain Bacteria; phylum Acidobacteriota; class Terriglobia; order Terriglobales; family Acidobacteriaceae; genus DASPRM01. Next base: position 31,668 of record DATHDM010000089.1, read on the forward strand.
GCCGCGAGGTGGCCTTGGCGATCTGCGAGGAGCCGTGCGACTGCTCGTTGGTAGCCGCGCCGATCTCCTGCGCGAACTTGAACACCTCGGTGACGACGTTGGAGATCTTCTTCAGGGCGGCGCTCAGGTCGCTGCCGCAGGACAGCCCATCGTTGACGATGGAAGTGCTCTTCTCCATGTTCTCCACCGCCCGCTGGGCTTCTTTCTGGATGCTCTGGATGAGCTCGGAAATTTCCTTGGTGGACTGGGCCGACTTTTCCGCCAGCTTGCGAACCTCGTCGGCGACCACGGCGAATCCCAGGCCGTGTTCTCCGGCGCGCGCGGCCTCGATGGCGGCATTCAGCGCCAGCAGGTTGGTCTGTTCCGCCAGATCGTCGATGACCTCGATGATCTTGCCGATGTCGTCGGCCCGCTGGCCGAGCACGTCGATGATCTCGGAGGAGGAATTGATGGCGCCGTTGATGCGGTTCAGTCCCTCGGTGGTCTTCTGCATGGTGCCGATGCCGGCCTGCACTTCCTCGCGCGAGCGCTGCGAGATCTCCAAGAGCACCTTGGCGGTGTCGGCGACTCGCTGGATGGAAGCCACCATCTGATCGATGGAGGCCGAGGTCTCGCTCACGCTGGAGGCTTGCATCTGCGTGTTCTTCACCATGTTCTGCACGTTGACACTCATCTCGTGCATGGTGCTGGTCACTTCGTCGATCGACGAGGAAGCCTGCACGCTCAGCTTGGCGGATTCCTCCGAGGCGCTGGCCACCTGGTTGGAGCCGCTGGCCACCTGGGAGGCGCTGTCGCGCACTTTGCTAACCAGCGAGCGCAAGCCTTCCACCATGCGCATAAACGCCAGCGCCAGGGTGTCGCGGTTGGAGCGCGGCCGGACCTCGACCGTCAGATCGCCGCGGGCAATAGCTTCCGACACCGAGGCCATCTCCCGCAGGTAGGTGACCATGTTGGCGAAGGTGCGCCCCAGTTGCCCGATTTCGTCTTCGCGGTTGATGTCGATCTGGTGCTCGAGATCGCCGGATTCGCCAATCTCGCGCGCCACGCTCATCAGGTGGGTCAGGGGGTCGGTGATCGAGCGCGAGGTGCGGTAGGAAATCAGCACACCCATGACCAGCGCGAACAGCGTGCCCACGACCGCCAGCGTGAGGGTGATGCTGCCGGCGATGCTATCCACGCGGCGCTGATCTTCCAGTTCCTTGTTGGTGAGGTTATCGACCTGGTCGATGTGCACGGTGGAGGACTTCATCCAGGAGCCGGGATTGAGCTGCAGATACAGGATCTGCAGATCGCTGACGGTAGCGTCGCCACTATCCACCTGCTTGCGCTTCTCCATCAGCGGCCGGGCGAAGCCATCCTCCCATTGCCGTTCGGCATCCGCCAGCTTGCCCAGAGTGGAGCGCTGCTGTTCGGAACCTGCCTTGTCGATGGCGTGGCGGATGAGGTCGTGGAGCTTGCTGATGCCGTCGGCCAGATTTCCGATCTCGCGGCTGTCGCCGCTGAGCAGGTAGTTGTTAAGGAACTGGCGATTGGCCATCATCTGGTTGCGGATGTCGCCACTGGCCTGCGCCAGCTCCCAGGCACGCGCCGCCGAATTGCGGGCGGAGTGCTCGCGCTGTACTGCCACGATGTTCACCAGGCAGAGGGCCACCACGATGGCCAGCAGGATTCCAAAGTTCTTGTAAAGGCGTTTGCTGATCGTCATTACCTTCCTCCGGCAGCGGCCCCGCACCTCGTTGGGAAACGCGGGCCGCTGGAGGCAAATCTGGCGGTCATTGACCGCTAAAGTGAAATTCCACGGTGGTGGTGGTCTCCTCTGCGGCCGGTTCGTAACGCCACTTCCTGACCGCGTCCACGCACGAGTCGACCAGCACCGGGTGTCCACCGATCACCTTGGTGCTCTTCACCACCCCATTGGGGGCAATCACCACCTGCACCTTCACCGTTCCGGTGACGTTCATTTTCTTGGCCAGGTCGGGATAGACCGGAATGATCTTGCTTTTGAGGTGCCGCCCCTCCTCCTCCTGAGCCGCCCCCGTCTGGGCGGCCACCATCGCCAACCCGAGTGCCACTGCCATTGCGCCAGACATCAAATTGCGCGCGAACCTGCTGGGGAACACACGTCCTCCTAGCGCAAAATAGAGTTCAGCGGGAGAACAAATGCACGGTAGATGCCAGCCTGGCCGAATCCCCGTCGGAATCAGGTGGATGAGTGTAAATCGATGATCTACAGTGATTTGCAAGGCTCGGGACTATGCTGAAGAAATCCTTGCCGAAGAGAAGATTTGTCTCAAACCCTCTGGCGGAGGGAGGGCTGCATCTCAGGCTGAGATGCAGCGGGTGAATTTCCAGCGAGTTGCCAACCCTTGGACAATGCGGCCAAATTTCTTGACTCAAAATGAGATTCCAGAGTACCGTTGCAGACCTGCGGCGAGCCAAGCGCAACCGGTCTCCCGTGCGCTAAGTATTTGTTTTCTCATGATCATCGGCCAACAGCGCGACGTAGCGGCTCCGCCTCCGGCGCGTCACGACTCCTTCCAGCGCCTGCTGCTGAAACTGACGCGGTTCGCATCCGAAACTGACGATTTTCAGTCTTTGCTTGACCTTTTCTGTCAGTCCAGCCGGGAGGCGTTTGCGTTAAATGGGGTCTACTTCTGGCAGACGATCTCGCCCGACACCCTGGTGGGAGCAGGCGGGGACGGCCCGGAGGCGGCCAGCCTACGCGGCCGTCGGCTGGAGCCGGGCCAGCGCCCAATCGTTTGGCAAGCGCTGCGCTCGCGGAAAGCGGTTTCCGATAGCGACGTAACTCCGCAGCCCGTCCCAGCCACCGCGTCGGCAGGCCCGCTGGCGATGGCAGTGCCACTCGTGGTTGCCGCCGAGGCTGAGGGCGTGGTGCTGTTCGTTGCCCCACGGGGCGCTGCCGATCCAGACTGGCTGCAGCAGGGCGCGATTTCAGCGACGATCTTTGGAGAGCTGATCGCCGCGCGGCTGCGCACGGGCGAACTCGAACGGCTGCTCGCCATCACCTCGGAGCTGGCCGCGATCCGGAAGCTCGATGAGTTCCACCAGAGGCTGCTGATGCGGGCAGCCGAGTTTCTGGCCTTCCGGCGAGCGGCCATGGTGCTGGTGGAGAACAACCGCGGGGTGGTCAGTTGGCTGTTCGAAGGCGGCAGCGCCCGGGCGCTACGAGTCGCTCTGCCCGAGTTCTTCGCCAAACTGTGGCTTTCCTCCGCCGAGCCGGCCTGGTCAGACGACATAACCAAAGAGCCACTGGCGGACTTGGGGCTGGCCGCGCAGCTGAAGATGAAACAATACCTGGCGCTTCCCCTCGGCGATCCGCAGGGCCAGCCGGCAGCTTTCGTGCTGGCGCTGGATAAAGCGGCGGGGGGTGCGGTCACGCCGGAGGACGTGCGGCGGGCGAAGGTGCTGGCCGCGGAAGTCGCGGTCGTACTCGACGCCGCGCGGGGGCTGGAGGCCTCGCAGCAGCACCGCAAGCGGGCGGAGAACCTGATGGCGCTGGCGCTGGACATCAACTCCTCGCTGCGCCTCCCGCAATTCGTACGCAGCTTCACCCAGCGCGCGGCCGATATGCTGGGCGCCCGCGCCGGCGTGCTCGCCCTGGCCCAGCGCTCGACGCTGGAGACGGTGATCCTGCCGGACAGCTCCAGCATTGCCGACCGCAACCTGGTGCGCCGCCTCAACGCGGCGTTGACGGAGCTGGCGTCGCGTTCGGCGGAGCCCATCAGCTCCGGGCCGGCGGCGGCGCTGATTGGGACGGCGCTGGCGGGTTCGCTTGGCTGGGATCGGCTGACGGTGGCGCGCCTCCGCAGCAGCGACGGCGACCTGATCGGTATGCTGTGCCTGATCGATCGCCGCGAAGAGCTGGGCGAGGTGGACAAGACGGTGCTGACCGCATTGGGCGCGCACGCCTCGGTCGCGCTGGAAAACGCCCGTCTGTTCACTCGCATGGATCAGGCGAACCGCCACTGGGTGGAGATCTTCGACGCCATCACCGATTTCATCGTGGTGCACGACGAGAACAACACCGTGCTGCGGGTGAACCGCACGCTGGCGGATTTTATCGGGGTGCGCCCCGCTGAACTCATCGGCATCAGCATGCGGGCGCTGGTGGCGATGGCTTCCGACCACAGCACCCAGCCCTGTCCGTTCTGCCGGGTCGGGCTCGATGGCGCGGATGAATACATTCATCCCGTGCTGGAGCGCACCTACCTGGTCTCCACCTCGCGCATTCACGGGGCGCTGAACGAAGGCTTTCAGACCATTCACGTCCTCAAGGACATCACCGACCGGCGCGAGGCCGAGCGCCGCTACCGCGAGCTGTTCGACACCATCCAGGAGGGGCTGTTCTTCTCCACCCCGGAGGGGAGGTTCATCGAGGTCAACGACGCGCTGGTGCGCATGCTGGGGTACGAGAGCCGCGACGAACTGCTGCAGATCGACATCGCCACCCAGCTTTACGCCTCGCCCGGGCATCGCGAGATTTTCCGCCGGGAGATCGAAAAGACGGGAACGCTGCGCAATTACGAGGAGCTGCTGCGGCGGAAAGACGGGTCGCTGATCCACACGTTGCAGAATGCTTTTGCCGTCCGCGACGCGCAGGGGGCCACGCTGCAGTACCGCGGCCTGATCCTCGACGTTACCGAGCAGAAGAACTTCCAGTCGGAGTTGCAACGCCAGCGCGACTTCAACAACAAGATCCTGAACGCCACCCAAAGCATGATCCTGGTGGTCGATACCGCGGGAAGGATCAGCTACGCCAATCGCCGCTGCTTTGAAGCGGGAGGCTACCGCCAGCAGGACCTGATGGGGCACCGGCTCAGCGAGCTGATTCCTCCGGGCCGGCGCGAAACTCTGGCCGAGTCCCTCGCCGCCACCACCCGCGGTCAGCAGGTCGATAACCTGGAGCTTCCCATCGTATTGGGACGAGGGCGGGTGGGGCAGTTTGCCATCAACCTGAGTCCCATGCGCGATGAGTCCGGCCTGGTGAACAGCATCGTGGTGGTGATGACCGACATCACCGACGCCGCCATGCTGCAGGCCAAGCTGATGCACACGGAAAAGATGGCGGCCGTCGGCCAATTGGTCTCGGGGGTGGCCCACGAGGTTAACAACCCGCTGACGGCGATCCTGGGCTTTGCCGATCTGCTGCTGGAGCATCCCGACATTCCCGAGTTTGCCAAGGCGGACCTACAGGTGATTCTGCAAGAAGGACAACGCACCAAGCAGATCGTGCAGAACCTGTTGAGCTTCGCCCGCCAGATGCCGCCGCAGCGCCAGCCGGTGCGGGTGAATTCCATCCTGCGGCAGACGTTGGCCCTGCGATCCTATGACTTCGCCAATCACGGGGTGCGGGTGGTGGAGAAGCTGAGCGAATCGGTGCCCGAGATCATCGGCGACTCCCACCAGCTGCAGCAGGTCTTCCTGAACATCGTCAACAATGCCTACGACGCCGTGCTGGAGGCAAAGCGCCCCGGGGTGATCGAGATCGCCACCAGCGCGGGACAGGGTTACGCGGAGATCTCATTTCGCGATAACGGCAATGGAGTTCTCTATCCCGAACGCATCTTCGACCCCTTCTTCACCACTAAGGAAGTGGGCAAGGGAACCGGCCTGGGTTTGAGCATCTGTTACGGCATCATTCGGGAACACACGGGGGAAATCTTCTGCCGCAATAATACGGACAGTCCGGGAGCGACCTTTGTGGTGCGGCTGCCGTTGGCGGGGGATCCGGAGAGGATGCCGGCGGCGGGAGCTGGGGCTGGAGTGACGCAGTGAGTTCGGCGCGGCCGGTGCCGGGCAAGCCGCCGATTCTGGTGATCGAGGATGAGCCCTCGGTGATGTCGTTTGTGCGGGCTGCCCTGGAGCGCGGAGGCTACGGGGTGATAGCGGTGACCACCGGCGTCGAGGCGCTGAAGGTACTGGAAACGGGATCGTTCCTGGGGGTGGTCTCCGACATGCGCACGCCGGGCGGGGTGGATGGCTCTGACGTACATGCCTGGCTGGTGGCGCACCGCCCGGAACTGGTGTCCAAGCTCATCTTCATCACCGGGGACATCGTGAACGAAGAAACCGCGGCAACCCTGACGCGAACCGGGGCACCGTGCGTGGAGAAGCCATTTCGCATTCAGCAGCTGATCTCCGTGGTGCTGAGGGTGTTTGGCGGGCCCTAGGTCAGGCCGGGTTGTGGTTGCGAACAGGATCGGGACCAGCACGCTGGCGGCCGAAGCCGCTGATGGGCAGGAATTGGCTGAAGAAACATGACAGACGAATTCCGCATACGCTTCCTCATCGTGGATGACGAGCAGAGCATCCGCCGGCTGTGCATGACCATTGGCTCCTCCCTCGGCTTCGAATGCGCCGAGGCAGAGAGCGGCGAGGCGGCGCTTGCTTACCTGGAGACCGAGTCCCCGGACATCGTGCTGGTGGACCGCATGCTGCCCAACATGACGGGCGACGAACTGCTGCGCCAGGGCAAACAACTGCTGCCGCGCACGGAGTTCGCCATCATTACCGGCCACGGCTCGATCGAGTCGGCGGTCGAGGCCATGAAGCTGGGCGCCTACGACTACATCACCAAGCCCTTCGGCGCCGGGCAGCTGAAGCTGCTGCTGCAGAGGATGAAGGAAAAGGTCCGCCTAGTGGCAGAGAATGAGTACCTGCGCCAGGTGGTCAGCAACGAGATGGAGTTGAACGTCATCGACGGATCCTCAGCCAAGATCCAGGACATTCTGCGCATGGTCTCGCGGCTGAAGGATACCCGCACCCCGGTGCTGATCAGCGGCGAAAGCGGAACCGGCAAGGAACTGGTGGCGCGGGCCATTCATTTTCGCGGTTCGCTGCGCAAGCGTCCGTTCGTGGCCGTGGACTGCGGCTCGCTGGTGCCAACCCTCATCGAAAGCGAGTTGTTCGGCTACGAGAAGGGCGCATTCACCGGCGCCTTGAAGTCCAAGGAGGGTCTGTTCCGCGCTGCTGATGGCGGCACGATCTTCCTCGACGAGATTGGCGAGCTTCCGCTGGAAATGCAGGCCAAGCTGTTGCGCGTGCTGCAGGAAAAAGAAGTTCGCCCGGTCGGCAGCAACGAGCGAGTAAAAGTCGATGTGCGCGTGGTCGCAGCCACCAATCGCGATCTGGAAGCGGCCTACCGCGGGGGAACCTTCCGCAAGGATCTCTACTTCCGGCTGAATGTGGTGACCATCAACCTGCCGGCATTGCGCGAGCGGCGCTCCGACATTCCCGCGCTGGTGCAGGCGTTTCTGGCGCGCTATGCGCCCGACACCAAGATGCAACTCACCCCCGCGGCCATGACCTGCCTGCTGCAGTACGACTGGCCGGGCAATGTGCGCGAGCTGGAGAACTGCATCGAGCGCGCCATTGCCCTCGGCAACCATCACGCCATCGACGTGCAGGATTTGCCGCCTGCGATTCGCGCCTCCGCCGAAGCTTCCCCCCTGGTTCGCAGCGAGGGAGCGGCTGGGTCGTCAAATCTCGAGGACCTGGAGCGGGAGACCATCCGCCGCGTCTTCGAGCAGGCCAAGGGCGACAAGGTTCTGGCGGGGAAGATGCTGGGCATCAGCCGGGCCACGCTCTATCGCAAGCTGAAGCGCTACCACATCGACGTGGCACGAGGGGCGACACCCACCGAAGTCGCAAGTGCGGGATAAAGCAGAAGCGATTTGCGCACCCGCTGGACCAGCAGCGCGGATTGCGACCTCAAGGTTTGTCTGAGCGCTGACTGCCCGGATTGGAGCGAACAGTGCTTCTCCGCCGGACATCCTGAGACTGCGAAATCATTTCAGGTTGAGACGAGAGTAGTGCGCCCGTCTTGGGTGGCACCAGATTCCGCTTTGAAATCAGCTAGTTAAGCCGCCGCCCCTGGGAACCGGCTTTGGCTGGCGTCTTGCACTCCTGCTCTCCCAGTTCGACGTGTCCCCCCGCTTCACGCCAACCAGCGTGGGCGGGAGTGGACATCGTCGCAACGGAGATCTCAAGGTGAACCAACCAACGGTACTGATCTTCTCCGATGACCCCGAATTCGTGCACACCGTGATGGCGCGCTGGCAGACGGAGCGAAGCCTGCCCTCATTCGTGGTGATCACCTCGGAGACGCGGCCGGCGAACTGCCGCATCGCCTTCGACCTGGCGGTGGTGGGCGCGCTCAGGAACGGCGATTCCGCGCAGGTCCTGGAGGGTCTGAACTACCACCAGCGTCCAGTGGTGTTTGTTGCGCACGGTGCGGCCGAGGCGCAGGCGGTGCGCAGCGCACACCCGCGCGTCCTGGTGCTGAACGACTACGAGGGCTGGGTGAATGCCGCCGTGCTTTTGGCGGCCGAGGCCTTGCGCCGGGTGGAGGCGGTGAAGCGCGCCCGCAGCGCCGAGCACGTGGTGAGTGCCAGCCAGAAGCACGCCACCCTGGGGCGCTACATGCTGGAGATGCGCCACAGCCTGAACAATGCCCTGACCTCGATCCTGGGCAACTCGGAGCTGATCCTGCTGGAGCCGGGGGCACTCTCCGGCGAGGTCCGGGAACAGGTATCCACGATTCACAGCATGACCCTGCGGGTACACGAAATCATCCAGCGGTTCACCTCGTTGGAGTGCGAGATGCAGTTTGCGGAGAAGCAGTCTCACAGTGAGATATCCGCAGCCAGCGACCACGTGGCGGCGGGCAATTGAAGCCCGATCTGGTCGCGGTAACTATTTGAAACAAAAAGGTCCGTAAGGATCGTTGGCGTTTGCTGGGAACTAGGCTGACTGGTTCTGCAATTGCTTTCCTTATTAGGTTGGAGACGCCGTGTCGCTGAAGAAGGTCCTGATCGTCGACGATTCTCTGGCTGAGACCAAGGTGATGCAGGCCGTCCTGGAGCAGGCCGGCTACTGGTCGGTGGCGCTGAACGACCCCACGCGGCTGGAGCAGACCATCGAGATCGAGCACCCGGGACTGATCCTCCTGGACGTGGTCATGCCGCAGCGCAATGGCTTCCAAGCCTGCCGCGAATTGAAGTCGAGCCCGGTGTACGGCCGCATCCCGGTGGTCCTGGTGACCTCCAAGAACTCCGAGAGCGACAAATTCTGGGCGCAGCAGCAGGGGGCCGACGGATACGTGGTGAAGCCGTTCACCCGCGATCAGTTGTTGGGCGAGATCCAGAAATTTCTCTGAGGGGTTTGGGGCGTGGCAGACGAGAGCCAGGGGCCGGAGCAACAGGAAGCGGCGGCGTGGCCGGAGAGGGAAGGGCAGGAAGCCGGCGCAGGGGCGGACGGTGCGGGTGAGGGGCTGGAGCTTCCCTCGCTGCCGCCCGAGCCACCCTTCGCCCGCCAGTACTGCGTGTTTCGTGCCGGGCGGGAACGCTTCTGCCTCGAGGTGTTGGACATCGAGGAAGTGGTGGAGTGGCCGCCGGTGACGGTGGTCCCGCGGGCGCCGAGGTTTCTGGCGGGAGTATTCAACCTGCGCGGGAACATCGTGCCAGTGATCGATATCGCCTTCACCGAGGGACGCCGGGCCGATCTTCCGCCCAAGCACGTGGTGGTGGCGCGGATGGAGGGAAGCGAGCAGGCAGCGGAGATGCGCATTGGGATCGCCTCGGATGAGGTGCTGGGCACGCACACCTCGGGGGAGCCGCTGCTGGTGGATGAGGCGCCAAAGGACGTGCCGCACTGCTGCGGCATGCTGCGTTACGAAGACCACCTGGCGCTGGCGCTGGACTTGCGCCGCCTGGTCGAGAGTTTTCCCGTACCCGTGATTTAGACAAGCGGGAGCGGGCCGCCGGGGGCGAAGGAGTCCGGCGGAGATGTGGGATGGAGTTTGAGCCGGCGGTCCGGCGCGGACAGCGTACGGGCCAAAAGCCTGGAGGTTGTGATGAAAGGTCGTTTGAGTTCGACCGTGTGGTGGACCGTGGGCCTCAACACCCTGGCCGTGTGCGCGGTTGTGGGCCTCGCCTACCTGGCTGGGCAGAAGGCAGCCGCGCAAGGGGGAGGCGTGGGCATCGAGATGATGGCGGCCATCGCCGTGGGCGTGGTGATGACGGTGATTCTGGCTTCCTCGCTGAGCGGCAAGGTGGTGAAGCCGGTCGAGGAGCTGACGCGCTTCACCGAACGCATGGCGGCTGGCGATGACAGCGTGCGTCTGGATGCCACCGCGTCCAACGAGTTTGGCCTGATCGCGCAGAACTGGAACCGGGTGGCGGACAAGATGTCGCGGGCCGGGCGGGACCAGGGCGCGCAGGATTCCCTGCAGCGCAGCGTCACCGAGTTCCTGACCATTGTGAGCCAGATCGCCCGCGGCGACCTGACCCTGCGGGGCAAGGTTACCAACGATGCGCTGGGCAACGTGGTCGATTCCGTCAACTACATGCTCGACAACTTCTGCAAGGTGCTGGAGCGGGTGCGCAAGGCGGGCGTCGATGTGCAGTCCAGCGCCAGCGAAATCCTGGTCTCGGCGGAAGACATGGCCTCGGGAGCCAGCCAGCAGGACCAGGAGATCACCAACACCTCCTCCGCCGTGGAGGAGCTGACGGTGTCGATGAAGCAGGTGTCCAACAACGCCGAAGCCAGCGCAGAAGCGGCACGCCGCGCGCTGGACGCCGCCGAGCAGGGCAACCGCTCGGTGCGCGACACGCTCGACGGCATGCAGCGCATCCGCGCCTCGGTGCAGGCCACGGCCAAGAAGATCAAATCGCTGGGCGACCGGTCGCTGGAAATTTCCGAGATCGTCAACGTGATCAACGACATTACCGAGCAGACCAACCTGCTGGCTCTGAACGCCGCCATCGAGGCGGCGCGCGCGGGCGAGGCGGGGCGCGGCTTTGCGGTGGTCGCCGACGAGGTGCGCAAGCTGGCCGAACACTCGCGCAGCGCCACCAAGGACATTGCCGGGCTGATCAAGGCCATCCAGGCGGAGACCAACGAAGCCGTGGTGGTGATGGAAGAGGGCACGAAGGAGGTGGAAGTCGGGGCCAAGCTCGCCGACCAGGCGGGCAAGGCGCTGGAAGCCATCTCCAGCGTGGTGCGCCAGTCGGCGGAGCTGGTGCAGGAGATCTCTCTGGCTTCCAAGCAGCAGGTGCGGGGAACGGAAGGCGTGGCCAACGCCATGCAGATCATCTCCAGCATCACCCGGCAGACATCGCAGGGGGCGCGCCAGACGACGCATACGGTGGAGCGGATGGTGAAGCTGTCGGAGCAGCTGAACGAAGCGCTGTTCCAGTTCAAGGTGAACAACCACCCCGCTGGCAGCGGCCCAGCGGCGCCAGCCTCGTCCGAGATGGCGGTGGCGGGGCGCAACGGGGGAGGCGTCCGCGCCTGAATAGCGCCTGGGGAGTGGGCAACGCTTGACGACCAAGCTCGAAACCGTGGTCCCGGCCCTTACCGAGCATGAGCTCGACGAGATGCGTACGCTCATCGAGAAGCGCGCCGGCCTGCTCTTCGACCAGTCGCGGGAACGTTTTCTGACCGCCCGGGTGCGCGAGCACATGATCGCCAGGAAATTGGCCCATGGCCAGGATCTGCTGCGCATGCTGAAGACCTCGAACCTGGAATATGAAGCCCTGCTGGAGAAGCTGCTGACCCAGGAAACTTCGTTCTTCCGCTACCCGCATGTCTTCGAGGCACTGGAGAAAAAAGTTCTGCCGGAAATCCATGTGAAAAAGTTCTGGGAGAATCCGCGCACGCTGCGGCTGTGGTGCGCGGGCTGCGCCACCGGGGAGGAGGCGTACTCGATCGCCATCACCCTGGCCGAGGCGCTGGATTTCACGGAAAGCTGGAATCTGCAGATCCTGGCTACCGACGTCAGCCGTCGCGCTCTGGAGCATGCCGAGCGTGGCGTCTACTCGCGGCGCGCCCTGGGAGAGCTAACCCCCAAGCAGGTGGAGGCGCACTTCGCCAAGGTAGGCGACCAGTTCCTGATCAAGCCCCGCATCCGCAACATGGTGAGCTTCGTTCCCATGAACCTGGTGGACGGGGTTTACCTGCGGCGCTTCGACGCCATCTTCTGCATGAACGTGCTGATCTACTTCTCTGATGAGCAGCGGGTGGCCGTCCTCCAGCGCTTCCACGATTCGCTGGAGCCGGGCGGATACATGTTTCTGGGTCATGCGGAATCGCTGGCCGGGGCGGGCGTGAAGTTTGAAACCATCGTGCATCGCGACGCGCGGCTGTACCTGAAGCCGGTGAACGGCTCGTCGCGCTTCGCCTCCAGCGTCGGAGTCGGGGAGGGATTGGCTTGAGCACGCCAGGCTCCGACTTCGTGGAAGTGTTCCTGCAGGAGGCCTCCGAGCACCTGCAGTACCTGCGGGAGTACTCCAACATCCTGCAGGACGCCTATCCGGTTCCGGCGGAGCTGGACCGGCTGTACGTGGCGGCCCACACCCTGGTGGGCTCCTCTGCCATGTACGGCTACCCACTGTTCTCCGAAGTCGCCAGCAAACTGGCGCACATTTTTCAGTACGCGATGAACGCCACCATCAGCGCCGAGGCTTCGGGTCCGCTGGTGGAATTCATCTCCGAAGCGGTGGCGGTGCTGGAGTCGGATTTGCTGATGATCAACGCCAGCCGCGCCGAGGCCCAGGACGAGATCGACGCCTTCAAACAGAAATATCCGTTTGCCTTTCAGGGCGCGGGGGGAGGCAAGGCGGAGGAGAGCGGGGAAGAAGTTCCGACCGATTCCGAGGCTGCAATTCTGGAGATTCCCGAGGCGCTGGGCGATCTGGTGATGCCCGACCTGCCTCCCGATGGCGAGGTGCCGGGGGAGGTCATGGAGTTTTTCGTGCCGGAGGCGGAGGAGCACCTGCAGACGGTGACCGACTGCCTATTGGCGCTCGAGGCTAATCCCCACAGCGAAGACATTCATCGTCTGTTCCGCGCCATGCACACCATCAAGGGCTCGGCGGCGCAGGTGGGACTGCAGCGGATCTCGCGGGTGGCCCACCGGGCGGAAGATCTGATCGGGCGGCTGCGCGATGGCGCCCTCGAGCCCAGCCCGGAGATCGTCGACCTGTGCCTGGAAGCGGTCGATACGCTGAAGAAGTTTCTCTACCGGCAGTGGCCGGACGAGAGCACGCTGCAGACCTCGGTCAAATCGCTGCTGGCGCGCATAGCCCGGCTGGCCCCTGAGGAAGAAGAGAGCCCATCATCGGCCGCCGATGCATCCCCAGCCCCAGCGGCGGGGCCACAGGAGATTCAAGCCGCGGAGTTGCAGATCGACGCCCCAGAGGTAGCCGCGGAATTCGCCTCGGACACCGACGGGGAATCCGAGGCCGAAGCGGAGTTGCTGGCGGACATTCCTGTCCCGGCTGCTCCGCCCACAGGGTTGGTTCCGGCAGCGCCCGCGCTCTCTGGCGAAGAAGAGCTGCGGGGCGAGGTTCGCAAGCGCGCGGCAGCGGCACCGGCATCCAAGTCGGTGCGCATCGCGCTGGAGCGCCTCGATCGCATGATGAATGCAGTGGGCGAGCTGGTCATCAACCGCACCCGCATGCTCGGCCGCCTGGCAGAACTCGAGCGCCTGGCCGACGTGCTCAATTTTTCCAAGGCCCGCCTGATCGACAAGATCACCGAGTTCCAGGAGAAGTACGAGTTCAACCGGCTTCCCCACGGCCAGCCTGCGCGCCCGGCCTCCGGCCTGCCCACGTTCAGCCCTCGCGGGGGCGATGGCGGCAGCGCCCTGGGCGGTTTCGGCTGGCACGGGGCGGAGAGCTATCCCTTCCGTGGCGGATACTCCAGCTATACCCGCAGCTTCGATCCGGCGCTGGCCGAGTTCAGCGACCTGGAGATGGACCGCTACGACGAATTCAACATACTCTCCCGCTCGCTGACGGAGATCTCCGCCGACATCACCGAGGTTCTCAGCCAGCTCGACGGCTTCGTGCGCCGGGTGGATGGAGACATCGACGAGTTCACCAAGCTGGCGCACCGCCTGCAGGATGAGATCACCCAGGCGCGGATGGTGCCCATCGGCAATCTTTACACGCGCATTGCCCGCACCGTGCGCGATGCCGCCAAGGCGGCCAACAAGCTCGTCGAACTGCAGCTGGAGGGGGCGGAGACCGAACTGGACAACAACATCATCCAGCAGATTGCCGACCCCCTGCTGCACCTGGTGCGCAACGCGGTTGCCCACGGCCTAGAGCGTCCCGACGAGCGCTACGATCACGGCAAGCCCGACCACGGCAATGTTGCGGTACGCGCCTATCACCGCGGCAACCACATCTACGTGGAGGTGGAAGACGACGGCCGCGGCATCAACTACGACAAGGTCCGCAGCACCGCGGTCGAGCTGGGCGTGCTCAGCTACGAGCGCGCTTCGCAGCTCAGCGAACGCGAGCTGCTGGAACTGCTGTTCCAACCGGGATTCTCCACCGCGCCGCGCAAGTCGGAGCTGGCGGGCCGGGGAGTCGGGCTGGACGTGGTGCGCTCCAACCTCACCGCGCTGAATGGCGAGATCGATATCGACACGCAGCCCGGGCTGGGCACTCGCTTCACTTTGAAGGTTCCGCTCACCCTCATCATCTCGCAGGCCCTGTTTGTGCGCTGCGGCAAGATGCAGTTCGCCTTCCCGCTCTCCTTCGTGGAAGAAATCCGCCGGCTGCGCAGCCAGGACATCGAGGAAGTGGGAGGCAAACTCCTGACCCGGGTGCGCGACGAGGTCACCGAAATCGTGCGGCTGGACAAGGAGCTGGGACTCGATGCGATCGAGCCGGTCAACGGCTTCTTCCGCCTAGTGATTGTCAGCGCCGGCGGGCGGCAGGTGGGCATCGTGGTCGAGGAAGTGCTGCGCAAGGACGAAATTGTCATCAAGAGCCTGGGCGAGTACCTGCGCAACGTGAAGCTTTTTCCGGGAGTCACCATCGCGCCCGAGGGCAGCCTGATCCTGCTGATGGATCTGAATCGCCTGATTGCGGGCGAATCGGTCGACCGTAAGCCGCTGATGCTGTCGGCGGCAGCGCGGGTATTTGCTCCCGGGGCCATTGCGGTGGCGGCGGGCGAGATTCCGCCGGAGGTGATGGCCCCAATCCCGGACGAAAGAATCATTGTTCTGGCCGACGACTCCATCAGCGTGCGCAAGTTCGTGGGCCGCATGCTGGAGAAGGCGGGGTACCGGGTGAAGCTGGCGGCCGATGGGCTGGAGGCCCTGGAACTGGTGGCGCAGGGCCGCTGCGACCTGGTGATCACGGATCTGGAGATGCCGCGCACCAACGGCTACGAGCTGATGATGCACCTGAGGCAGAATCCCTCCACCAAGGTTATTCCGGTGATGGTGGTGACCTCGCGCGCCGGCGCCAAACATCGCGAGCGGGCGATGAGTGAAGGCGCTACCGCGTTTCTGGTGAAGCCGGTGCAGGAAGATCAGCTGATTGCCACCGTGGCGCAGCTTCTGGGAGCGACCCTGGCGGGCCCGGCGCATGCCGCCGAACCGGCGCAGGCCGCCAATTAGACGTCACATGGACCTGGGAGCCAAAACTCGCGTGCTGCTGGTGGACGACTCGACCTTCATGCGCAAGGTGTTGCAGAGCATCATCGCCGCCGACCCGCAAATGGAGGTGGTGGGGGAGGCGCGCGATGGGCGCGAAGCCATCGCCATGGCGGAGTCGCTGCGTCCCGATGTTGTCAGCATGGACATCATGATGCCGCACGTGGACGGATTGCAGGCCACGCAGGCCATCATGTCGCGGAACCCGCGGCCCATCGTAATCGTCAGCTCCGAAACCAAGGAAGGCGCCGACATCACCTTGAAGGCCCTGGAGCTCGGCGCCATCGATTTTATCCCCAAGCCCACCAATGGGGTCGACCTGGACATGCAGGGGCTGCGCGACGAGCTGTGCCGCAAGCTGAAAGTCGCCTCGCGGGTAAGGGTGATCCGCACGATCGTCCGCAGCGGCGCCAAGCCTCCGGCAGCTTCCTCGTATTCGGAAGGCAAGTTCACGCCCAGCGATGCGGCCGTTTCCGGCAACCTTGCGGGCAGCGGCAACGCCAGATTTCCGCTGGTGATCGTGGCGGCCTCAACTGGCGGCCCGCAAGCCCTGATGCAGTTCATCCCGGCCTTGCCGGCAAACTTCGCGGCCTCAGTCCTTCTGGTGCAGCACATGCCGGGAACGTTTACCGCGCAGTTCGCCAAGCAGTTGGGCGAGGTGGCCGCGGTGCAGGTGAAGGAGGCGGAGAATAACGACGCACTGCGTGCGGGCACGGTCTACGTCTGTCCGGGCGCGCAACACATGCGGGTCATGGCCAACGGCCGACTGTCGGTGGAGATGGGGGAGCGCATCCACGGCTATCGCCCTTGCGCCGACGTAACCATGGAAACCGCCGCCTGCTTCGCCGGGCCCATGACGGTGGGAGTGGTCTTGACCGGCATGGGCGCCGATGGTTCCAAGGGAGTGCAGGCGGTCAAAGCCGCGGGCGGACACGTGATCGCCCAGGATGAAGTTACTTCGGTAATTTTCGGAATGCCCGCTGAGGCGATAAAAACCGGAATGGTGGATCAGGTGCTGGCCATCGAGGCCATCGTGCCGGCCATCGAGAAGCGCATCCTTTATGTGATGGGCGCGGCGAGAGTAGGTGCAGTGTGAGGATCGGGCGGCCGGAACGACGCAGCCTGCTCGCCGCTCACCAGGGCGAGGCGGCAATTCTGTTCTCGGTGTGCGAGTACCTCTTTGCCATCTCCGCCGGCGCGGTAGCGGAAATTCAGAGCCTGCGCGGGCTGAGACCCCTCCCGGTCACACGAATTCCGCATCCGCCCAGCAAGGTGAAGCACATCCTGGAGCGCGAGCAGCGCACCTACTTCGTGGTGGAGAGCAATCAGCACTTCCACCTGCCGGCGACGCGCAGCACGCGCCTGCTGCTGTTGCGTGATGCGCCGGTGGCGGTAAAAGTGGACGCCATCGAGCGCATGAGCGAGATCGAAAGAATCATCCCCTTGCCGGGGGCATTCAGCGGGGAGGAGCGCGATTGGTATCGCGGGTTGGCGCTGACCGGCAGCCGGGTAGTCCCGGCGGTTAATCCGGCGGCGTTTCTCAGCCGCGTCGAGCAGCAGTTACTGGAGCGGATCCTGGCGACGAAGCGGTCTGAGCCCGAGCGCGCGGGGGTGCTGGTATGAGGGACGAAGCCACCGCGTTCGTGCTGTTTCCCCTGGGCGAGAAGCGCTTCGCACTTCCCGCCGAGCAGGTGAGCGAGCTGGCGCGCGCCGACCAGTTGCAGGATTTTCCGCACACCTCTCCCTGGCTGGCGGGGGTGCTGGTGCGGCGGGGGAACGTGGTCCCGGTGTGCGACATCGCAAAGGCGCTGGTTCCGGGCGAGGCGCCGCCGCGCAAGTTCTATCTGATCGCCAAGCGGCGTGTGGGCTCGAACTGTGAGGATACCGGCATTCCCGTCAGCGGAGACTGCGAGCTGGCGATCAGCGAGATGCTGCCGGTCAGTGGCCAGCTGCCCAGTTACGCCGCCGGCGTGCTTTCGCTGGAATCCGAGATAGTGGAAGTGATCGACCTGGAAAAACTGTTGGCGAGCGATGCCCACAAACCAAGCCCGCGCGGGGCTGCAGCCTCGACGGAGGCGGCACGATGACCACCACCGTCACCGCCGGCATCGGAAAGATCCTGATCATCGACAGCAATGTCTTCTTCGCCAAGCGGCTGGCGCACGCGCTCGAGCAGCAGGGCTTCGAAGTGCTGCACAGTCCGGATTCGGCCTATGCCATGACCATGCTGGAGTGGAACACTCCCAACGCTATCGTCTGCGCCACCAACATGCGCGAGATGGGAGCGTACGAAATTGTGCCCATCCTGCATGGAGACGCCAAGACTGCTCACATCCCCATCGTCGCCCTGGGGGAGAGCGGGGAGAAATGCCTGATGGCGGCCTTCCGCGCCGGCTGTGATGACTGTGTCGACCGCAAGCTGGGCCCGGAGAACATTGCCGCCCACCTGCGAACCTTCCTGCGCAGCCGGGAGGAGGGGTTCCAGCCCACGCAGATGCTGGAGAGCTCGGTCACGGCCATGGAAGGCAGCCTGTCGCACCTGGACCTGCCGGGGGTGATCCAGATGCTGCAGCACTCGCGGCAGACGGGGTCGTTGCACATCAACGCGGGAGACACCGACGGCATCATAATCTTTGACGGCGGGCAGCTCACGCACGCCGAGAGCGGCGAGCTGGTCGGCGACGACGCCGTGCTGCAGATCGTCAAGAACTGCAACCGCGTGGAAACCGGAGTCTACAAGTTCATCCACGGCTACGCGCCGTCCACCCGCACGGTATTGCGCTCGGCCACCGAGCTGATGCTGCAGGCGCTGCGTGAGATCGACGAAGAAGAGCGCGGCAATGAAGACGAGGTGCTGCTGTCGTGACTGCCCCCACGGTGTACTTCATCGACGACAGCGCCACCATGCGCGAGGTGATCAAGATCGCGTTCCGCCGCGAGAACATTGACGTGGTTGCGTGTCATGATGCCGACACCGCCATCAACCAGATGCAGCAAGCTCCGCCGGACGTGGTAATCAGCGACGTCATCATGCCGGGCAAGGACGGCTACGAGGTCTGCCAGTTGATCAAGCAGACCCCGGCGACGGCAAGCATCCCGGTGGTGCTGATGTCGGGCGTGGTGAACCGCAGCGTGGCAGAGAAGGCGTTCGCCGTGAAAGCCGACGAGCTGATCCGCAAGCCTTTTCAGCCGCAAGACCTGATTGCGCGGGTGAAGCATCTGCTGCAGCCGAAAGCCAAGAAGCCAGAAGCGTGGCCGGCCGGCAGCCCGCCACCGGCCAGCCCGGCGCCCGCCAGCCCTGGTGCCGCCGGAGCCTCGGCGGCGCTCAGCAGCATCTTCGCCAGTCCCGCCAATGGAGGCAGGGCACCGGCAGCCGGCGCTCAGAGCGGTACGATCTCGGCACGCTTCGGGACGCCGGTTGCAGCGGCCGCCGGCCCTTCATCGACCGCTGTGGCGGTTACCACTCCTGAGCCGCCTCGAGCTGCAGCCAGCGCCCCCGCCGCACCCCCGCCGAGCCCCGTGGCTGTTGCGGCGGCTGTGCGTCCATCGATGGGAGCGTCAACGGACGTAGCCAAGCTGCGCATGGAGATTTTGCGTCTGGAGAATCTGGTCAAGAAATTGCATTCTGAATTGCAGGCAGAGCGCGAATACGCGCGCGCGCTTGAAGAACACATTAAGACGCTGCAAGAAACGGAGTGACGGTTCTCCCAGGGTGAGTCTCCCTGGAGCTCAACAGAAATCCCGCGGACACTTTCTGAGTTTGTGTCGTGGCTGTATCGAGGCGACACCGAAAAGGCATTCTGGGCGCGAGTTCAGGATGCCTTTTGAGTCTTCGGCGATCGCACCCTCAGCGCCAGCAATGCCGCCAGCAGGTACCCGGCCACCAGAAGCGCAAGGCCGGGGGCGAAGGAATGCATTCGCGAATGCAGATATCCGAGCGCAAACGGTCCCACAAAGCCTCCCAGATTGCCCACGGCGTTGATCCAGCCGACCGAGGCTGCGGCGGCGGAGTCGCTGAGGACCGCCGTCGGCATCGCCCAGAAAACCGGCAGGCTCGCGTACAGTCCGCAGGCTGCGATGGTGAACAGCGCCACGGACACCGAGATCTCAGCCTGGACGACGACTGTCAGCGCCAGGCTCCCAGCGCACACCAGGAGCGGCACGGCAGTATGCCAGCGGCGCTCGCCGGTGCGGTCCGAGTGCCATCCGTTGAGCTGCATCGCGATAAGTCCCGCGAGATACGGCGTGGCAGTGAGCATGGCAACGGTGAAGTTACTCGCCCCGGATGCGCGCTTGAGAATGGTCGGAAGCCAATACGCCAGCGCGTAGTTGCCGCTGACCACCAGGAAATAAAGCAGGGCGAGCAGAATCACGTCGCGTTGCCTGAGCGCCTCGGGGATGCGGTAGGAGCGAATCGCCAGCTTGGCGGCTCTTTCCCGCTGCAACTCGCCAGTGATCCACGTGCTTTCCTGTGGACTGAGCCAGCTCGCCTGCTGTGGCCAATCGGTGAGATAGAAGAGCGCGACCACGCCGGCCACTACCGCGGGGATCCCTTCCAGGATGAACAGCCAGCGCCAGCCGCTCAGGTTGAGCCAGCGGAAGCCCAGAATCCATCCTGCCAGCGGCGTGCCGATCACAAACGACAGCGGAACAGCAGCCATGAAGTTGGCCAGGGCCTTGGCGCGGTCGCGGGAGATGAACCAGTGCGTAAGGTACACCACCACTCCGGGAAAGAATGCGGCTTCGGCCGCGCCCAGCAACAGGCGAACAATGTAGAAGTGCGAGGCGGTGCGGATACCAGCGGTGAACACGGTGATCACGCCCCAGGCGATCATCATGAGGCCGATCATGCGCCGCGCGCTGCCCAGTTCCACCGCCAACGCCCCGGGAATCTGCAGCACGAAATAGCCGAGGAAGAAGATCCCGGCGCCGAGCCCGATCACGCGCTCGCTGAAGCCGAGTTCGCGCGGCAGCTCCAGCGCCGCCATGCCGATATTGGTGCGGTCGATGTAAGCCACGATGAACAGCAGGAAGAGGAAAGGCAAAAGCCGCCAGGCGATGCGGCGGCGGGCGCGGTGGGCGACTTCAGGCAATGGGGCTGAGCCGGCCATGGTGGAAGAAGAGGCGGGTTAGTATAGACCGCTGCCGTCCGGGTACAATTCAGGCGAAGAGGAACTCTTTGGTGCGCAGGTCCTTGATGGTATCGCGCAGCTTGGCCGCCTTCTCGAACTCGAACCGCCGGGCCGCCTCGCGCATATCGCTCTCCAGCCTGGCGATATAGGCGTCCAACTCTTCCTGATTCTTAAATTCCGGGATGCCCTCGGCCTGGTCGGTGAGATCGGTGTAGTCGGCTTCGACAATCGCGGCTAGAGACATCTGCAGCGGGCGCGAGATCGAGTGCGGCGTAATTCCATTCTGTTCGTTATAAGCCTGCTGGATAGCGCGGCGGCGCTCGGTTTCATCCATAGCCTTGCGCATGGAGTCGGTCACCGTGTCGGCGTAGAGGATGGCGCGGCCGTTGAGGTGCCGGGCACAGCGGCCGATGGTCTGGATCAGGGAGCCCGAGGACCGCAGAAAACCTTCCTTGTCGGCGTCCAGCACGGCGACGAGAGAGACCTCGGGCAGGTCGAGGCCTTCGCGCAGCAGGTTGATCCCGATGAGGACATCAAACTCACCTTTGCGCAGGTCGCGCAAAATCTTCACCCGCTCCAGGGTTTCGATCTCGGAATGCATGTAGCGGCAGCGGACTCCGACCTCGCTGTAGTACTCGGCCAGATCCTCGGCCATGCGCTTGGTGAGAGTGGTGACCAGCACGCGCTCCTTGCGCGCAACGCGGTCGCGGATCTCGTGCAGCAGATCGTCGATCTGGCCCTTCACCGGCCGGACTTCCACCTCGGGATCCACCAGGCCGGTGGGCCGGATGATCTGCTCCACCACTTCGCCCGCCGACTTGGTCAGCTCATAGGGTCCGGGAGTAGCGGAGACGTAGATCACCTGGTTCACGCGATGCTCGAATTCCTCGAAGGTGAGGGGGCGATTGTCGAGGGCCGAAGGCAGGCGGAAGCCGTACTCAATCAGCGTAGATTTGCGCGAGCGATCGCCGTGCCACATGCCATGAAGCTGGGGAATCGTCTGATGCGATTCGTCGATAAACAGCAGGTAATCGCGGGGTACGTAATCGAGCAGCGTGGGCGGAGGCTCGCCGGGAAGGCGCCCGGTGAAGTGCCGGGAATAGTTCTCGATGCCATGGCAGTACCCGACGGACTTAATCATCTCCAGGTCGAAGCGGGTGCGCTGATGCACGCGCTGAGCCTCCACCAGCCGCCCCTGCTTCTGCAGTTCCCCCTCCCACCACGCCAACTCCTCCAGAATCGAGTCCACCGCGCGCTTCTTGGTCTCCGGCTTCATCACGTAGTGGGACTTGGGGTAGATGGGGAGGCGCAGGTAGCGCTGCTTGAGGGTAGCAAACAGGGGATCGATCTGCGCCAAGGATTCCACCTGATCTCCCCACAACTCGATGCGATAGGCGAAGTCATCGTAGGGCGGGAAGACCTCAATCACATCGCCGCGCACGCGGAAGGTGCCGCGGCGCAGTTCTCCGTCGGAGCGCTCGTAGAGGATCTCCACCAGCTTGCGCAGGATGTCCTCACGCCTGACCTGCTGCCCCTTTTCCAGAAAGAGCAGCATGCCGTAATAGGCCTCGGGTGAGCCCAAACCGTAGATGCACGACACTGAGGCGACGATGATGCAGTCGCGGCGTTCAAACAGCGACTTGGTGGCCGACAAGCGCAGCTTGTCCAGCTCATCGTTGATGGTGGCTTCCTTCTCAATGTACACGTCGCCGGCGGGAATGTAGGCCTCGGGCTGGTAATAGTCGTAATAGGAGACGAAGTACTCCACGGCGTTCTTGGGGAAGAAGCTCTTGAATTCGTGATAGAGCTGGGCGGCCAGGGTTTTGTTGTGCGCCAGCACCAGGGCGGGGCGATTCACTGCTTCGATGACTTTGGCCATCGTATACGTCTTGCCCGAGCCGGTGACCCCAAGAAGGACCTGGTGTTTCTCCCCCTCAAGCGCGCCGCGGTTCAGCGAGGCGATGGCTTCGGCTTGATCGCCCTGCGGGCTATAGTCGGAATGCAGTTTGAAATCCATAAGTCAGCCAGCCCGAGCCCTTACAGAATGGAATTTCAGCGGCCAGGTAATCCTCTATTATAACTTGCCTACTGCGGCGGCGTGAGTCACTCGCTTCGGCGATCTTCCAATCTTCCACCCTCCATCCTGCGGCGGCGCTAGTGCTGGCGGTAACCCGTAAGCCCCGCGGCTTTGGACCGTGCGTCCAGCCGGCTCAGGCGCTTTTCCTGCAACGGCGTGATCAATGGCGTGTGCGAGACTGTGCACAGGTATTGGGGTATGAACCACACCGGCTTCTCGGTGGTCATCCACTCAAGATCGTCGAAGCGCTTCAGGTTGATGGGACGCGAAAAAGCGCGCAGGGTGCGTTCGCCCAACAGGTTGTAGTAATCGTCGAAGTAGCTGATCGCCAGCTCGCGGAGCGAGCGATGCACCGGCTCGCGAAAACGCAGGCCGGCAAAATTCGACTTGGCGATCGCGCCCCAGTGCCCGTCATAGCGGTAAATGGCGAGGACGTGGTCGGAATCGCGTGTAGCCTCCAAATCCAGCAGCAGGGGCTTAAATCCATTGGCGCGCAGAGCCGCGGCGGCAAAGATGGCTCCCTCCAGGCAGTGCGCGGTTGCTTCGCGCAGGACGCGGCGGGGCGACCAGGCGGTGTTGCCGATGTGGTAGGGCAAGGCATCCAGAAATCGCTGGATCAGTTGCGGGGTGCGCAGTGCGCGCAGCTGGCGCAGCTCGCTCCTGGTGAATCCGCAGGTTCCCACCGCTCGCCTCACTCCGTCCACCGCGCCTCAGGCCCTGCCAGGAGCAGCTCGCTGAGTTCGTCGGGGCGATCGAGCAGCACATCCGGCGGCACCTTCTCCAGCGACTCCGGCGACAAACCCCACTTCAGACCGACGCTCCACATCGCGGCATTGTGGGCGGTGAGCACGTCGTTGGCCGAGTCCCCGATCATGACCGCCTGGTGGGATTCGCAGCCGCTCTCCTGCAGGATTTCCAGCGCACCCAGCGGGTCAGGCTTCTTGGTGGGAAAGCTGTTCCCGCCATATACCTGGAAGAAGAACCGGCTGAGGCCGAGCGCTTCCAGGATGGCGCGGGCAGGGTTCACCGGCTTGTTGCTGAGCACCGCCATCTTGATCTGGCCATTGCGGGCTGTGCTTATCTCTGCCAGCGCCTCGCGGATGCCGGGGTAGACATGCGTGTGGTCGAGCTTGTGCTCGCGGTACCAGGCGAGAAAGAACTGCAGCGCCGTATTGAGGAATTCCAGATCCTCGGGATCGCCCAGCGCGCGCCGCACCAGCATGGGAGCTCCGTCGCCAATGTAGGTGGCGATCATTTCGCAGGGCAACTCCGGCCGTTGGTAGTTGCGCAGCATGGCATTAACTGAGTTGCAAAGGTCCAGGCGGGAATCGATGAGGGTTCCGTCCAGATCGAAGATCAGCAGGCGGACATCTTCCACGGGTATGGGCCGGCAAATCCTGAGCATTCCACTCGATTCTAAATGGTGTCCGGGAGGGCAGGCACACCGGGCAGGGGTACGCGAGGCAGGGCAGCCACCTCTGCTAGGTAGTCGGGGATAGGCGAGACGGCCCCGGTCGATTTACAATACCCTGTCCTTGGGATTTTCCGGGGCGCAAGACAATTCTGCGGCATCCAATCTGTGGCCCCAAGAACGCTCCTCCGGCTTCTTGGGGTGAATTGTGTGGGGAAATGAATGGCGACGACCAAGACGGAGCCCAGGGCAGCCAAACTGGCTGAAGCGCCGGAAAAGACCTACGAGGGGCTCACCCCCGAGCAACTGATTCAATCCTATCGGCTGATGTACACTTCGCGGCGGCTGGACGATCGCGAGGTTCTGTTCAAGAGGCAGCAGCGGATCTTCTTCCAGATTTCCGGGGCCGGGCACGAAGCCCTGATGGTGGCCGCGGGCCTGGTCCTCAAGCCGTCCTACGACTGGTTTTATCCCTACTATCGCGATCGTGGCCTGTGCCTGGCTCTGGGCGTCACCCCTTACGACATGCTGTGCCAGGCGCTGGGCAACGCCGATGATCTCGCCTCCGGCGGGCGGCAGATGCCCTCGCACTGGGGAAGCAAGCGGCTCAACATCGTGACCCAGTCGTCGCCTACTGGTACCCAGTTTCTGCAGGCGGTGGGATGCGCGGAAGCCGGCCGCTACTTCAATCGCCATGCCAAGGCTGCCGTCAAAGCTCCTGGCGATTACCGCGAATTCAAGGATGTGCAGTTCCACTCCGACGAGATGGTTTACTGCTCGATGGGCGATGGGGCGACCAGCGAAGGCGAGTTCTGGGAGGCGATGAACACCGCCGCCAATCGCAAGCTGCCGGTGCTGTTCGTTTGCGAGGACAACGAGTACGCCATCTCCGTTCCCGTGGAGGTGCAGACGGCCGGCGGCAATATTTCCCGGCTGGTAGCCAATTTCCCCAACTTCACCCTTGCCGAGGTGGATGGCTGCAATTTCCTGGAGAGCTATGCGGCGCTGAAGAAGGCGACCGAGTTTGTGCGCTCGGGGCAAGGAGCGGCCTTCGTGCACGGCCACGTGGTGCGGCCCTATTCGCACTCGCTCTCCGACGATGAGCGCCTCTACCGCCCGGAGAAGGAGCGCCAGGAAGAGGCCCAGCGCGATCCCGTAAGCCGCATGCAGATGTTCCTGCTGCGCGAGGGCATTCTCGACGAAGCAGCGATCACGGGGCTGGAGAAGGAGGTCGACCAAGAGGTGCAGGAAGCGGCGGATCGCGCCCTGGCCGCACCCCTGCCGCCCAAGGATTCGGTCACCAAGTACGTCTATTCCCCCGATCTCGATCCGTGTTCGAAGCGCTTCGAGATGCAGCCGGTCTTCCCCGAGCCCAAGCCGGGCAAGGCGCCGGTCGAGAAGACCATGGCCGACCTGATCAATACCTGCCTCAAGGACGAGATGAAGCGCGATGAGCGCGTGGTCATCTTCGGCGAGGACGTCGCCGACTGCAGCCGGGAACAATACCTGGCGGAGAAGTCGGTGAAAGGCAAAGGGGGCGTCTTCAAACTCACCGCCGGCCTGCAGGGGGAATTCGGCAGCGACCGCGTCTTCAATTCACCGCTGGCTGAAGCGAATATCGTGGGGCGAGCGATTGGCATGGGCACGCGCGGGCTGAAGCCAGTCGTGGAGATCCAGTTCTTCGACTACATCTGGCCCGCGATGCACCAGCTGCGGAACGAAATGCCGCTGATCCGCTGGCGCTCCAACAACGCGTTTTCCTGCCCCATGGTGATTCGCGTGGCCATTGGCGGATACCTCACCGGCGGCGGAATTTATCACTCGCAGTCGGGCGAATGCATCTTCACTCACATTCCCGGCATACGCGTGGTCTTTCCATCCAACGCGCTGGACGCGAACGGACTGCTGCGCACCGCCATTCGCTGCGACGATCCGGTGATGTTTCTCGAGCACAAGCGGCTCTACCGCGAAACCTACGGGCGCGCCCCCAATCCCGGCCCGGAGTACATGGTTCCCTTCGGCAAAGCCCGCGTGGTTCAGCCTGGCAGGGACATGACCGTGGTGACCTATGGCGCGGTGGTACCGCGCTCGCTACAGGCGGCACAACGCCTGGAGCGCGAGCACGGCGTGAAGGTCGAGCTCATCGATCTGCGCACTCTGAATCCCCACGACTGGGAAGCCATCGCCGCGTCGGTGCAGAAGACCAACCGCGTCATCGTGGCCCACGAAGACACGAAAAGCTGGGGTTATGGCGCGGAGATTGCGGCTCGCATTGCCGCCGAGCTGTTCGATGATCTGGACGCCCCGGTCCGGCGCGTGGCCGCGCTCGACACCTTCGTCGCCTACCAGCCGATTCTGGAAGACGTGATCCTGCCGCAGGTGGACGACCTCTACCAGGCCATGCTGGAACTGAGCAGGTACTGAGCGGGCAAGCCGCGCTTCGCGAGTGCGTCAGGCCAGCCAGCCGAGGAAAGAAAACAGCGGCTGGGCGTACTCACTTCTTCCCGCCGCCTCCGCCCCTGCCAAATACCCAATCCAGCGAAATCGGGCCTGCTCCGGCGAAGATCAGGAGGAACGCGATGGCGGCTACCGCCAGCGGGAACTGGTAGTTATTCTGCCCGGTGAATCCATTCTTCCAGTGCACCTTGGCGATCGCGACCACCAGGTCGATGCACACCACCAGGGCCGCAAAGCGCGTCAGCAAGCCCAGGATCAACAGGACGCCTCCCAGCAATTCGGCGAAGGCCGACACATATCCCAGCCAGCCCGGCATGCCCAGGCCGGCCACCAGTTCGGCGTGCTTGTGCAATCCACCAAAAACCTTGGTCGAGCCGTGTGCCACCATGATGGCGCCCAACGCGACGCGGGCCACGAACAGACCCAAAGGCTGGAGCCGATCCAGAAAGCGCAGGTTCAAGGGGGCCTCCGGCAGGACATCCCAATAGCGGCAGCATTGTATGGAAGAGGAGCAGAATTTGGGAGTCGCGCCGCAGATGCCTCGAAGGGGCGAGCACTCCAGGCGGTATAAGACCGCAGCGACAGCACGGCCTGGCGTGTGAGTGCCGGGTGCTCATACAAACCAGGGGCTCGGCAAGGACGACGGCAATGCCCCTGCCGCTAAGACGCCAGCTTCGATTGGTAGCGAATTTCAATGCCGCGCTGCGCCATGGCTTCCAGAAATTCCCTGGCTGGAACATCCCGTTCCTGCAGGACCGCGCCGCGCTTGGCGATCGCGCCCGAGGCCAGCATCTGCACGATCACCGAGGCCGGCCAGGCGGTGGTGCGCATCATCGAGGTCATGCCAGTTTCCGGATCGAAGCGGTCCACCAGCGTGAAGCTCAGGCAGCGCTCCGGCTCCGCCTGCTTGCCCAGCAGGCGCCGGATCGCTCCCGGCTTAGGCGAGTGCGCTTCGACGCGCAACACCGTCATGTCGGGGCCATCGCCGGCGAATTTTTCCTGCAGGAGTCGCGCCGTAACTTCGCGCGGCGAAATTTCCGCACCGTTGATTCGCCGCTTCTCACTCGAGAACATGCCCAGGTCGTACAAGCTGCGAATCATGGCGCAGTGTCCGGGATAGCGCAGCGTCTTTTCGAAACACTCCTCCACGTGATCCTCAAAGGTCTCCGGCAGAGTGGAGGTTCCGCCCGAGGTTTGGAAGGCTTCGAGCGCGGGCAGAGGGTCGAGGCGGAAGGTCTCGAGTTCGGTCAGGGGCTCTACCGTGGTGACCTTCCCGTCACGCAAAATCCTGGCCGGCTCGACATATTCGTTGATCAGGCCTTCAACGGAAAACACCATCTGATAGTTGAAGGGCGGCCGGGGTTTGACCGGCAGGCCGCCAACATAGATCTTCAGGGCCTGAGCGCGCCCGCCAATCCGGCGCATCAGTTCACCCGCCAGAATCGACGCCATCCCTGGAGAGAGCCCGCAATCGGGCGCGATCGCCACGCCCGATTTTTCCGCCTTGCGCGAGAGGTCCAGCTCTGCCCGCACCACGCGGTTGTTGCCCCCAAGGTCGGCAAAGTGGCAGCGCGCATCAATAGCAGCCTTAGCCAGTCCCAGATTGTAGAAATAGGGAACGGCCGAGAGCGCCGCGTGGTGATCCCGCATCAGCTTCTTCGCGGCCTTCTCGCTGGCGGCGTCGATTTCATCCGCCGCGACCTTCTTCCCGCGGACGAGCTCGTTGACGCGCGCCGCGGCGTCCTTGGCGCGGCGATAGTCCGCATCCGCCAGAGTCACCGACTTCACTTCGGGCGATTTCGCCATGTCGTAAGCCGCGGCCGAGCCCATCTGTCCCGCACCGATTACCAGCAGTTTCATGACGTTCGACTCCAGCAGAGAATTCCGGTCAGGCGAACACAAAAGATTATCGCAAAACCAGGGCCGCGGCTGCCCCGCGCCCGGCGGCTTGTAAGGGAGCGGCTTCAGACTCGCCGCAAGGCCTGAAGCTTCATCCCGAGGGAGAGCGGCGGGCCGGCAATTTGCAGGTCAAGACAATCATCCGATGCCCAGCTCGTCGGGCGACTCCAGCGGCGTTCCGCATGCCCTGCAGATTACCGCCGAGCAGTCGCCACAAGTGAGCGGGTCGATTACCTCGCGCGCACAGTTGGGACAATACAACGGCTGGGGCGCGACCGGTTGCGGCTGAGGACTGGCCATGGCGGCAATTTAGCACAAGCGGCATACCGTTTCGCGGAATGCTTACTCGCAGCAGTAAAATCTCTGTATGACTCCCGAAGAAATCCTGCGCGTGGAATTCAACCGCTGGGCGGAAGCCGGCCGCGGCGAGGAGATGGAGAAGCATCACCTCTACATCACCGAGCAGGCGATCCGGCACATGGAGCTGCGGGCGGGCGAGCGCGTTCTCGATCTCGGCTGCGGCACCGGATGGGCCACCCGGCTGCTGGCCCGCCTGGTGGGCGAGGGGCCCGAAGGCTTCGGGCAGGTCGTGGGACTCGACATCTCCGACGAGATGATCCGCCAGGCCCGCAAGCAGTCCGCCGATTTCGAGAACATCATGTTCGTCTGCGGCGCCGCGGGCCGCATTCCCTGGGAGGAGAACTTCTTTGAGAAGGTGCTTTCCGTGGAGTCGTTCTACTACTATCCCGACCAGGACCGCACGCTGGCGGAGCTGTTTCGCGTCATGGCGCCCAACGGACGCATGTTTCTGCTCATCAATCTATACCGCGACAACCACTACTCGCTGCGCTGGGTGGAGGAGTTGAAGGTTGCGGTGCAGGTGCGTTCAGAAGCAGAGTATGTGCAGCTGCTCAGGGCGCACGCCTTCGAAGACGTGGAGGCGTTTCGCATTCCCGACGAAACCGCCACTCCCGAGGAATATTCCGGCAAGTGGTTCCGCAACGCCGAGGAGTTGCGCGAATTCAAGCGCATCGGCGCGCTGCTCTTGACCGCGCGCAAGCCCAACGTGCGCAGCCTGGCGCCGGCGATCCAGATTTACTGAGCAAGAGCTGGTCGAGAATGGCTGCTTCAAGGCGGGTCTTGGCGACCCGCCTCTTTGCACCCCCAGGCGGAGCAGGTGGTATCAGGGGCGTGTTGAAGGGACCACCCTGGCTCCGCCGGAGCTTGTCACGGCCACCTTCTCAACCATCGCAGGGGCTGCCACCGCATGGGACACATAACCACGATCCGCGCGAGCATCAGTGAGTGCGATTGCCGCCAGCGTTCCCAGAATCAGCCCTGCGACGGTTGAGATCTGCTGCTTCATGTCTCTCTCGGTTCACTCAGATAGACGCGACAAGCGGCGATTCGTTATCAGGGCAGCTCCGGCTGGCGGTTGAGTACCCGGCGGAAGATTTCGTAATCGGACCCTACGAACAAGACGAAGGCAACCAGCTTCAAACTGCTGGCGGGATGCGCCGCGGCATATTCACGCACCGCTGCCAGCATGGCTTCCGCGCACTCATCCACCGGAAAGCCGGCGACGCCGGTGGCCAGGGCAGGGAAGCCGATGCTGGCGAGATTGTTCTCCTCCGCAAGCCGCAGGCTGCTGAGCGTGGCGTTGCGAATGATGGGAGCGCTGGAGAGCGATCCCGGACGCTTGGGCACGCGGTGATCCTCCGGGCGATAGCCCATGGCGGCGGCATGAATCACAAAGCGGTTGGGCAACCGGCCGGCGCCGGTGATGGCTGCCTCACCCAGCGCGATGGGGCCCTGGGCGCGGGCGTCGCGATCGATCTCGTCGCCGCCTTTTCTGCGAATCGCGCCCGCCACCCCCGCCCCCAGGGCAAGGTCGGTGTTGGCGGCATTGACGATGGCGTCCAGATCCCTCTGCTCGGTGATGTCACCCTGGCGAATATCGATGTGCATGTCATCCTCGCGCGAAAATGCTGTGGGGGAATGGGAGATCTTACTGTTCCGCCGGGCCGCGGTCTTGACAGCCCTTTGCCGCCGCAATTGACGCCTACGCCCCACGCGGCCTAGACTGGCCAACAATAGCGGCTTAAGGCCCAATGTGACCGCTATCACTTACTCGCGGTTCGGGCGTCGGCCACTATCGTAGCCCAGTTTGTGCAGGATCGGACCTCGGGCTGCGGGTCCTTTGGGGAATGAATGTCCTGGCTGCAGAACAAGTTCGAAAAGAACTTTCTGGTTACCACGGTTGACTACGTTTTCAACTGGGCGCGCAAGTCAGCGCTCTGGCCCATGACCTTCGGTCTGGCCTGCTGCGCCATCGAGATGATCGCCTCGTCCACTGCCCGCTTCGACATCGCCCGCTTCGGCTCGGAGGTCTTCCGCCCCAGCCCGCGGCAGAGCGATCTGATGATCGTCTCCGGCACGGTTACGCTGAAGATGGCGCCGGTGGTGAAGCGCATCTACGATCAGATGCCCGATCCCAAGTGGGTGATCTCCATGGGCGCGTGTTCGTCGGTGGGCGGGCCCTTCAACACCTACGCCGTTCTGCAGGGCGTGGACCGCGTCGTTCCCGTGGACGTGTACGTCATCGGCTGCCCGCCCCGCCCGGAAAAT
>DATHDM010000090.1:0-5229 GCA_035319065.1 Terriglobales bacterium
AGCACTGATGGGATAGCCATGCTTGAGCCCGAAGGTTCGGACTACCGAAATGCTTTCGACGTATGACAAAAGGAAGCAGGCCAGGGCAAGTCCCAGGAGCTCGTCTACCTCCTTCCATTGCACAGCGGGCCAACCCAGGTGGGGAAGCCCCCGAGGGATCACGCCTACTGTTTTGACACCATAGGCAGCCAAGGGAAAGAAAGACATTACTGCAATCGAGATTGCGACCACGAATAACGCGATCGGACGATTCGGCAAGAAGCGATCGCCCAGGACGAGAAGTGCAAGCGCCCCCAGTCCTACGGCGAGAGTGGTCAGGTTGGTTTCTCTCAGGTGGCGCAGGATGTCGAGGATGCGAGTGAAGAAGTTATCCCCCCCGGTACTGATACCAAAGAGCTTGGGCAATTGAGTGGAGGCAATTACCAGTCCAGCTCCCACTTTGAAACCGCTGAGCACAGTTTCGGAGACGAAGTTGGCAATATTGCCCAAGCGCAGCGTCCACGCCAGAATCCCGATGAAGCCCGCGAGGATGGCGACCGCCATCGCCAAGTGGGTTTGACGCGCTGCGTCGCCAGCGGCCAGGGCGCCCAGACTGGACCCAATCAGGATCGAGATGGCGGAGGTTGGTCCGACCGCTAGTTGTCGCGAAGTGCCGAAAGCGGCATAAGCCAGGCCTCCCACGAGATAGCAGTACAGGCCGGCTTGCGAAGGCAACCCGGCGAGAGAGGCATAAGCCAGCGAGACTGGGATGGCATACGCTCCGAGCGTCAGTCCGGCGATGAAATCGGAACGAAGCCAGCCCGCGTCGTACTGAGGCAGCCAGCGAACGATGGGGAGGGCTGAGCTGAAGTGCGCGCGCCAGCTGGTTTCACCTGAATCGGTGGTCATAGGTTCGCCTGGCCTTTCTCGGAATAAGCACGCGCCGCCTGGAGGCGTGCGAAGGGTTGGCCGTCCTTTTCGGTATGCGGAAAACGCAGCAACACCGAATCGCTCGGAAGCCTGCACCTACGAGTCAGTACTTTTCAGGAACGAAGTGCCTTCCCTTCAGTGGGGCTTGGTCGTCATAGGAGTTCTTGTTCTCACGCGCCGGCAGCTTGACCTTATCTCGCGGAACTTTCTTGTAGGGGATCAAACTCAAGAAATGTGAGATGCAGTTAAGGCGAGCTTTCTTCTTGTCGTCGGAGTGCACGACGAACCAGGGAGCGTGCTTGGTGTCGGTGGCTTTCAGCATCATGTCCCTTGCCCGCGAGTAGTCATACCATCGGCGGAAGGACTCCAGGTCCATAGGACTGAGCTTCCATTGCCGGAGCGGGTCTTTGATGCGCGCCCCGAAGCGGCGCTCCTGCTCCTTCTTTCCGACTTCCAACCAGTACTTGATGAGAATGATGCCTCCATCCAGGATGTACTTTTCCATCAGCGGACATAGATCGAGGAAACGGCGATGCTGTTCCTCGGTGCAGAAGCCCATCACGTGTTCCACGCCGGCCCGGTTGTACCAGCTTCGGTCGAAGATCACAATCTCGCCGGCAGCCGGAAAATGCTGCATGTAGCGCTGCATGTACATCTGCGATTTTTCACGGTCGGAGGGAGCGGGCAAGGCAACGACGCGAAAGACACGTGGGCTGACGCGCTCGGTGAGGGCGCGGATGGTCCCACCTTTGCCGGCTGCATCACGACCTTCGAATACAACGATCACGCGCACACCCTTGTATTTGACCCAATCCTGAAGCTTGCACAACTCAGCCTGAAGCCGTCTAAGCTCCTTCATGTACTGCTTATTGCTTAAGCCACCGTTGGCACCATCTTTGCTCTCGTTGTTGGCCATGCGCAATCACTCCTCCCAGCGAAAAGGGAGCCTTCCGGCGCTGAGGCGCTGCAATCCATGACTTCAGTCAGAGCGCCGCGACTCCGGTCACACTGCTCCCATCAATGGATCGCAGCGTAGCGGACCGGGCAGGCTGCGCATACTGTCAAAAGAAACAGTAATTTAGGTGGGGTTGGAGGTGAGACCCCGGTCTGCCGGGAGCTGTCGCCGCCGAGCGCAGGCCCGAGGGGCGAGCTTAGCGGGTCTGTTGCGGGGTGCGAACCTGGTCTAGTGCGGATCCATTTTTCTGTTCGGCTTCGATCACCTTCAGCCCAAAGCCCGGAGCTTTGTAGTCGGCAGAGATGTATTGCTCTGGGATCGCAATCCTGTTTCCATCCCGCATGGAGGAGAAGTGTGGGGAACAGATCTCTACCCCAGCCTCATTGAACTTGTCCTGGATGTTCTGGTGCAGGTCAGAGTAAATGTTCAGCATTTCCCTCGGCGCATCCGTGTAAGCGTTGAGCTCGTAGGCGACATAGAAATCATCCAATTTCTGTTGCAGGACGAAGGGTGCGGGTTGCTGCAGCACGTGTTTTGTGGCAAGCGCCGCGCTGAGCAGTAACTGATGCACGGTTTTCCAGGGAGCGTCGTAACCAATACTTACTGTGGTGTGAAAGATGACGCCCGATTTTCTCGCTTCGACACTGAAATTCTTCACCGAACCGCTCATGACGCTGGCGTTGGGGATAGTGATGATCTCAGCCTTCGGGGTAAGGATGCGGGTCACCAATAGTGTCTTTTCGACAACTTCGCCAGTGGTGTCGCCGATCTGGACCCAGTCCCCGGCTAGAAACGAGCGCATGTAGGTGAGGATGATTCCGGCGATCGCATTTGCCACTGCGGAGGACGATCCCAAGGAGAGCAACACGCCGAGGAAGATAGAAATGCCCTGGAACGCCGGGCTCTTGGCGCCTGGCAGATAAGGGAAGGCCACAATCAGGGCGAGGACCAGGACCAGCATCCGAACCAGTTTCTCAGTCGGTTCTGCCCAGTCAGGGTAAAAACCGGAAATCTTCAGGTCTCCCTTGCGAATCTGACCGAAAAACAAACGGATGAGGCGAATGGCGTAGCTGGTGACCAGGGTGATCACCGCGAGGACGAGCAGGTTTGGCAGGTAATCCACCGCTGCCCGAGCCAATGAGCCCAATTGTGAGAACAGCCATCGGGTCACGGTGTGGGATATCTCGCGGGTAGATGAAAAGAACCCGAGGATGACGGTTAGGTAGATTTCAATCAAACCAAGGATCAGAATCCAGCGAATGAAAGCGCCCGCTGCCAGCGCAAAGGGACCGAGGTAGGCAACGGACAGATGCCAAGGGGACTTTTTCTCGAGATGTGCGCTGCTGTGAATCTGTCGTTCGACGCGGTCACGCAGAGCGAACCGTACCCGCCTGATAAGCCACAAGAGAAACAACAAGATGGAGGTGGCGGCGAGCGCATAGAGGATGCCGCGCAAGATCAATCGCCAACTGTGTTCGCGGCGGTAATTCTGAATGGCCTGGCGGATGCTCTCCTCGTCTTCGAAGGCGAGTTGCTCGCGTTTCTTGCCGGCCGCCTTCGCGTCCGCATCCGTCACCGCCATAATCACCATGTTGTCGAGGATGATTTCAGTCCAGGCGTCACGAGGCTGAAGGCGGATGGAGTCGGGAGAGGCGCTACCGCCGGCCAGAAAAACGATGCGTCTTTCAATGGCGGTGGCGCGCTCCTTGGGGGTCAAGGTTCCAACGGGCTCGTGTACCGTCAATACATGGCGGCCTTCGATCTCAACTTGTCCGGGCGGCGTGGCCTCTTCGTCCGCAACTTCTTGCTCACTTCCGCTTGGTTGATTCTGCGTTGGCGGCTGGGGCTGCTTTTGCTGTGCCAGTGCAGGTGGGAGGTAGGTAGCTTGCAGCAGCAGGCAAGCAGTCAGAGCGAAACAAACGCTGAAGATCCTTTTCCTCATCGCGCGTGACGCTTCAGGAGCGAAAGGATGCCTGTAGGTAAGCTAAGGAAGGTCAATGGTGGGAACAACTGTCAGAATTGCCAGACTCGGATAGGTGCTTTGATGACTAATGTAGTGTCATTGGCAGCTGATTGCGGAGAAGAAGTATGAAATCAGGACTAAGGGAAATCGTCTGCTTGGCGGTAGTCGCGATGTACGGCGCACCCTTGGGGCGCGCACAGAATCTTCAAGTGAACCCCCCCGGGGACTTAACCAGCCGAAATCGTGAAGCCATCGAAGTTACCCGCGACCAGGTTCGCACCGACCGCAAGGCGATGGTGGAGAAGGCAATGAAGCTGACGGACGACGAGGCGCGAGGGTTTTGGCCCATCTATGATGAATATACCAGCGAGTTGAGCAAGATAAGCGATCGCACGGTGACCCTGATCACCGAATTCGCAGACAACTACAGGGAGCTTCGCGATTCCGACGCGCTGCGAATGACCGACGAGAGTCTCAATATCGAGCAGCAAAAGCTTGCCGTCAAACAGCGCTATGCGCAACGCTTCGCCACCGTATTGCCGGGGAAAAAGGTGGCGAGATTCTTCCAGGTAGACAGGCGACTAGATGCAGTGATGGTTCTTAACGTTAGCCAGGCGATTTCGCTGGTGGAGTAGGTCTGCGAAAGTCCAATGCTGGAAACCTGGATCATTCCTCATTTCTAGCCACTTGGAAGATTCGGATCGATCGTCGCCGTTTTCGGCGGTGGAAATCGGTGATCTTTGGCAGGATACAGCCCGCGCAGCTGGCTTCTGAGGCCTTCGCCGAATTTCCCATTCAGGGACTACGGTGGAGGAACGATGCAGCCGGAACTCCACCTGCGCTTTTTGACAGATGACGCGAACAAAAAGCTGGCTTAGAGTGCAGGTGGATACGCGGTTGGAACAGGAACGAGGTGCGTGCATTCGCTTGATGGCAGTTGAACTGCAAAATTTGCAGGAGTTCTGTCGGAACTAGGACGAGAGGCAGCTATGAACCCGAAACGAAAGGATAGAACCTTCGGATCCCTGCTGGTGATGCTCTGCATCGTTGCCCTCGCGCCAGGCGACACCCTGGCATATATGGCCCCTTGGATGGTGCAGGCGTCCTCGCCGCAGGCCCAGGCGCCGAAGATCCCGCCAGAACAACTTGACTCTCTAGTGGCGCCGATTGCGCTTTATCCAGATCCGATGCTGGCGCAGGTTCTGGCGGCCTCCACCTATCCTCTGGAGATCATCCAGCTCCAGCAGTGGCTGGCGAAGAACAAGGGCCTGAAGGACAAGGCGCTGACCGATGCCGTCGCCAAGCAGCCCTGGGATCCGAGCGTCCAGTCGATGGCGGCGCTGCCGGACGTCGTCAAGCGTCTCGCTGATGACATTCAGTGGACGACCGATCTCGGGAACGC
>DATHDM010000091.1:0-20635 GCA_035319065.1 Terriglobales bacterium
CCAGGTGGATGCGGTGGTCGATCTCGACATCCGCCGCGCCACCATGCGCCACCACACGGCGACCCACCTGCTGCATGCGGGCCTGCGCGAGGTTTTGGGGAAACACGTGAAGCAGGCAGGATCGCTGGTCTCGCCCGGTCACCTGCGCTTCGACTTCTCGCATTTCACGGCGGTCGAGGACGAAGAGCTGCAGGACATCGAGGACCTGATCAACAAGGAGGTCCTGGCTAACCAGAAAGTGGAAGTGATCGAGGACGTGCCGATCGATGTGGCCATCAACCAGTACCATGCCATGGCGCTGTTCGGCGAGAAGTACGGCGACAGGGTGCGGGTGATTCGGATCGGCGACTTTTCCACCGAGCTTTGCGGGGGCACGCACACGGCCGCGACCGGCGAGATCGGACTGATCAAGGTCCTGGACGAGGGCAGCGTGTCTTCCGGCGTGCGACGCGTGGAAGCCGTGGCGGGCGAGAGCTCCCTGCATCACTTCCGGGCCGACCATCAACTGGAGGGCGTTGCCCGCCAGCTGGTGCGTTTTGGGCGCGAGTCCGAAGGCTCGCTGGCCACAGCCCTGAAGCGCGAACTGGAGGCCCGCGACGAGGAGCTGAAGCGGCTGCGCAAGGAACTGGAGCAGGCGCGGATGAAATCAGCCGCTGCCACCACCGCCTCCATCGACGATAAGGTCAGGCTCATCAATGGGGTAAAGGTTCTGGCACATCGTGTGGACAACCTGGAGCGGCCGCAGATGCGCACCCTGGTGGACAACCTTCGTCAGAAACTGGGCTCGGGGGTGGTGGCGCTGGGGTCATCTTCCAATGGCGATGTTGCCCTCATCGTTGGCGTCACCCGCGACCTCACGGACCGGCTGCAGGCAGGGAAGATCATCGGTCCCATTGCCCAGAAGGTTGGAGGCAAGGGAGGAGGACGGCCCGATCTGGCCGAGGCTGGAGGAAAGGATCCCGCTGCTTTGGACGAAGCCCTGGCTTCAACCTATGGGCTGGTGGAGTCGCTGTTGAAATAGGGGAAGATGATGTGCGGCCCGGGATCCTGGGGTGAAAGCTGCCCAGCCTCGGACTTAGTGGCTCGGGGCTGGCTTGCTGCTTTGCACTTGAGAGCTCGTACTTCCTACTTGCGATTACCCGATTACCATTTGGCGATTACCATTCCCTAAGTCCTCCGTTTTCAGCGCCCTTTTTTGGCACGTAATCTCCCGAATCCGGCGGTTCATGTTCCTCCGTACCCGGGCTGTCTTTCGATAGGTTTTTTCCGGCTTTTACCCTGATTTTTCTGGCACTTGGCCAGGTTCACTTCCCAGATTCCCCGTGCTTTGCCAGATTGCACCCCTCTAACCAGCGACCTATAATCCACTCACTCTGGTTGATATCTCTGTCGGTAGGGGTTGGTAATTCGCGCACCGCATTCCCAGGGCGTGCGACTTACGAGGAACACGTTCGCATGGGTAAACGGGCACAGGTTCCACCCCGAACCGCGGCGCCAAAACTCCCGCTCATGGTTCTGGCGGCGATCACTTTCGCGATTCTCCTCCCTCATGCCATTGCCGGGGACGCCATCGTGGCGGTGCGCGACTCCTATGGCCGCACTGTCTACGTCAATGACGAAGCCCCAGCCTCCAGCGGCTCCGCCCCGGCTCCGGCGGCTCCCGTGCCAGTCCGCGCTAACCGCCTCATTTACTGGAGCAATACGGAGCATTGCTGGAAGCCGGTGCCGGCCCCCAGCCATGCCGCCGCCACTGCCGCCCGCAGCGCTGTGGCCGAGGTCACGGACTACATAGGGCAGCAGCCGAGGAGCGAGATCAGCCCTGCCCAGGCGAACCCGAACTACCGTGGGGTAGCCCAGGGGCGAGCGGTTACCGCCAAGGATATCGACGATGCCATTGAAACGGCGGCCTCCCGCCACAACGTCGATCCCAACCTAGTGCGGGCTCTGATCAAGGTGGAGTCCAACTTCAATGCGCGTGCGGTCTCGCGCAAGGGAGCCCTCGGGCTGATGCAGCTCATGCCGCAAACCGCGCGGGTTCTGGCGGTCAAGAATCCTTTTGACCCCCAGCAGAACGTGGATGCGGGAGTGAGGCACCTGAAACAGCTGCTCAACAACTTCGGCGGGGACGTGCGCCTTTCGCTGGCCGCCTATAACGCCGGCGAGGGCGCGGTAAACCGCAGCAATGGCATCCCGCCCTACGCGGAAACACGGAACTATGTGAAGCGCATTACCGAGCTTTATGCCGGAGGAAACCCGGGCATGGGCTTGTATCTGAGCAATGCCGGACCGATCCGAGTCTCGCGCGCGCCGGATGGAGTTTTGAGGATCACGAACACGGAATAGATGAAGCTCTCAACCAGAGCCGCTTCGGATTTTCAAAAATTGGACTCCTCGACCCTCCCCGGAGAACTCCTCCGGCGCTCGATGGCGCGGATTGCCTTCGCTACCGCCCTGCTCCTGGTTTCCTGTGCTGTACTTCCCGCGGCCGCCGGCAGTAACTCGCAGAAGAGGCAGCTCGCCCAAACACAATTTGAGACGGCCGAGCGCATGCGTGAGGCCCTGAACGGGCGGCCGGAGCGGGAGCGCAGCGCACGCGAATACAAGCGCGTCGAAGATGCCTACCGCCGGGTCTATCACCTGGCGCCCACCGCTTCCAAAGCCGATGCCAGCGTGGTCGCGGTCGCCGAACTGCTGGCCGAGCAGGGGCAGGCTCTGGATGACGACACTGCCCTCAAGAGCGCTATCGGCCAGTATCGCTTTCTGCGCCGCGAATATCCCGCCAGCAAGTACCGCGTGCAGGCTCTTTTCACCATCGGGCAGATCTACAAAGATGACCTGAACGATCCCGATCAGGCGCGAGCCGCTTTCGAAGAACTGCTAAAGCTCTATCCGCGCGCGCCTCAGGCAGAGGAAGCCGGCAAGGCGCTGGCCGCGATCAAGCGCGCGGCGGAGCAGAAGAATCCTGAGAACGCTGCCAGCAAGAAAGACGCGGAACCACCAGCCGCCGCCGGGGGGCTGGAGCCGTCCAGGAGCTCCTCGCGGCGTCTGCTGACCGGCATCCGCCACTGGTCCACTCCCGACTACACCCGTGTGGCCATCGACCTGGAAGGCGAGGTCAAGTACGAGGGCTGGCGCATCCCGAATCCCGACCGCATTTACTTCGATCTCCAAGACACGCGGCTGGCCTCAACCCTGGTGGGCAAGAGCTTTGACGTGGAGGACGGATTCCTGAAGAAGATCCGTGTGGCACAGTACCTGCCGGGCCAGGCGCGGGTGGTGCTGGATGTGGATGACGTCTCCGACTACTCCGCGTTTCTCCTGCCTAACCCCTATCGCCTGATCATCGACATTCACGGCAAGAAGTCGGCCCAATCCCCGGCGCGAGCCGGGCAGCCATCAGCGCCGGTCAAGATTGCCGACACGCCCCAGACTAGCGCGGCCGCCGACGTCAAAGACGGCAACGATGGAAAGGAGGCGAAGGGAACAAAGACCCCGGCAAAGGCCAAGGCGAACACGGAAGTTGC
Source organism: Terriglobales bacterium (assembly GCA_035319065.1). Classification (GTDB taxonomy): domain Bacteria; phylum Acidobacteriota; class Terriglobia; order Terriglobales; family Acidobacteriaceae; genus DASPRM01. Next base: position 3,525 of record DATHDM010000091.1, read on the forward strand.
CGCAGTCCGGGCCCCGAGCCCCACGATCAAGGATTCCAGGTCCCCCGAATCCGCCGCTGATCCTGGACGTCTCGACGCCGGCGCTAAAGCAGCCGCGCCGGCGCAGTCGAGCGCGGCGAAGAGCAACCCGTCCGGCCAGATCCCGAGAACGGTGGTCGATGCCGACGAGATTCCCGCGGCAGTGGATGACTCTAAGGATAAGCCGGCAAAGACTCAAGCCAAGGCGGCCGAGGACCAAGCCAGGCGGGACAGCCATGTCAGGCCGGCAAACGCCACCCTTGCCAAGACAAACGAAGACGCGGCTGTCCCCAGGAGCAAAACCCGTTCGCGCAAGGGCCGTGCCAGCGACAAGCTGGACGTGCGCGAAGCGCAGCCCACCCTGGATGGCGACCGCTCTCTGACTCGCGCCCTGGGGTTGAAGATCGGCCGCATCGTGGTCGATGCCGGGCACGGCGGTCACGATACCGGCACCATCGGCCCGCACGGATTGCAAGAGAAGGACCTGGTGCTCGATGTCAGCCTCCGCTTGGGCAAGCTGCTCGAGAACCGCCTGGGAGCGGAAGTTATTTACACCCGTGACGACGATACCTTCATTCCCCTGGAGACGCGGACAGCCATCGCCAATCAGCACGAGGCTGACCTGTTCATCTCCGTTCATGCCAACTCCAGCCGCGATCCCGGCGCCCGCGGAGTGGAGACCTATTACCTGAACTTCACCTCCTCACGCGATGCCCTGGAGGTGGCGGCGCGCGAAAACGCGGTCTCCGAGAAGTCGATTCATGAACTGCAGGACCTGGTCAAGAAGATCGCTCTCAAGGAGAAGATCGAAGAATCGCGGGAGTTCGCCTTCGACGTGCAGCAGGCGATGCACAGCGGCCTCTCGGTTCGCAACAGTTCCATGCGCGACCGGGGCGTAAAGAAGGCGCCCTTCATCGTCCTGATCGGCGCCAACATGCCGTCCATCCTGGCGGAGATCTCCTTTATCAGCAATCCCGCGGATGAAAAGCGGCTGCAGACTCCCGAGTACCGCCAGAAGATCGCCGAATCGCTGTTCCGCGGCATCTCGAAATACGTCGGCGGGCTGAGCGGAGTGAAGGTCGCGACCAAGATAAGCAAGTCCGGGGTTCAGTAAGCATTCCTTTCCAGAAACTCAGGATCCCTCGCTAGGCTCGGAATTTCGGTAGCGGGCTCCCGCTGCGCTCGGGATTTCGGCAGCGGGCTCCCGCTGCGCTCACGCCCGCTACTCAACTTGGAACTTTCACTCAGCGGGGGTAGTCTAATGCTCAGAGGCTGCCCTCGGTTTCATGAAACGGATTCTGCTGATCTTACTGCTCGGCACGCTGGGATACGCCGCTCCCAACCCTCCAGCTTTGCTGCCGCAGACCTTTGCGGGATGGGAGAAATCCGCTTCGCAGCCAAGCAACGATGCCCGTCAGGCAGATCCCACGCATCCCGACTTATTGAAGGAATTCGGCTTCACCGACGCCGAGTCGGCAAGCTACACCAAGCCCGGCCGTTCGATGAAGGTGAAGGCCGCGCGGTTTAATGACGCCAGTGGATCCTACGGCGCCTTCACTTTCTACAAGACTCCTGAGATGGCGACGGAGAAGATCGGCGATCAGGCATCTTCTTCTGAGCTGCACGTGCTCTTTTACCGTGGCAACGTGCTGGTTGACGTGAGCCTGGATAGCGTGACCGCCATGACGGCTGCGGACCTGCGGCAGCTGGCCGACTCTGTCCCTCTGCCCGGCGGCAGTGCGCGTAACTTGCCCACCCTGCCCACCTATCTCCCAAAGCAAGGCTATGTGCGCAACTCAGCCAAGTACGTGATGGGTCCGATCGGCCTCTCGCTGGTGGGAGCCTCCTTCCCCGCGGAGCAGGTGGACTTTTCACAGGGCGCTGAGGTTGCTCTGGGGGACTACAACACGGGCGAGGGGACGGCGCAGCTCGCTCTGATTGCCTATCCGACACCGCAGATTGCAGCTGCCCGCCTGAAGGCGATTGAAGCAGCCCATTCCTCGCAGAACCCGCAGAACGGCGCCAGCAGCGAGAGCGCGTTTTTTTCCAAGCGCACTGGCCCGATTCTGGCGGTGCTGACGGGAGCGATATCCACCGCCGAAGCCAAATCGCTGCTGGCTTCCGTCAACTACGACGCCGACATAACGTGGAATGAGAACACGTTCTTCAGCAGGCGCAACAACGTCGGAAATCTTCTGGTCAACATCATCGTGTTGATTGCCATCCTGCTGGGGATGGCCATCGTGGTGGGAATAGCCTTCGGAGGAATCCGCATTCTCGCCAAGCGCCTCTTCCCCGATCGCATCTTCGATCGCAGCGAAAGCGTCGAGATCATCCGCCTCGACATCGGAAAATAAGGTTCGTAATCGGGACAGCCAAAGGACCTGGAGGCTCGGGGGCAAGAGCAGGGCGCAATGGGTCTCAAACTGCGATTCCGGGGGCTAAACTTTTGAAAAGTGACGCTTTACTGCTCGAAAAGGCCTCTGCGGGCAGCTTTTTGGGGACTATAACTTTGCTGGTTGCAAAATTGCAAGTGATTGAAATTAAAGGTATTTAATTCCAAGAATTTCCTTGACACCCCTTCTTCGCCGTCAATAAGATTTCGCCAGAAAGTTTCGACGGTTAGGTCTTGCCTCCGTTTGGAACTATTCTCCCTAAAGAAAAGGCCGCCTGAGTTGCCGGGCGGTCTTTTCGTTTTGTTGCGACGCTTCCCCGGTTTGATTGTCGATCGCGCCTTGGCGGAACTGATCGGTTCACTTCCGCCGTCACTTCTCGCCCGCACTCGCGATTCGATGGCGGTCCGCCCAGAATCCCCAGGCAACAAACAACCACTGGCCCATTCCGACCCAGGCAAGTGCCTTCACGCTGGGTGGGGGAGAGCCCATCACATTTGCGAAATAGATGATGACGAGCACCGCAATCAGACTCCAGAATGCAAGCCTGCCAGTGAGGTCTCGCGCGCGGGTCGAGGACAGGTAGAGCGCCAGGCCTATCAGGAAGAGTAGTAATTCCACCGCGAGAGTGGCTGCTACTGAATTCCATAGTCCCAGCCCGAAATATCTTGAAGAGCCCGGCGCCAAGGGCAAGTCTGGACGATGAGCAACGAAGTCCAACACCCAGTGGCTGAAAACGGCAAGTCCGAGAACCAGCGACCCACGCCCGTCACGCCTCAACCACCGATAGATCAGCGCGAATCCCGCGGCCCAAGCCACAGACGTCGCCAAGCTATGACTGATGGGATAGTCGTAGAAATCCAGCGGTGTGAAGCGGGTGTTCCCAGGGGCGATGCGCACGCGCTCGATTCCTGCCAGCAGGAAGAGGGGCCAGAGGAGGTCCAGGAATTGCGCGGCCATGATGGCAGTACCCAGCGACGCTTTGGGAGCGACTCGTTTGCAGCCAAGCGCAACTGCGTAGTGACCGAGAAACATGCAGATAGAGGTGCAGAGAGCTTTTGACGGTGCAAAGGCACCCGGATCAGAAGCTGCTGCGCGCGGCCTTGATACTGCCGCTGCGTATGGCGTCGCGGAACTTCTCGTAATCGAGCGTGACCTGATCCGCGTAGGCCTTGGCAAACTTCTGGATCGCCTTGTCCAGGTTCGGTCCGGCGCCAATGTAGCCAGCCAGAGCGCATGGATCGCCGGAGCGGGCGTGTCCCTTGGCCAGCAGCTCGCCGCAGGTATGGGCATAGATTGCCAAGCCCTTGCCCCGCAAGTCCTCATCGGCAATGGACGCCTTGTGGTCGCTCAGTTGCCGCACCAAGTAGTCGCGACCGCCGAATGCAGTCCAGCCCAAGAGCAGGTCCGACTGCGTCTGAATCGCGCGTTGCCCCTCCACCACACGCTGCCCCTGATTGGCAACGCCCGGCGCCCCCTTCAGAAAAGGCGCGTAAGAGGAAGGCGGTTCCTCCTTCACCTGCAGGAAGAGAGGGTCGTGCGGTCCGTCGGCGAAGTAGAGGACTACATAGTCACGAGTGGCGACGCTGCCTGTCCCCACGATCTTGAATGCCACATCGACCGGCCGGTAGAAGTCGAACAGGTGCCGCCGGTCCACGAGAAGAGTCTGGCGGTACTGCACCAGAGCGTTCAGCACCTCCGCCGCCTGCAATTTCGAGACCGGGGTAAGGAGAGGCTTCCTGTCCCGGAAGGCGTAAGTTCCATTGCGCCTTCGGAGCGTCAGCTTTTCCAGGTTCTGTTGTGGCGTGGCGCGTTCGGCCTTGCGAAGAACATTCTTGCCGGGAGGGCCCACAAACTGCCGGTGTACGCGGTACCTGGCGATCTCCAACCTCGGCATGGCAGCAAAGCGGAGCATCGCCTCGCGATAAGTTCTCATGAAGACTCGCACCGATTGCAGGCATAACTCATCGCTATCACCTGCCTCGCGGCCGGCGAGCACGAGGCTGGCGGCAAGCCGCTTGATGTCCCACTCCCAGGGACCGACCACGGTCTCATCAAAATCGTTGATATCGAAATACAGCCGCCCATCAGGTCCGGCAAAGGCGCCCAGGTTGTGCACGTGGGCGTCGCCGCAGATGCGGACGTCGAGGTGGGTTACCGGCAGTGTGGCCAAGTCAGCCGCCATCAAGGGCACGGACCCGCGGAAAAACGCAAACGGGGACACGGCCATGCGCGCCATCTTGATGGGCAGCAGCTCCGGCATGCGGTCGCGGTTGGCGGCGATCAGCAGATCGAGCGGATCGAGGGAGCGGCGTTGCGGATCCCAAATTGCCTGCTCGGATCGCTTCAGCGATCTCCGCCGGCTATGGCCGCGGCTCATGCTCGCCTCGGCGCTGTGAATTTCACGCAGAAGCATGGTAATTCTGGGGGCCAATTGTAACGCCTGCCTTACCATTCGACACTCGCCTGCAACCAGGAATGGGACGTCCTGCGGGCGAAGCCGCCGCCGAATCCCAAGTCAGGCCTTGATATCCTTCGCGGGTCGATGGCCCCTCCAGAGGCTCTACCTCTTTGAGTCCACCGTACCTCGTCCCGCCGGCATCTGTACGGGGCTGCAGTTGCGCGTGCTAATCTTGCGAAGATCACGTGCGTGCCTTCGAAAAGACTCCGCCCGACGTCCAGGAAATCCTGGGCAAGCCCATTCGCGATCTTGGGCTGAAGCTGGAAGGATCGCCGCTGGAGAGGTTCGTTCAGCAGCTGTATCGCGAGCTGGAACGCAAAGGATTGAAGAAGTTTCATCCTCCGTGCTATCTCACCGATGAATGGGGTTGCCCGTCGGGCGAGCCGGTGATCGGCATTCCGTTTTATCTCGCCAATCCGCAACTGGCGCGGCTGGAGAAGGAGATGAACGATCTCGAAGACGCGCGCGAGATCATGATGTACCTGCGGCACGAGGCCGGTCACGCCTTCAACTACGCCTACGGCCTGTACAAGACGCCGGAGTGGCGCGAACTGTTCGGCCCCTATCGGCGCCCCTATCGCGAGAACTATCGTCCGGTCGCATTCTCGCGGCGCTTTGTGCGTCACATTGCCGGTTGGTATGCGCAGAAGCATCCCGACGAGGACTTCGCCGAAACCTTTGCCGTCTGGCTCACACCGCGCTCGCGCTGGCGCGAGAAGTACAAGAAGTGGGGAGCATTGCGAAAGCTGAAGTATGTGGACCGGATCGCTCACCGCCTCGCCGATGCCGAACCGCTTAAGCCGCAAGGCGAGACCGACGTCACGGTAGAAGAAATGACCACCACGGTGGCTGAGTTCTATCAGCAGGCGGTGGAGCAGGCTGCCCCGGCGGAGTTGGCTCTGGACGCCGACCTGATCGACATCTTCAACGTCTCCAAGCGGCGGAGGAAGGGGGTGCGGGCGGCGGCGGAGATGCTGGGTGAGAATCAAAAAACACTAGTGGACAAGGTGACGTATTGGACAGGCGTGCAGCGCCCGTTGGTGAGAAAATTGATAGAGTCAATCGAGCAACGGGTCGATGCCTTGGGCCTGCTTTCCGATCTGAGCCGGGAGCAGGAATACCTGGCCGAGGTTTCCGTTTATGCCACCGCGTTGGCGATGAATTACCTGTTGCGCGGAAAGTTTGTGCAGGAGTAGAACTCACGATCCATGAGGTGCCGGGATCGTAACTATCTTCACCGCAACAATTCCCCGCAAGTAGGACATACTCGGACTTCCTCCCCCGGTTGCAGATTGCTTGGGAGCCAGCGATGCCCAGCGAAAAGCTGAAAATCGCCGTACTGTACGACGTGTTTGAGGAAGAGGCACCAGCTCCCGAACCGGAGCCGGAGACTCGCGTCCGCAAGAGCGCGAAGAAGAGGACGCGGAAGAAGAAGGAGAAGCACGACCGGGAAGAAATCTTCGAGGCGCTGCAGAAGTTAGGTCACGAGCCCTTCTACCAAATTCTTGACGGGCGGAGTCAGTCCCTGCAGGCGCTTGCCAAATGCGGCGCCGATCTGACCTTCAACCTCACCGAGTCCTACGGCGGCGACGACACCAAGGACATGAACATCGCGGCCTTCCTCGACCTTGCGGGGCTTCCCTATACCGGGACGGGGCCGCATGGGCTCTTCCTGGCTCAGGACAAGGCGATCGCCAAGAAGATGTTCGCCTTTCATCACATCAAGACTCCCTATTTCGCTTCTTCCTACAAAGGGCGCGTCGATCACAGCGACGATATCAAGTTCCCCTTGATCGTGAAGCCGATCTCCGAGGATGGCTCGATTGGCATCGACAACTGCTCGGTGGTCAACGGAATCAAAGAGATGATGGAGCGCGTGCAATACATCCAGGAGGAGTTTGATTCTCCGGCCCTGATCGAAGAGTACATCGAGGGACGCGAGATCTATGGAGCTGTACTGGGCAGCTATGAACATACCGAGGCATTGCCCCTGATCGAGTTGGACCTCTCCAAGCTGCCCAAGGGCACCCCGCGCATCGCCGGCCAGGACGTAAAGTTCGACAAAGAGACCGAAGCCTACAAGGTCACCAAATCCGCGCCGGTGGAAGACCTGGATGAAGAAACGGTTCAGCGGCTGCAGGAGACCGCGCTGGGGGCCTACCGCTCCTGCAAACTCCGGGACTATGGGCGCATTGACATGCGCCTGACCGATAAGGGCGAAATTTATGTGATCGAGGCCAACCCCAACCCCTGGCTTGCCAGCACCCAGGAATTCGCCATGGCCGCCCGGAAATCCGGCAGATCCTATACGCAGCTGATCGGGGAGATCGTGGACATGGCCAAGGTCCGTTACGGGATCAGCTAAGTTATTGCATACTTGGGACTTCCACTCTTGAGTCCAACTTCCCGGGCTCCGGTTACCGCAAGAAATTTGGACAACGCCCCCTGGTAATCTAGGCGCGAGCAGCCGCGGCTGCGAAGCTAGTACCCATGGCGCATGCGACTTACCCGCAGCCTATAGTGCGGGCTCCCCGAGTGCACGTCCCCAACTCTGAAGCCGTGAGTTTCGCCTTGGGCGGGCGCCGGATTTCGGGGGTCTTGCACAAGATCTCCACCACCGGCGGGCTTGCCCGCCTCACTCACCAGGTGAGTGCCGGAACCCTGGCTCAGATCAAGCTCAACACCGTGGTCGGGCCGGTGAGCGGGATCGTTGAACTGCTCAAGCCGGATGCCCACGTGGGTGGCACTCTGCAGCCGTTCAAGTTCATCGTTCTGCACAATGATGATCATCACCGGCTTTCCAAGATGGTGCAGGTGCTCAAGGAACGCGGGTTCAGCGCATAGAAACAGGCCGGGATGTAGCCTGGCGCGAGACGCAAGGCCTGGTAAGAGCTGGCTTCCTTCCCCGGCGGCGGACTAAACAGCGGCGGTCAACGCAGGCGGAAGTGTTGCCTTCTGATTGAAGGTCCAACCATTGAGCGCGCGCTCGACGCTCTGAAGCAGTTGTGACGCCCGGAAGGGCTTGACCAGCCATCCACTCGACCACAAGGCAAAACCATAGGTGTACTGCCCGAGGCCGCTCATGACCAGTACCGGAATGTCTGCCGTGCGATAGCCCACGCGCAGTCTCTTGAGCGTGGCCATGCCTCCCAGGTCCAGGCTGACGCAGTCCAGCAGGATCACATCCACGTGCTCGGTCCTGGCAGTTTCCAGGCACGATTCCACGTCGAAGGCTTCCAGCACATCATAGCGAGCATTTTCCAGAACCGTACGAATCAGCTTGCGGACTGTCTCGTCGGCTTCAGCAATCAGGATCGTGGCCTTCACTTCCGTCCTCCATCCGCACCGCTTGGGATCGCAGCGCAACCAGTCATTCCCAAGGTAACGCGGGTGGAGGTTACCTCCGGGGAGAAAACGCCGCCGAGGAGCGAAGTCAATTCCCGCAATTGCAATCGTTTCCAGAAGGGGACAATTTTAGGAAAGGCCCTCACGCCCCATGAAACGGGCAACGGCATCAGGTGAGGAGTCGCGTCGAGGCAGCGCCTCGTTTCAATACGCGGGGCAGATCCCTCGGCCGCAGGAGCAGCCTCGGGGTTTTCGCCTGCGGGCTCGCGCCCGCAAGACGGCTCAACTTGCGAGGGTATCGGGATTCTGAAACAATGACCGCATCGGGCGGTCCTGTAGCCTTCCATGGCGGAATTAGGCAGTTATTCTCTCCTGCTGGCCCTTGGGCTGAGCGCATATTCGTTCGTGGCTGGAGCTTGGGCGCTGCTGCGCAAGGGCGAGGCCTCTGACCGGCTGGCGGAGAGCGCGCGGCGAGCCGGAATTGCAGTATTTGTCGCGGTGCTGGTTGCGGCGGCGGTCCTGGTCATCTCTACCTTCCAGAACAATTTTTCAATTGCCTACATTTTTCATCACAGCAATCGAGACCTGCCGGCCGCTTACAAATTTGCCGCGCTGTGGTCGGGCCAGGAAGGCTCGCTGCTGTTCTGGTCGCTGCTGCTGGCCAGCTATGGATTGGTGCTGCGCCTGCGCTATCGCGTCGATCCTCGGCTGGTGGCGCACGCTTCGGCAGTCATCGCGGCGGTGCAGGTGTTTTTTCTGCTGCTGGTGAATTTTCCTGCGAACCCGTTTGCCATGATGCAGGGATCGCTGCCGCCAGATGGCAATGGCCTGAATCCGCTGCTGCAGTATCCGGAGATGGTGATCCACCCGCCCATGCTCTATCTCGGCTACGTGGGATTCACCGTGCCCTTCGCATTCGCGCTGGCGGCGCTGATGATGAAGTATCCGGGTGAGAAGTGGATCCACATCACGCGTCGCTGGACGATGGTGACCTGGCTATTTCTCACTTGCGGCATCTTCCTGGGCGCGCACTGGGCTTACTCGGTGCTGGGTTGGGGCGGATACTGGGGATGGGATCCGGTGGAGAATGCTTCCCTGCTGCCGTGGCTGACCGGCACCGCGTTTCTCCATTCGGTAATGATGCAGGAAAAGCGCGGCATGCTGAAGGTGTGGAACGTGTGGCTGATCTTCTGCACCTTTCTGCTCTCGATTTTTGGAACCTTTCTTACGCGCAGCGGAGTCGTCAGCTCGGTTCACGCCTTTGCCCAGTCCTCCATCGGCACCTGGTTCGTAAGTTTTCTCGCGCTGACGTTTGCGGTCTGCGTGTACTGGTTCGTGCGAAATCGCGATCATCTGCGCAGCGAGAACCGGCTGGAGTCGCTGGTATCGCGCGAGTCGAGCTTTTTGTTCAACAACCTGCTGCTGCTGGTTGCCTGCTTTACCGTGCTGTGGGGCACGCTGTTCCCGGTGCTCTCGGAATGGGTGCAGGGCGCGAAGGTGACGGTGGGGCCGCCGTTCTTTAACCGAGTGAATATTCCTGTAGCCGTGCTGCTGCTGATCCTGACAGCAGTTGGGCCGTTGCTGGCCTGGCGGAAGACATCGGTGGAGAGCCTGAAGCGCAATTTCCTGATGCCCGCGTGTCTTTCAGTCGCGACCGCGGTGATTCTGATTGCATTTGGGTTCCGGCCGTTCACGGATACCGCTGCATTCTATTCGTTGATAACGATCTGTCTGTCAGTGCTCGTCGCCGCTACCGTCGTCTCAGAGTTCGTTCGCGGCGGGCGGGTGATCGCAGGGCACACCGGGCAGAATCTGCTGGCCTCCATGGTGCAACTGACGCGGCGCAACACGCGGCGCTACGGCGGCTACATCGTCCATTTCGGCGTGATCGTGATCATGATCGGGTTCGCCGGGGCGGCGTTCAATCGCGATATCGAGCGCGAGTTGGGCAACGGCGACAGCATGTCCATCGGACCCTACACCTTGACCTGCAAGTCCTACACGCAAGACGACAATCCCAACTACAGCAGCGAGTGGGCAATCATCGACGTGACGAAAAATGGCCGGCATGTGGATACGCTCTATCCCGAGCGCCGCTTCTACAAGGCCAGCCAGCAGGCGGCCACCATGGTGGCCAATCGTTCGACCCTGCCGGAAGACCTGTACCTTGTTTATAGCGGGCTGAATCAGGACAGCGGACGTCCGATCATACGCGCTCACCTGAACCCGCTGGTATTGTGGATATGGATCGGAGTGCACATCGTCATCATCGGAACCTTGATTGCGTTGGTTCCCAGCATCTCGGCCGTTCGCGTGGCAATGCGGGTGCCGGCTCGCGCGGCGGTAGAGGAGGAGGCTCGCCATCCGGCTGCCGTAGGCGACTGAAGCATGCATTTCGCAACCAAGAAATCGGTCCACGCCGCCCTGCTCGCGATCGCGAGCTTCGTTTTTATGGGCGCGGGCGATGGCTTGGAGCAGCGCTTCCAGGACCTCGGGCACAAGCTCATGTGCAAGTGCGGTTGCAACCAGATTCTTCTGGAATGCAACCATGTAGGCTGCTCCTACTCGGAGCGCATGCGCGCGGAGCTGATGGGAGGCCTTCAGCGCGGGGACAGCGATAGCCTTGTCCTGCAAGCTTTCGTGCAGAAATACGGAGCCACGGTGCTGGCGGCGCCTCCCACCACCGGCTTCAATCAGGTCGCATGGATCACTCCATACCTCGCGCTGCTGACGGGAATCGTCCTGGTGGTGGTGCTGGTGCGAAAGTGGAAGTACCGCGTCGTGCCCGCCGGCGCCAGCGATCTGAACGCCGCCGAGCTCGACGCCCTGCGCCAGCGCGCTCGCCAGGAGACGCAGCTATGACCGCGCTGGCCTGCCTCCTGTTGACTATCGGCCTGCTGCTCTATGTCTTGTCGCCCTCGCGTGACTACGACACCGGCACCGAGAAGACCCGGCTCGCATATCTGCGGGAGCGCAAGGAAGCGGTGTACGAGAACCTGCGCGACCTGAACTTCGAATTCAATGCCGGCAAGTTCCCCGAGGGCGATTACCTGAGGATGCGCAGTTCCCTGGAAGACGAGGCGGCCGCCATCCTGGGTGAAATCGAGCGCCTGGAGAAGACTGCGGTCGCCTGAAGGCGACACAATTCTGGAGTCCAATCTTGAAACTCCGCCCTGCACTGATGGCTTTGCTGCTGCTTCTGGCGAGCGCCGTCCTGGTCTCCGCCGAAACTCTCAGCGGCGTCGTAACCAATGAGACCACGGGCAAGCCCGCCGCGGGCGATGATGTAGTCCTGCTGGCGCTCTCCCAGGGGATGAACGAGTCCGGGCGCACTCGCACCGACGCCCAGGGAAAGTTCACGTTGAGCATTGACGACCCCAGCGTGCCCCACCTGGTCCGGGTCACTCATCAGGGCGTGAATTACTTCCCTGCCGGGGGGCCCGTGCGGCCGGGGGTAAGTTCGGTCGAGATCAAGGTCTATGACGCTGCCAAGAAGCTCGATGGCATCGCTACCAACGTGAACGTGATCCGCATGCAGACCGATGCGGGCCAGTTGCAGGCATTGGAGCTGATCTCGGTCAAGAACAGCTCCAAGCCGCCGCGCTCTTTGATGTCGGATCGCACTTACGAGTTTTACCTGCCGGAGGGCGCTCAGATCGACCAGTCGCTGGCCTCGGCTCCCGGAGGCATGCCGGTGAACACGGCCGCGGTTCCTGCGGAAAAAGGAAAATACTTCTTCGTGTTTCCTCTGCGCCCGGGCGAAACCCGCTTCGAGATCGCCTGGCATCTTCCGTACAGCGGAGAGGCAACCATTACACCCAAGGTCACCGGCGAGATGCAGCACTTCGTCGTGGTGCTGCCCAAGTCCATGACCTTCGAGGCCAAGGATGCGAACGCGTTTTCTCCGATGAACGATCCCGCTGGACAATCCAACGTGCAGGTGGCGAGCAGCGTGACTCCCGGCAAGGACCTTGCCTTCCGCGTGAGCGGTACCGGGATTCTGCAGGAGGAAGGCGAAGGCGGCGGAGCCCCAGGCGCGGCCGGCAATCAAGCAGGGCAAAGCATGGGCCGCGACAACCGCCCCGGCGGGGGACTGGGGCCGCCGGTCGATGCCCCCGACCCCCTCCACAAGTACCGCTGGGCAATCCTGGGAGGAATCGTTGCGGCGCTGATTGCGGGCGGCGTGTACATCGCAACCCGGCCAACCACCAGCTTGGCGCGCTCCACGCCGCAAGCGCCGGAAAGCGTTTCGAGTGCTGCGCACTCCTCCGTCGCTCGGACCGCGCAACCCGCCAAGCCGCTGCCGGCCGCGGCGACAACTTCAGCGTCAACGGCTCCGATGCCCTCCGCTCCGCAGGGACACGCCGCCATGCTCCTGGCGGCGCTCAAAGAAGAACTGTTCCAACTGGAGATCGATCGCCAGCAAGGGCGCGTCAGCGCGGAAGAGTACGAAAAGGCAAAATCCGCGCTGGATGAGACCCTCAAGCGAGCGCTGGCGCGTGCGCAGCAGAGCTGAAATCGAGGCGGCCTGACGATTCTGGAAGGCGGTACGGCTTTGCTATAATCCGAAGGAGTTCGTGTGGCGCTATCGTCTAGGGGTTAGGACGTGAGATTCTCAATCTCAAAACCCGGGTTCGATTCCCGGTAGCGCTACCAACTGTTCTCTTTCCTCGATTTCTTTCTCGTAAGAGATTGAACATAGGATTAGTTGCGGTGGTTCGATAACCGTCATCCGTATAAGTCACTCCCTGGGGGAAGAGAATCTGCTGTAACCGCTGTTTGTGCTCCAAGCCGCTCTCGCTCCACATCCCAGCCGCATTCAACAGCAAGTTTTCCGAGAAGTCGAGAAGTTGGTCGATCTCGATTTCCTCTTGCTTGGCCTCGTTGACCTTCATCTCGAGCGTGAGGATTTCCTGTTCCACCGCCTCTTTCATCTGGCGGTAGTCGCCTTCGCTAATTGCACTCCGATAAATGAACGCCTCATTCAGCTTGCGCTTGCTCTCTTGCTTCTGCCTCAGTTGTCGTTCCAACGCATCGCGCATCTCCAGCGACTCGGCAAACTTCTTCTCATAAACAGCAATAACGCTCTCGCGGAAAACTGGCAGGTATTCAGCGTTCGGCCGGAGTTGTCGAACAAACGGGACGAAGTCGGACTCTAACCGCTGTTTCGAGACGCGCACTGGAGACGAGCATTTCTTGTTCTGACAGTGGTAATAGGCGTATTTCTCGCCCGTTCGGCTTGTGGACTTACTCCCTGTAAGCGGCTTGTCACAGCAGCCACAGCGAACGAACTGCCGAAGAGGAAAGTCTGGATTAGCACGTCTGCGTGGAGCGACGGTGGGCCGACGACCCGCCAGCAGAGACTGCACCTTATCGAACGTCTGCTCCGACACAATAGGCTCAAAGCTGCCGCGGTGAACTATTCGCCAGTCCTGCCCAGCCCCGCCACTCTTGCCCTGTACAACTATGCGTCCTGCGTATAGAGCATTACCGAGCATCCTACGAAATGTTTCTGTGGGAAGCGGCTTCCCTTCCCTTGTGCGCAGCCCTTTGTCATTGACCCATTCCAGAACCGCTTGCCGCTTGTGTAGACCAGTTGCGTAACGCTCGAACGCTAGCGGAAATTCACACGCCGCGCATCTAGCCGTTCGCACGTCAGGACCAACATCGCTGCCAGCCATCCGTCACATGCCAACTGCTTGCCTGTATATCGGCAGCAGTGTGTGAGGCCCGTTGCCTCCCAGGTGACTGTTGACGTTACAGCTCTGAGGCTTTGAGTCGCAGCTCTCGCAGCAGGAAGGCAATTCGGCTTTGGAACCCTGAATGCATGAGGAGTGAGGTGAACCTTTATTTGCGCACCCGAGGACGAAGGAATTCCGCAGGGGTCGGGGCCGGAGAGAACATGAATCGTAAGGCTGTTCTGAGGTACGACACATCGGGTGCTGAGTTCCCGATTGCGCGTACGATCCTGTGTTTGCTGTTCCTGCTGGCTTATTGCAGTGCGGGGTTTGCTCAGAGTGCGAGCCCAGCAACCAATTCGACCACCCCGTTCAGCCTTCGCGTTACCCATCTACTGGGTTTCGAAGGCGCTCGGAATAACGCTAACGGGAGTGTGTCGCTCGAAGGCGATGTTCTGAAGTTTGAGAAAGGCGGAACTCCAGCCGAGCAGATCAAGACATCCTCTGTCCAGGATGTCTTTGTAGGCGACGAAAGCAAGCAAGTTGGCGGGTTGCCGATGACGTTAGGCAAGGCGGCAGCTCCATTTGGCGGCGGCCGAGTGGTCAGCCTCTTTGCCCACAAGAAGTACGACACTCTTGCCCTGGAATATGTTGACGCGAATGGCGGGGTCCATGGAGCGATCTTCCAGCTGGGCAAAGGGCAAGGAGAGGTTCTGAAGAATGAACTCGTGGCCAGGGGCGCGCATGTCAGCCACCACGATGAGAAACCCGCAACGCAGAACACTGCGGAGGTGACACATGAAAGCAAATAAGCGGTTGTCATCGGTCCTGCTGGCCGCGGCGATGATGCTAATTACGATTACAGGTGCGGTTCAGCTCTTTGCCCAGAATGGGGCTATGAACACGTCCCCCGGAAGCAACCGCTCCAATTCTACGCAGTGGAGCGTGCAAGTGGATCAGGTTGACCCCGGCGACGTAGACCTCGCATCTTCCTTCCAGCTTGCCATCTACGAGAGCCTTGTGGATGAGCTGAGCAAAGCCAAGCAATTCAAGCAGGTATTTCGCGACAGTGACCGTAACGCCAACGACGTTCCTGATCTGTTGATCCTGAAAACCAGCGTGCAGAAGTACACGCCCGGAAGCGAGACTCGACGTGCGGTGACCACTATTGCCGGGGAAACAAAGCTGACCGTCCGCACGCAACTGTGCACGCGGGACGGCCGGGTCATCCTGGAGCACGTGGTCGATGGCAATGTGCGCTTCATCGGAAGCAACCTGCGAGCTACCCACAACCTGGCTCGCAACGTGGCTAAGAGCATCAAGGACTCGCCAGTGCCGGGCCCGTCGCATGCAGTTCCGGTGCAGGGCAGCCAAGGATCTGCTGTCTCGAAGAAGCGTGCTCCGTCGGTACGACCGCACGCTGGAGCGCTGCAAGGATAGCTGGCGGTATGGGCCACCGAGTTGAACCAAGGATCGAATAACGAGCAGCGAAATTTTCGGAGGGGAGATATGGCAACACCGAACACCAAACTTACATTTTTCCTGTTGGCCGCCACATTGGGCACCCTAGTAACATTCGCGGTGGCGGCAAAAGCGGAGTCTGATCAGGAGAACCAGGCGCAGATTACATCTCCCCTCCAGGGGTTGCGTCCCGGCATCGCCGAAAACCAGCTTCTTGCCGAGGTAGATGCTCACAACGAGCTGCGAAAGGCGACGCTGCTCGACTACTCAGTGCTTAGAACCTATCAAGTGAGAGATTTGATGGGCAAAGTGCATGCCGAGGAAGTTGGGCGGATGGAGTTCCGTGCACCCGACCAGAAGAGGTTCGTGCCAACCTCCGAAAAAGGGTCGGAGCTCATTCGGCGGATGGCGCTGAATCCACTAATCTCCAGCGAAATCGAAGCCGCAGCCGGCAAGAGTCATCATGACAGCGCTATCTCTCCGGCAAACTATTCCTTGAATCTTATCGGTGAGCAACAGGTGGGATCGCACCTTTGTTTTGTAGCGCAGGCGGTTCCCCGGCGGAAAGACAAATACCTGTTTGAAGGCAAATTGTGGATTGATGTTAACGACTACGCCGTGGTCCGCATCGAAGGCCATCCTGCGAAAAAACTGTCTTTCTGGATCGAACGGGCTGATTTTGTGCGCCAGTACCAGAAGGTTGATGGGTTCTGGCTTCCCGAAAAAGATCAGACGTTTGTCCAGGTGAGACTGTATGGCAAAAAAGTCCTGACTATCGAACACCAAAACTACGTTGTGAATGCAGCTCAAAAGACAGAGCGATCAACTCAGGAGGCTCGTGCACGGCATCTCGATGGGGCGGAGTAGGGCGGAGTGGGGCCGAGTCGGACACGAGAGACAGGCATGCAAGCGCCAGACACGCATACAGTGCCGCAACGCTCATCCATCAGCTCCGATGGGGTGAGGGTGCGCAATATTCTGATGGCGACGGACCTGTCGGATTGTTCCGAACGAGCCCTCGGTTGTGCATGGGGAATCGCCAGCCGCTATCAATCCCGGTTACATCTTTTTCACTGTATCGATCCAATACCATATAACATGGTGGACCCTGGAGCGGTTCAAATGACCCGCGACGATGCCCATAGCGAGCTCGAACGGCTCATATCGGACTTTCGCAGCCGGGGCCAGATAAAGAATGTCGAAGTCGAAATCGAGGTCGAAACCGGAGATCTTTTCGCGATCTTTCCGGACATTGTCAAACATCTCAATCCCGATCTGATCGTTGCTGGCACTCACGGGCGAACTGGGTGGAAGAAGCTGGTTTTGGGATCGGTTGCGGAGATCATTGTGGACCAAGCTTCTTGTCCGGTACTTAGCGTAGGTCCTTCCGCCGATTGGTCACGGATGCAGAAATTCGGACCTGAAAGCATTCTCCTGGCCGACGCGGGCCCGACCCGCTCCCCACTTGCAAAATCGTATGCTTATTCCCTTGCCCGCAAATATGGCTCACAACTCCACACCGTGGATGGGCGGGAAAAGGAGTGGGGGCATGTGGGCGCGAAGGCGGAGCCGGGTAAAGCACCGGAAAGCGAGGCAGGGGACGCCAGGCTAGATATGGCCCAGAGCGGTCCGCAGCAATCGCCACCAGAGGCCGGCATGCAGAGTGATTTCATTATGTGGGTGGCTCATCAGACTGACGCCGACCTAATCGTACTTTCCGTACCAGGGGCTCACCGATTTTCTGACCGATTTCTG
>DATHDM010000092.1:0-2776 GCA_035319065.1 Terriglobales bacterium
CCGCCCGGATGCGCGAATCGTGCGCGCCGGCGATAAATGCATAGCAGGATCCCAGGCTGGTCCCCACGAGGCCCAGTTGGCTATAGCCCCGCTGCTCGAGCCAGTCCAGGCAACAGCGGATATCCACCACTCCCTGGCGCACCGCATCCAGCGTACGCCCAATGTTGGCTGAGACTGCATAGTCCGCGCGCTTGATCTCCGCCGGCATGCGGATATCGTGATATGGCATAGTCAGCCGCAACACCGCCACTCCCAAAAGGTTAAGCACCTTGCACAAACCGGTATAGGCAATCGCATCCGCATTCCAGTGCGGCAACAACACCACCGCCTGCCGCCCCCGGGCCGGGAACCAACGCGCGTTAACCAGATTGTTCTCTGGATGCGGCGTTCTCACCGGCGAGGTGAACCGCAGAAAATTCGCGTAGGTTCCACGAACCTTAGTCTCCAGTTTCTGGTCCGGGACCTGGCGTGTGCTGTACACCTGGACCTCTCGACGCTCTAAGCGGAAATCGGTCGGAGTCCGATACGAATAAAACTCGTCGCTGTGCGCGATGATGCGCTGGTTGTACTCGGCAAAGAACCTCTCGGGATCTGCGGGTGTCTGCCCGGGCGGAACGCCGTTGCGGCAGGACCAGTCGCGCGCCCACTCCACCCCCCATTCCAGCGGGCGGACAACGCGGTTATTGTCCACCGACGTCAACCGGTCCTCCCAGTCATACATCCATTTGGCGTAGCGGCTCGGCATGGCTTATCAATCAAAATACAGGATTTCACCGGGTCGCGGCATCCGACGCGCAGCCAGCGGGGAAACGGTGCATTATTCGGTGCTTTGAAGTGCGCCGCTAAGGAATGTGGATTCGGGGTACGCGCTTCGAGATCCCACATAGGATCTCGTACGGGACCGTGGCGCAGTGATCCGCAATCTCGACGGCATCCACCTTCAGCGATCCGCTGCTGCCGATCAGCAGCACATCATCGCCAGTTTCCACCGAGGGAAGATGGGTCACGTCGATCAGGGTCAGGTCCATCGAGATCGCCCCCACGATCGGGGCGTAGCTGTTACGCACGATGACCCGGCCTCGGTTCGATAGCCCGCGTCGGTAGCCGTCTGCGTATCCCACCGGCAGCACCGCGATTCGCGCCGGCCCGGTCGTCGTGTAGGTTGCATTGTAGCCAAGCGGCTGAGCGGCATCGAAGCTGCGAATGGACACGATCCGGCTCCGCCAGGAGAGGGCCGGGCGCAAGGGCAACACTGGGCCCCCTGTAGTCTGCTTGCCGGCGCGGCTCTGCCGCAGCGCATATCCGTAAAGCGCAATCCCCGGACGCACCATGTTCTTCCAGGTTTCCGGCCGCGCCAGGATGCCGCCCGTGTTGTCGACGTGAACCAGCGAAGGATTAAGCCCGGAATCCTTCACGATCCGTAACGCTCGTTCTAAGCAGAGAATCTGCTCTTCGGTCTGAGCCGAGTCGAGCACCTCAGAAGAAGCCAGGTGTGTGGACACGCCCTCGAGCGCGAGATGCGACGACGAGCGGATCCCCTGACACATCGCCGGGAGTTCCGCGAGCGTGACGCCCAGCCTCCCCATGCCGCTGTCGATCTTCAGGTGCACAGGCTGTGGTGCAGTATCCAGGCGCTTCGCCGCACTGTTCAGCAACTCCAGATGCCACGGCTCCCACACTGTCGCCGTCAGGTTCTGGCGAACGACTTCTTCTTCCTCACCTCGCCAGAATCCCGTCATCAACAGAATCCGGCTTTGAACTCCTGCCGAACGAAGGGGCATTCCTTCATCCGTCGTGGTCACACCCAGCCATTTGGCGCCGGCATCTTCAAGCGCGATGGCACACGGAGTCGCTCCGTGCCCGTAGGCGTCCGCTTTGATCACGGCACACACCTGCACCCTCGGGCCGACGTAGCCCTGCACCGTCTGGAAGTTCTCGGCCAGCGCGGAAAGTGAGATTTCCGCCCAAGTGGGCCGAGCTGATTGCCGGGGCGCTATATCGAGGGTTGCAGAACTCACCGTTTGTCGATTATATCGGCGCGTAAGTTCATCCCGGCGATTGCCCGTGTCCTATCTTGGTGCGGCAACTCCCGCTGCCGAATCAGTACAAACCCAGTTGTCACGACCCTCCCCCCGACAGCGAGAAATTCACCGTGACTTGCGTTTCGACCGCAACGGGCTCGCCATTCAGGAGATAGGGGCGGTAACGCCACTGCCGAACTGCATCCATCGCGGCCCCCACCAGCAGTGGGTGACCGCTTATCACTTGTAGGTTCTCTATCGTGCCCGCCCGGCTAATAATCGCCCGCAGCATGACGGTCCCTTGAACGCGCCCCATCTGAGCCAGGTGCGGGTAAATCGGCTGCACTCTGTGGATCAGGTTGCCCTCCATAATCTGAGAAACGCGCAGCGGATGGGCTGCCGGGGGAGGCGGGGGTGGAGCAACCGCCATCGAATTGCCGATTGAATTGAGGACCGAGTTGCTGGCCGCCACCGTACCCGTTCCTCCCGCAGCGCAAAACGCGCATGGAGGTGCCTCTCGCGCTGAACCGTCCTCCACCACGCGCTGAATGCTCGCAGGAATCGTCTGCGGCGCCACCACGATCCCGTGGAACATGTTGCTATGCGACGGAGTTGTTTGCTGTCGGCGAGCGGACTGGGGCGGCCCAGGCGGCGGTCCGATGGGAGCACTCACCGTAAGCAATTGCAACTTGGGCAAACCCTCGGTGTAGATCAGCGGTAGCGCCAGTACCACGGCAACCGCCAGGGCTTGCATT
>DATHDM010000093.1:0-3741 GCA_035319065.1 Terriglobales bacterium
GTGGTTGGCGGGGGCAACTTCTTCCGAGGTGTAGCCGAGCAGGCCAAAGAAATGGATCGTGTGTCGGCCGATCACATGGGCATGCTTGCCACGGTCATCAACGCTCTCGCGCTGCAGGATGCTCTCGAAAAACATAGCGTCCACACCCGCGTGCAGTCGGCGATCGAGATGAACCAGGTCGCGGAACCCTTTATTCGACGGCGTGCGATCCGGCATCTGGAGAAGGGCCGCATCGTCATCTTCGCCGGCGGCACCGGGAATCCATATTTCTCGACCGATACGGCGGCCTCTTTGCGCGCGATGGAGATCAAGGCGGACGCCATCCTGAAAGCGACCAAGGTGGATGGCATCTACGATGCCGACCCGATGGTGGTCAAGAACGCGAAGAAGTTCACCGAGATCAGCTACATGGAAGTGCTGAAGCTGGGGCTGCGGGTGATGGATTTGACCGCCATTTCGCTGTGCAAGGACAACAACCTTCCCATCATCGTCTTCAATCTCAATGAGCGCGGGAACATCCGGAAAGTGGTGAGCGGGGAGAAGATCGGGTCGCTGGTGAGCGCGTAACACCAGTCGTTGGCCGTCGGTTTGTTGGTTGTTGGCAAAATCCCAAGAGGGATAGGGCAGTCGAATCCCACCCTGCGACTGCGCAAGCTGTTTGCACACAGAATGCGCAAATATGGGGTGCCCGCCAGCCTTCTGTCGCCACTCTCCAGCAAAGGCAGACACATTGGGTCTTCACCGGGTCGGTCGCTAGCGACTGACGACTAGCAACTAACGACTGGGTTTATAATTCTCCGTTTTGATTCCTGACTTCCGGAGCTGACTATGGCTCAAGCCACGATGGCCGCGATTGCTGGGCTGCGCGACACCTATTCCCAGTTGAAAACCCGGATGGAGAAGGCGGTAGAGGATTTTCGCCGCGAAATGGCGGCTACTCGCACAGGGCGGGCTTCGGTGCACATGCTCGACAGCGTGAGTGTGGATTACTACGGTTCGCAGATGCCGCTCAATCAGATTGCTACCGTGCACGCCCCCGAGGCTCAACTGATCACGGTGCAGCCCTTCGACCCGTCTTCGCTAGTCTCCATTGAGAAGGCCATTCGCACCGCTGATCTCGGGCTGAACCCGATGAATGACGGGAAGCTGATTCGCGTGCCGGTGCCGCCGCTGACCGAGGAGCGCCGCCGCGACATGGTGAAGCACCTGCACAAGGTACTCGAGGAGCATCGCACGGCCGTTCGCAATATCCGCCGCGACGGAAATGACGCCATCAAGAAGGCGATGAAGGACAAGAAGATCACCGAAGACGAGGAAAAGCGGGCGCTGGAAGAGATCCAGAAACTGACAGATGACGAGATCAAGAAAATGGAAGACATGAGCAAGGCGAAGGAAAAGGAAGTGATGGAGATTAAGTAGTCGTCGGCTGATGGTCTTCGGCAACGCCTTATCCACACTGTCATCCTGAGCGCAGCGAAACGCCAGTCGAGCGTGGTCGAAGCCCTCCTACCTCCGAACGATATGCGCAGGCCTCTCGGGGAGTGTTCTCCCCGCTGGGAATCTTTAAAGTCCATCACCCCAGCTCGAGAAATATGGGAACACCTACCGGAGCCGAGAGTCGTGCTTACAGGCATGGGATCCTTCGACTGCATTCGGCTAACGCCTCACTTCGCTCAGGACGACAAGGTAGGGGAGCGACTCAGGATGGTATCGAGGATGAGGAACGTATAATCGACAAGTCATGAAGAGAGTGGTCCACGCCGCCTGTCCGCATGATTGCCCCGATGCCTGTGGGGTGCTGATTACCGTTCAGGATGGGCGGGCTACGAAGATTCGGGGGGATCCGACCCATCCAGTGACGCGCGGGTTTTTATGCGCGAAGGTGGCCAAGTATCTGGACCGCGTGTATTCGCCGGATCGTGTGCTCTATCCGATGCGGCGTGTGGCTGCGAAGGGCGCGGGCTGCAGGGGCGCTGGGGATTTTGAACGAATCTCCTGGGATGCAGCGATCGGCGAGATCGCTATGCACTTCAAGAGCATCGCAGCGGATTTCGGGAGTGAGGCCATCCTGCCTTATTCGTATGGCGGCACGCTGGCCGTCCTCAGCGGCTCTTCGATGGACCGGCGGTTCTTTCATCGGCTTGGCGCCTCGCAGCTGGAGCGCTCGATATGTTCGGCGGCGGGCGAGGCGGGCTTGAAATCGGTCACCGGTGTAAAGCTGGGGACGGAGCCGGAGCAGTTCCGGCACTCGCGCTACATCATCGCCTGGGGCGCGAATATCCACGGCAACAACGTGCACCTGTGGCCCTTCATTGAAGAGGCCCGGCGCGCCGGGGCGAAGCTGGTCGTCATCGATCCTTACCGCACGCGCACGGCCGGGTGTGCGGACTGGTATCTGCCGATCAACCCTGGGACCGACACTGCGCTGGCGCTGAGCCTGATGCACGTGATCATTGCAGAGGGACTGCAGGACTCCGAGTACATCGTGCGCCATACCACCGGTTTCGAGCAGCTGCAGGCGAAAGTAAAGGACTATCCCCCGGAGCGCGTGGAGAGGTGGACGGGGATTGCCGCCGCCGACATCCGGAAACTGGCGCATGAGTATGCTACCAATAAGCCGGCGGCGATTCGGGTGAACTATGGCGTGCAGCGGTCGGAGAACGGCGGCATGGCTGTGCGGACGGTTTCCATGCTGCCCTGCATCACGGGATCGTGGAAGGAAGTCGGTGGCGGGCTGCAACTCTCGCTCAGTGGTGTGTGGAACCTGGAGCGGGAGGCGTTGGACCGTCCGGATCTGATGCTGAAGGTCCTGGGACGGCCGGCGCGTGTCGTCAACATGGTGGAACTGGGGAAAGCGCTGAATACGCTGACAGATCCTCCGGTGAAGGCCCTTTTTGTGTACAACTCCAACCCCGCGGCAGTGTGCCCGAACCACAACGAAGTGATCCGCGGCCTTCAGAGGCCGGATCTTTTTACAGTCGTGCACGAGCAATTCTTCACCGATACGGTGGATTATGCTGACATTGTGCTGCCGGCAACCACTTTCTTTGAACAGAAGGACCTGCAGACGTCCTACGGGCACCACTATCTGCAGATGTCGGACCAGGCCATCGAGCCCCTGGGGGAGTGCCGGCCGAATGTGGAAGTATTCCGTTGGTTGGCGAAGGCCATGGGCTTCGAGGATGAATGCTTTGGGGACTCAGTCGATGAGATGATCGATCAGGCCCTGAGTTCTGAGAATCCCTGGCTGCTTGGGATTGACCGGAAGCGGCTGGAGACGGAAGGACACATTCGGCTGAACTTTGGTGGGCGCGGTGGCTCGGAACCTTTCCTGCCATTCGCCGAGGGATTCCAGACCTCGAGCAGAAAGGCCGAACTTTACAACCCGAGGCTCGGCGAGCAGGGGTTGGATCCAGTGGCAGAGTTTGTTCCCCCCAAGGAGTCGCGGCACGAGGTGGGCGCTGGACGTTTCCCGCTGGAGATGCTAGCGCGCAAGGCCGACAACTTCCTGAATACAACGTTCACCAACCTGCCCTCCGTTCAGGCGATGGAGGACGTGGGGATACTGGAGATTCACGCCCAGGATGCCCAGCGTAGGGGCATCGGTACCGGCGACGCGGTCAGGGTGTTCAACGGGCGCGGGGAGCTGCGGCTGCGGGCGCGGGTGAACGGGGCGGTACAGCCGGGCGTGGTGGCCGCCGCATTGAATTGGGTCAAGCTGAGCTCCGACGGTGCTAATGT
>DATHDM010000094.1:0-2108 GCA_035319065.1 Terriglobales bacterium
GAGGCCGAATTTTTCCGCCAGCACGATCAAAACCGCCAGGAGCAAAATGGCCAATCGCACGGGCAGCTGGCTGGCGGATTCCATGGTGCGATTAAAGAAAGCAATGAGCCGGGGTGAGGCCGGCAACAGGGCGAGGTAACCGGCGACAACGGCGACGGCGACGAAGAGGCACATCAAGGCGATCTGCACGGCCTGGCTGTCTTCGCGCGTGAAGAGCAGGGAAATGGCCACAATCGGGCCAAACTCGCCGATGGCTCCGGCGGCCAGCAGGTACTTGCCGAAGCGGGTCTCCAGCTCGCCGGTATCGCGGAGGATGGGAAACAGGGTGGAGAGGGCGGTGGTAGTAAGCGCCACAGCGACCAGATGGGGTGTAAGGATGAAGTTGGCTTTGTAAAGCCCCCAGCTAATGAGAAAGGACAAGGCCAGCGAAAAGAACCAGCCCTTGACCGCCAGCGAGAGCGGCTTGCCCTGAATGCGGCGAAGATCGATTTCCATCCCCGCCAGGAAGAACAGAAAAACCAGACCGAGGTAACCCAGCACCGCCAGCATGCCCGTGGGACGCGCCAGCTTCAGCACGTGAGGGCCAACCAGAATGCCGAAAGCAATCTCGAGCACCACGATGGGCATGCGCAGAGGAACCGGGAGTTCGGCGAGCAGGGGGGCGAGAACGGCGATGAAAGCCGTGATCAACAGCGGTGCATCTTCGATTTTCACGCCCCGACCCCTCTGAGAGTGCTGAGTCCGGAAATAGTAATGCAGAGTCCGCCAGGGGAGGGCGGCTTTTTAGCCGTGGGAGAGGACTTTCGGGAGCCTGGATGTTGAAGGGACGTTGGGGAGCGGGAGATTGTGAATCGGCGCCGACTGGTGAAGAGGAGACCTGAACCCTCCCCAAAGTGCAGGTCCCCTCTTACTTTGCCCCACCAGTTACTTCTTGGGACACTCGAGCTAGTACGTCACCTTGGCCAACAGCGCAGCCTGGTCCTGAGCCGACTGGTTCGCACCAGCCTGGGCAGAGGTGGTGCGCTTGCTGCGCTTGCTCTGCGCGGACTGCTGGTTGTTGGTCTTCTTCACGGTGGCGGTTTTGGCAGACGACTGCTGCTGCGCAGGGGCGGCTGCGGGCGGCGTATCAAAGCGGTCGGGGTCAACTTCCTGCTGGGCAAGAGCGGGAATGCTCAGTATGGCGGTCATGGTAGCGGTCAGCATCAGCGTCTTGGTCATCATCGTCAGGGATTTCATATTCCACCTCTTCATTTGAATATCCCCTCGTGGGGAGATGCCCTGACTAAAGCAAGCGCTGTGCCAAGCCGCTCGAGGGAAGGAAGGGACTGTGGAAAGAGAGGCTAAATTGCCAGGTTCCAGCCAGTTAGGTAAAGATCAGCGAGAAGGAAATAGAGCGGTGGAGGAGCGCGCGGCGGGGCTGGATGTAGCGAATCAGATAGAGGCGACTATCCGACTGGATAGCCGGGGACGCACGGGGCCACGAGCGGCCGGAAAAAAGAAGAGCCGCCTCGGCGAGGCGGCTCTTGAGGAGGATTTCCCTTGCTGAAGAGACTACCTAACGTTGGGACACGAGCACTCGCCCTTGCCGCTGCCCAGGAACAGCACAAAGGAGCACGCCTGGCCCAGGAAGGAGAGTTCGTCCTGCTGCAGCGAGGCGGTCAGGAACTCATCCTCGGTGGTGACCAGGTTGGGGCCGCCGGGCCACTGCAGGTGGGTGCCCCAGGCCCGTAGGTCCGGCGTGGGGACGGGGCTGGTGGCATCGCAGTTGGCCTGATTATCGGAAACGATCTTGATGACCCCGTCAGTGGGGGGAGGCCAGCCTTGCAGGGGATTCCCCGTGAGGTCTGCGTTGACGGAAAGCGTCAGCAGCCCATTGGCGGTGATCGGGCAGTTGCAGCACTCGATCATTTCCTGGGTGGCATCGAATACATAGATGTCCGCACACACCGTGCCGTGATGGGCGCTCAGCGGGGTGCCTTGCTCTCCCGGATTGATGATGCGAACGGTTTGATCCAGGGGTGAGGTGCCGTGGAGACGATTGGAGTAGTAGTTGACCCAGTAGACGTCGCTGATCTGCGCCATTACTAATGACGAGCAGGCAAGCAGCA
>DATHDM010000095.1:0-12297 GCA_035319065.1 Terriglobales bacterium
AGGTCGCTGCGGCCATCGATCATGCGCCCGCGCACCTGCTCCGGCGACATGTAATTGGGCGTGCCCAGGATTTCGCCGGTGTGGGTGAGGCCGGCGCCCGCCTTGGCGATCCCGAAATCCATGATCTTCACCGCGCCATCGGGCATGATCATCACGTTGCTGGGCTTGACGTCGCGATGCACCACGCCGCGGGAATGCGCGTAGTCCAGGCCCATGCACACCTGGCTGCCGATATCCACCACTTTCTCGAGCGGCAGCACGTGGCGCTGGTTGAGCAGTGCGGCCAGCGTGGTGCCCTCGATGTACTCCATGGCAATGTAGAAGATTCCGTTGTCTTCGCCCGCGTCGTAGATGATCACGACGTTGGGATGGTTGAGCAGGCCAGCAGAACGGGCCTCGTTGCGGAAGCGGCGCAACATCTCTTCGGCTTCGGTGCCATGCACATCCACACGCATGGTCTTGAGCGCCACGGTGCGTCCGATGTTGGGATCGACGGCGCGGTACACGACGCCCATAGCACCCTTGCCCAGTTCACCCGTCACCTCGTAACGCCCGATCTTCTGACGATCCATCACAATCTTCCTGTCGAAACAGCCGGCATGCGCGCTCCGGAACGGCTGCGCTCGCATTTACTGGGCGCTAAACACACCCCGGCTGACCTATCTCGAGGAACCCTTGGCCGAAAGTGTAGTCGTGATGGGATGACCAGAGGAGGGCACCAAAGTAACAGCACCTTTGGGTCGGCAGAAGCCGCTGAAAACGGAGGACTACTTGCCCGGCTTGCCGGTATTCATGTCGCCGGAAGGGGGAGGGGGAGCTGGCACCGAGAAGTGCTCGTGCACGATCAGCCACCTGTTGGCCCTCTTTTCCCACAGCACGGTCCAGCGCCCGTCCATGGCTGTCTTGTTGCCGTTCTTCAAAGTACCGGTCAGGCTCCAGGTAGCCGTGGCCCAGACAAGGGTACCGTGAGCGTGGATGCGGGTGTCCTTGCCCAGGGCGAAATTCACGCTGCGGAACGCTGCCAGCACTTCGGCCGCACCCCTTTCGTATTCGGCAAACCCGGAATACTTCATGGGCAGGATGTCAAAGAAGACATCCGTTGGCCTCTGGTCGTAGTACGGCGCAGCGTTGGCTGGGTTCATGGTTGACCACGCGTCCAAGATCTCCTGCATGAGTTTCGGGCTCGGGGACTGGAGCGCGCTGGAGGCGGACTTGCCGCCGGCCGCAGGTTGCTGGGCCGGGCAAAAGCCTGCGATAAGAAGCAAGATGGTCACCGCAAGTAGGCTTCGCATACTTCCTCCCACAAATGGGATCGAAGATAGTATGACGGAGCTTGGCAGCAGAGGTGTGCCGGGTTAAGGTAACGATCATTGCGTGGCGACGAACGCGCGCGTCGATGGCCTGTGAGGGCGCCGCCAACGTTGACGTTCCTGCGCTCAGCGCGTTAAAATCGCAAGGTTTGCCTGTACTGCCAGACCCCGTCAGGGGAGCCCGCTGCCGTCCTGGCAAGCGGGGGAGTGCAAGCGCTCTAAACTAAGCTCGGGCTGCGCCGCCAGGCGGCGCTGGTGGAGGCATTATGTACGCGGTCATCCGCACCGGGGGCAAGCAGTATCGCGTCGCCCCGGGAGATGTGATTCGGGTGGAAAAGCTGGCTTCCGGCGAGGACCAGGGAAGCAGCGTCCAGTTCAAGGACGTGCTGGCGGTTTCCTCCAGCGAAGGCCAGGTGGGCCGGCCCACCGGCGAAACGCTGGTCATAGGACGCGTGCTGGGCGAAGGCCGCGGCGATAAAGTTCTCGTCTTCCACTACAAGCGCAAGAAGCAGTACAAGAAGCTGCAGGGACACCGCCAGCCCTTCACCGCCGTCGAGATCACCGAGATCTCCGTGGATGGTCACAAGTTCACATCCGAGGGCTCGCGATCATACTTCATTCCTGGCGCGAAGAAAGCGGCGGAACCGGCAGCAGCGGCGGCTCCGAAGAAGGGGCGCAAAGCAGCGGCAGCGGGTGAAGAGAAGGCGCCTGGCGAGAAGGCCGCCGGGAAGAAGGCCGCGCCGGTAGCGAAGGCCAGCTCCGCGGCGAAAAAGGGCACGGCCAAGAAGGCTACGGCCGCCACATCGAAGAAGAAGTAGCAGGATTGAAACCGGAGATCAGGATCAAGTCATGGCACACAAAAAAGGATTAGGCAGCTCGCGCAACGGGCGCGACTCGAATGCGCAGCGGTTGGGCGTGAAGGTGTTCGGCGGACAACTGGTTCCGGGCGGCTCCATCATCGTCCGCCAGCGCGGCACTCGCATCAAGCCGGGACTCCACGTGGGCCGCGGCAAGGACGACACCCTGTTCGCCAAGGTAACGGGGACGGTGAAGTTCATCGACAAGGGCTCGTCGGGTAAATTTGTGATGATCGAGCCCGCAGAGACATCGAAGTCGTAGTTCGCCTCTTCCCGCTGCACTCCGACCAGTCACGCCCAATTTCCCCGACCTGCGAGAGCAGCGCTGCGAGCGATTCGGCCGCGCGTTGCGTGATGTTCGCCGACCGTCGATCGCTCTCCGTCCAGATCATTCCCCGGACTCAGCTTCACTCCCCCCACTGTCTCCTTCCGGATACTTCAGCTTCTGGCTCTCGTAGATCTGGCGCACCCGATCCAGCGTATCCACCTCCTCCGGCCGCTTGTCGGGGCGGAGGCGGACGATGCGCGGAAAGCGCAGAGCGAAGCCGCTGCTGTGGCGGTCGGAGACCATGACGGCATTGAACGCGACTTCAATTACGATTTTGGGTTCGACTTGCCGGCGGAAGCCTTCGTCGCGAATCGTGTGCCGCAGGAACCAATTTGTAAACTCCGCAATCTCCACATCGGTCAGACCGGAATAGGCCTTGCCCACGTTCAGCAGCGTTTCGTCATCGTCCGATGCCCGGACTGCAAAGGTGTAGTCGCTGAGTACGCCAGCGCGCTTGCCGTGACCGAATTCGACCGCGGTGACCACAACGTCGAGCGTAGCCAGTTCCCGCTTCAGCTTCAGCCAGGAACGGCCACGGCGGCCGGGGGTGTAAGCGGATTCGAGGTCCTTGATCATCAGCCCTTCGTTGCCGCGCGCCATCGCCTGCTCAAACAGCTCCTCCAGATGCGCGCTGGAATCGGCAGTTGTGGCGGGGGCGCGCAGGATCTCGGTGGAATTCGCCGCCGCTTCTTCCCCTGCGTCGCCCCCAGAGAAGAGCAGCTGCCCCTGGGCCTCGCCGGCATCCCTGCGGATTCCCTGGCGCGGATGGCGGCGGGCTTCCGCGAAGATGCGGTCGAGGATCTCGGCCCGCTCCCTCAGCGGGCGGTCGATCACCAGTTCGCCCTGCGCGTAGAGCACGTCAAAGACAACGTAGGCGATGGGAACCTGCTGCATCAGGCTGGCAGAAACCTTTTTGCGGCCCAGCCGCTGCTGCAACTGGGAAAAGGGCAGCGCCCGTCCACCCGGGTCGCCGGCCTGCCAGGCAAGAATCTCGCCGTCCAGGATCAACCCCTCGGGAAAGCTGGCCAGCGGCGCCTGCAGCTCGGGAAACGAACCGCTGATCTCTCCCAGAGTTCGCGAATAGAGGCGCACGTGGTCCGAGACATGGGCCTGGGCGCGAATGCCGTCGTATTTGTCCTCGACCGCGGCGCGTTCGAAGTACTGAAACGCCTCTTCCGCCGTCTCCGCCGGACTGGCCAGCATGAAGCCGATGGGATGAAACAACCTCATGCGCGCCTGGTCCAGCTTTCCTTCCGCGGCCAGGCGCAAGGTTTCGCCGATGTCCCCCAAGAGCATGTTGGCCCTCTGCACCCCGGGCAGGGTGGCAGCGTACGCCCTGGCGATCGCTTCCTCCACCAGGCTCTCGCGCAGCCCGATGCGCAGATCGCCGCCAATGATCTTGACCAGATACTTCAACTCCAGCGCTCCGGCCGGGGCTAGAAGCTGGCGAAGCAGAGCCGCCTTGGCTGAGGAGCCGCGTGTCTCGGCGATCTGGCGGAGTCGGCGAGCCACGTCCAGCACACTGAGGCCGCGCTCGGCTGGGACAACGTCCAGCATGAGGTCGTAGGCGGCCGCCCCCATATCTCCGTGGCGGCGGTAGGCAGCCGCGATCTCCCTCTCCCCCTTGCCAGAGATAGCCTGCACCGTCTCCCACAGCATGGTCCCCCCTACCTGCAGGGTGGCCTCCTCGCAGGCGGGAAAGGCGCGTCCGGAGAGAAAGACCGCGGAAATGGCCGCCTCCTCCAGCTTGCGGGAGCGGAAATAGTCGCCGAGCAGGCGAACTTTTTCCGTCTTCCTGGTGGTGGCGGCGATGGCTTCGCAGGCTGTAGAAAGCGGTCCCATGGTCACGATCGGGCGCGGGACGGACCCGGCGGAAGTTTGGATGCTCGCGGCTCCGGGATGACTCAGCTGCCGGAATCGAAAGACGGCGATGTCACGCCGTCGCCCTGCGTTCCCAACTGCAAGCATCCATGATATTTGCGGCGGAATCTCCAGGCTGCAACTTCCCGCTTTGGGCGCGGGTTACCGCGAGTGCACCACTCACCCACGTTGGTGACATGTGTCACGGCCTCGCCCCTATCCTCGCTAGACAATTTAGTGTTAAGGGGCAGGCTTTCGGGGAGAGGAGTCGGACCCCGGCAGGCGCCTGCGGAGGAGAGGAGGGGTGCCCATGATGCTGGCCTATCGGCTCGTTCGTCTGATCGAAACACACTCCAACCAACTGGCAGAAGGGCTGCTGGAGAAGCTGCACCAGTGCGAAAAGTGCCGCGACTATCGCACCCGGGTTCCGGCGGAGGATTTCCGCACCGCGGTATTTGAGATCTACAACCACCTGGGCGAATGGCTGCTGGGGAAATCGGAGCAGGACATCGAGCGCCGCTACGTCCAGATCGGCATTCGCCGGGAGCAGCAAGGGGTTCCGCTGAGCGAGCTGATGTATGCCATCGTGCTGACTCGCGACCACCTCTGGGACTTCCTCAAGAAGGAAGACCCCCTGGACCGTCCGGTGGAGGTCTTCGGAGAGCTGGAAATGCTGCAGATGCTGGAGGCGTTCTTCGATAAGGCCATCTATTACGCCGCCGTGGGCTACGAGAAGGCCCGTGCTGAGGAAAAGACGAAGAACCGGGAAGCAGTTCACGCCAAGTAGTTTGGGCTTTGGGAGACAAGAAAGGCCTGCGCCATGTCGGACTGGTTGCTCAGTTACAAAAACAAAGTGATGTGCGCCCACGATGCCTTGCGCTGCGTGGAATCGGGCATGCGGGTGTACATCCATCCTGGATGCTCCGAGCCGGAGACCCTGGTCGAGGCGCTCATGGAGCGTGCCCCCTTCGTGCGCGACGTGGAAATCGTTCACCTGCTCACCCTGGGAACCGCCCCCTATGTGGCGCCAGAGATGCAGGGTCACTTCCGGCACAATGCCATGTTTATCGGCGAGAACGTGCGCGAGGCGGTGAACGACGGCCGCGCCGATTACACGCCGGTATTTCTAAGCGAGGTGGAATCGCTGTTCGAAACCGGCGTGATGCCGCTCGATGTGGCGCTGATCCAGGTTTCGCCACCGGACGCGCACGGCTACTGCAGCCTGGGCGTGGGCGTGGATACCACCATGACGGCGACCAAGTGCGCCCGCCATGTCATCGCCCAGGTGAACGATGCCATGCCACGCACCTATGGGGACAGCTTCCTGCACGTGAGCCAAATCAGCGCCTTCGTGGAGAGCAGCCGGCCGCTCTGCGAGCTGCCCAAGGCGGAGATCACCGATCTGCACCGCGCCATCGCCAGGAACATCGCCGCCCTCATCGACGATGGCGCCACCTTGCAGCTGGGAATCGGCGGCATTCCCAACGCCGTGCTGCCCTTCCTGACCGACCGTCAGGACCTCGGTATTCATACCGAACTGGTCAGCGACAACGTGATTCCGCTGATCGAGGCCGGAGTGATCACGGGCCGCAGGAAGACGCTGCTGCCGCGCAAAATCGTACTGGGATTCGTGCTGGGGACGCACGAGCTGTTTGATTTTGTCGACAACAATCCCATCTTCGAATTTCGCCCCAATGCCTTCACCAACGACCCCGTGCAGATCGCGCGCAACGACAAAATGGTGGCCATCAACGCCGCTCTGCAGATCGATCTGACCGGCCAGGTATGCGCCGACTCCATCGGGCAAGTCTTTTACAGCGGGATCGGCGGGCAGGTCGATTTTCTGCGCGGATCTTCCAAGTCCAAAGGCGGCAAACCGATCATTGCGCTGCCGGCCACCGCCAAGGGCGGAACCGTCTCCCGCATCGTGCCCATGCTGACTCCCGGCGCCGGAGTGGTGACCTCCCGCGGCCTGACTCACTATGTGGTCACCGAATACGGCACCGCCAATCTGCACGGCAAGTCGATCCGGCAGCGTGCCGAGGCCCTGATCCAGATCTCCCATCCCGATTTTCGCAATGAACTCTACGAATATTGCGAGCGCACTCGCTGGCTGCAGCGGACGGAGACGCTCGCGGCGAGGTGAACATGCCGGTCCGGGGAAACGTCACCATCGATGTCAACGAGTGCAAGGGTTGCGGCCTGTGCGTGGAAGCCTGTCCGCCCAAGAAACTGGCTCTCTCTTCCGCACTGAATACCTACGGAGTTCATCCCGCGATTTACCTGGGCGAAGGCTGCACTGGCTGCGGCATCTGCTTCTACTGCTGTCCGGAACCGGGCGCGATCACGGTTTACCGCGCGATCACGCCCCCAAAGGCGGCTGTCATCAAAGAGGAGGTCGATTATGCGACAGTTGTGTAAGGGCAACGTCGCAGTGGTCAAGGGCGCGGTGCTCGCCGGATGCCGCGCATTTTACGGGTACCCCATAACCCCCGCCAGTGAGATCGCCGAGTACGCAGCCCTTTGCATTCCCCAGGTCGGTGGCACCTTTGTACAAGCGGAGAGCGAAGTCGCCGCCATCAATATGGTCTATGGGGCGGCGGCGGCGGGAGCGCGGGTGATGACCGCCTCCTCCGGACCGGGCATCAGCCTGATGCAGGAAGGAATTTCCTACCTGGCAGGATCGGAGCTGCCCTGCGTGATCGTCGACATCGTGCGCGGAGGCCCGGGGCTGGGAAACATCGCTCCCGAGCAGAGCGACTACTTTGCCATGGTCAAGGGCGGAGGCCACGGCAATTACCACAACCTGGTCCTGGCTCCCTCCTCGGTGCAGGAGATGGCCAATCTCACCATGCTGGCGTTTGAGCTGGCCGACCGCTATCGCAACCCGGCAGTGGTGCTCACCGACGGCTTCGTCGGGCAGATGATGGAGCCGCTGGAGCTGGAGGCCGAGGACATCAGCGTTCCGGAGAAGCCCTGGGCGGTGAAGGGCACGGCGGAGACGCGCGATAACCTGATCAGCTCCATCTTTCTCGAGCCGGATGAGCTGGAGGCACATGTGCAGAAGTTGCAGGCGAAGTATCGCCTGGCGGAGCAGCTGGAGCCGCGCTTTGAAACCTATCTCACCGACGATGCCGAGCTGCTGCTGGTCGGCTATGGCATCGTCTCGCGGGTGCTGCGCTCGGTGGTGGAGCAGGCGCGGGCGGAGGGCCTGCGCGTCGGCCTCTTCCGGCCGATTACGCTGTGGCCGTTCCCCTCCAAGCCGCTGGTCGAGATGGCATCGCGCTGCCGCCTGGTCGAAGTGGTCGAGATGAGTACCGGACAGATGGTCGAGGATGTGAAGTTGGCGATAAATGGGCGTGTGCCGGTGGAGTTTTACGGACGCACGGGAGGCAACGTGCCCTCGGCGGAAGAAGTGCACACGCAATTGTTGGCGCATGCCTGAGGCGGGACGGGGCAAGGAGGGCAGCTTGGACTACGAAATCACGCATTCGAAGTCGCCGGTCTTTTATGACAGATACGAACGCAAGTCGGAGCTGCAGCACCAGACCCACTACTGCCCGGGCTGCGGGCACGGCATCGTCCACAAGCTGATCGCCGAAGCCATCGAAGAGCTGGGGCTGCAGGATCAGACCATCTTCGTCAGCCCGGTCGGGTGCTCGGTATTCGCCTACTACTATTTCAAGGTGGGCAACGTCCAGGTGGCGCACGGACGGGCGCCGGCAGCGGCCACGGGAATCAAGCGCTCCTGCCCGGACAAGACGGTTATCGCTTATCAGGGAGACGGCGACCTGGCCGCCATCGGGACCGCCGAAATTGTTCATGCCGCCAATCGTGGGGAAAACATCACCGTGTTTTTCGTGAACAACGCCATCTACGGCATGACCGGCGGACAGCTCGCCCCCACCACGCTGGTGGGCCAGACCAGCACGACTTCTCCCTGGGGACGCCGTCCCAACAACGAGGGTTTCCCCTTGCATGTGTGCGAGCTGCTCTCAAGCCTGCAGGCTCCGGCGTATATCGAGCGGGTTGCGTTGTCGGACACCAAGAACATCATGCGGGCGCGCAAAGCTGTCCGCAAAGCCCTGGAAATGCAGAAGCAGGGAGTGGGATTCAGCCTGGTGGAGATCCTTTCGCCTTGCCCGACCATCTGGAAACTGGATCCGGCGGAGGCCAAGCGCTGGGTCGCGGAGAAGATGATTCCGGTGTTTCCGCTCGCCGTCTACCGGGACCGCACTGCGAATGGCTCGCCGGCGATTCCAAAGATTAGCGTGCCGCAAAAATCCTTGATCGAAGTGCTGGAGCTGATGCCCACCGCCGAGCGCCAGGCTGTGCGCGGACCCAACGCGCGGACGCGCGACATCAAGATCAAGGTTGCAGGCTTTGGCGGCCAGGGCGTGTTGCTGATGGGAATCATCCTGGCAGAGATGGGCATGCGCGAGGGCATGGAAGTAAGCTGGCTGCCCTCCTACGGGCCCGAGATGCGCAGTGGCAGCGCCCACTGCCACGTCTGCCTCTCTCACCAGCGCATCGGATCGCCCCTGGCTTCGGAGCCCGACGTGCTGGTGGCCATGAATGAAGTGTCGCTGCGCAAGTTCGCGCCCCAGGTGGCGTCCGGCGGACTGATCCTTTACAACCGTGAAAGCTTGCCGCCCGACTTCACAGCGCCTCCGGCCCGCGTAATCGCCATTCCGGCATCGGAGATCGCCGATCGCCTGGGTACCGCCAAGGTCACCAATTCCGTCATGATGGGCGCATTATTGGAAGAAACCGAGTGCCTGCCCTTCCAGACCGCGCTCCAGGTCCTGGAACACACGGTGAAAAAGCCTGCCTTGGTCGAGATCAACCGCAAGGCCCTGGAAGCGGGACGGAAGTTCATCTCCGATCAGGTGAGGGTGGGCGCTGTCTCCCAGCCGGACGGCTTTGCGTATTGAGGCTTGAACGCCCTACCTCCGCTCGGCGGCTCATGTCGCCGCTACAGTCGTCTGGTCTTTGAGGTGCTCAACAGCGCCGCGCCCAGGGCTCCTCCGACGGCGGAAAAAATCACGAAAGCAAACAGAAACATCACCATGGCGAGCGTGACCATGGTCGCCAAGCCCTCGGGCGACAACAGGCGCTGCAGCATCTGCTGCACCTGGGGATCGGAGTTGCGGGCCGCCGACTCCTCCACCACCTTCTGCACCATGTCGCGAAACTGGCCGCTCTTGCGCGTCAGCAGCAACTGCAAGGCGGTGAGCACGGCGAAGATGACGAAAGCAAACAGGCCGGTCGCCGCTCCCACCTTCGCGCCCATGCCGGGTGTGAGCTGCTGCTCGGGATTGCGGCGGCGATAGAGGGCCACGCCCAGCGCGCCTCCCGCCAGAATCCATAAGCAGAAAGTCGAGAATGGCACCACCCAGGAGAGCCCGATGAGAACGCCCGCGACCAGCGCGCCGGGCAGCGCGTCAGCCCAGTTGAGGGAGGCAGGAGCAGCCGGCGGCATCGGTCCGAAGGACGAAGGCTGCGGAGGAGCCGGTATCCGTTCGCCGGCGGACTCGGGACTGGGAAAAGCGACCCGGATCAGGGGAGCGCCGCACTTGGTACAGAAAGCGGTGCCTTCTTCCAGGACTGCGCCGCATTGATGGCAGGTGGTCTCCACTCGCCTGCCAAGCTAACAGCACCGGTGGCGAGGGCGCAAGTTGGCGGGGCCTGCAGCGGCCGCGTACTCTACATGGTCTCGCGGCTGCGAAGCTGCACGTATACCAGCGCGAACTCGGTGCCGCTGCCGTTGGGCTTGATGGAGACGATGCGCTGACGTTCCGGTACGCCGACCGCCAGATCCAGTTTCCCGGCCTCCGAATGACCTGAATCCGAGCAGGTGAGTTCGTCGCGGTCACCCTCGTGATGTTCCTTGATCCCCTTCGGGCACTCCAGAACTTTGCCATAGCGCTTCAGGTCCTTGCGGTAGAAGTCGATGACCTTCTCGGGTGCATCGTTGGACTGGAATTCCGCTGCCACGACTTTCACCCCGAAGCTGCCGGACCCGATGTTGACGTTCGCCCGGTGGGAATCGCCGCCGTCGGCCTGCTTGGGCTGCGCTCCGGGATAGAGGTTCAAGCCGGTATCGCTCACATTGGCCTGCGTGCCAACATGAATGCTGCCGACTACGGTGTCGATATCTACCTTCTTGGTTCCGTTCTGCTTATCCGCGTGGATCGCTCCCAGCGGGGTGTCGATTCTCACCTTCTTCCCGTCGTCCTCCTTATGGACGGTGCAGCCGACGAGAGCCAGGGTGGCGGCAACCACCAGGACAAGCAACTCGGGAATCCCTCGCTTCGTTAGCTCATGGAATTTTGGCTTTCGCATTGGGAGTTGTCCCTCCTTGCACAATCTGAGGATGGCTGATTCCTGAGCCGCGCGCAGCGATTTCCGGGATCGTGACCGGCAGATGTCCGCCGATGGGAATCTCTCCGAACAATGCCTTCACTGCGCTCAGCTCGGAGACCGAAGCGCTGGAGAACGTACACAGGTAGTTCTGCAGCTCGGGGAAATCCGACGCTATGTATGGATTGCCCAGGGCAACCACGGCGGTGCGCGGTCCCGCCGTCTGAAGGATCCGGTGCAGCAGGGCCCCGGTGTCATCCGCCAGCGACACCGTGTTTTTCAATTCATTCCCCACTTTCATCTTCTTGCCGGCGCTGGGAATCACGTACACGGGCACGATCACCTTCTCGGCGTTCCCCACCGCTGCCAGCACCTGTCCGCTCATTGCGGCAGCGATGCGCGGATCCACATAGAAAACGGTGGCATCGGGAATGCGCGCACGCAGCTCGCGCTCGAAGCTGCGGCCCGAATCCATGCGCACGTCGTCGCTGAAGATGACCGCGACCACTCGGTTCGTGGTTTGCTCCGTCAAGGTATACGGATTTCGCCGCTCGTTGGTTCCCGGGAGGGAAGAACTTTTTAGCGGCAGCACTTGCCCATTGTCGCGGACAAGGGTGACGGCGGAATCCGCCACCTTCTGTCCCAGTTCCAGGTTCTCCGCGCGGCCGACAAGGCGGCCCACGGCGTCGATATCGACCAGGCGCGCCCGATGCAATCCCAGCGATGCCTTCAGCCGCAGGATCTTGAGCACAGAGGCATCGATCTGCGCCTGGGGGATCTGGCCGCGCCGGAGGGCGTCGAGCACCCCCTGGTAGGCGCCATCGAGGTCCTGCGGGATGAGCAGCAAATCATTCCCCGCCTTCAAGGCTGCTATCGCCGCACCCGCCGAGGGGTTCCCCGAGTCGGCGTAGAGGCGCATCAGGCCGTTCATGTCCAGCGCGTCGGTAATCACCACCCCCTTGAATCCGAGCTGCCGCTTGAGCAGGGTGGTCACCACTTTCTCGGAGGTGGTCGCGACCTTGTTGGGATCGGGCTCAATCGCGGGCACGGTCACGTGAGCCACCATCACCGAATCCACACCTGCGCCGATCGCCTTTCGGAACGGCGGCAGCTCCACCGTATCCAGCCGCTGCGAGTCAGCGTTTACGCTGGCCACACCCAGGTGAGAGTCGGTGGCGGTGTCTCCATGGCCGGGAAAATGCTTGGCCGTGGTCAGCATGCCACCCTCGTGCGCGCCCTGGATGTAGCGCGTGATCAATTCACCCACCTGGGCGGGGTCTTCGCCGAAAGAGCGCGTATTGATGATGGGATTCAGGGGGTTGGAATTAACATCGGCGACTGGATAGAAATTCCAGTGAATGCCCAAAGCGCGCGCTTCCTCCGCCGTGGCGCGGCCGAAGGCCTGGGCGTAATCCGGACGGCCGGTGGCGCCGAATGCCATGGAGTGCGGAAACACCGTGGCCCCGTAAAGCCGCATGGATACGCCGCGCTCGAAATCAGCAGCCATGATCAGCGGCAGGGGAGAATCGCGCTGCAGCTGGTTCATGAGCATCGCCATCTCGTATGGCTCGTTTTTCAG
>DATHDM010000096.1:0-7993 GCA_035319065.1 Terriglobales bacterium
GATATGCTCGATCTCGACCTCGATCTCGAGGCCGACCTGGGCATCGACACCGTCAAGCAGGCGGAGATGTTCGCAGCCATCCGCGAGATCTATGACATCCCGCGCGATGAGAACCGCAAGCTGCGCGACTATCCCACCCTAGCGCACGTTATCCGCTTCGTTTATGAGAAGTGCCCAGAACTGGCCGTTCCTGGTGTGCCATGCCCAGCAGTCAGCCAACCCTCCGCGGCCATCGCCGCCGTCACGACGCCAGCCATTATGGAAGACTCTATCAAGGAAAAAGTGCTGGAGATCGTGGCTGAGAAGACGGGCTATCCCAAAGACATGTTGGACCTGGACCTTGATCTCGAGGCTGACCTCGGCATCGACACCGTCAAGCAGGCAGAGATGTTCGCGGCCGTGCGCGCGGCCTACGACATTCCTCGCGATGAGAACCTCAAGCTGCGCGACTTCCCTACCCTGGCCAGCGTAATCAGGTTTGCGCGAGATAGGTCAAAATTGACAGGAGCGCAGCCGCCAGCTTCTGTTACTGCGCTCGAGAAGCCAGCAGCAAGAGAAGCAAAGGCAGGACCATCAACTTCCGTTCCAGCGCCGGCGAAGGCTACTCGGCCGCCCGTAGCCAGCCTGGATGCCGCAAATTCGATTCCGCGGCGAGTGCCACTGCCCATCTTGCGACCGCCGCTAAACATCTGTAAGCCGACCGGCGCGATTTTGGAAGCTGGCAAGCGCGTGGTCATCATGCCTGACAAGAACGGTGTAGCCGACGCGCTCGTTGAGCGCCTGAAGAAACTGGGAGTGGAATGTCTCTGCATTGAAGAGGCTTCCGATGGAGATGCTCTAGTCACGCGTCTTAAGAATTGGACGGCCGCCGGTCCCATTCACGGAGTGTACTGGCTGCCTGCGTTGGACAACGAGGGACGGCTAAGCGACCTGTCTCCCGATGCCTGGCGCGAAGCCGTGCGAGTACGCGTCAAATCGCTCT
The DNA here is from genome assembly GCA_035319065.1 of Terriglobales bacterium. GTDB lineage: Bacteria > Acidobacteriota > Terriglobia > Terriglobales > Acidobacteriaceae > DASPRM01. Next base: position 983 of record DATHDM010000096.1, read on the forward strand.
ACACCACCATGCGCGCTCTGTACGAGCAGATTTCGAAGCCGGGCACGTTCCTGGTTTCGGCAACACGTTTGGGCGGCCAGCACGGTTACGACGACAAAGGAGCCGTCGCGCCTCTGGGCGGAGCGGTCGTGGGCTTCACCAAAACGTATAAGCGCGAGCGGATCGACATCCTCGGCAAGGCCATCGACTTTGAACCCGATCGCAAGGCGACAGAAATTGCTGATCTCCTCATCGAAGAAACCTTGCGTGACCCCGGTGCAGTCGAAATCGGCTATAAGAACGGATTGCGCTGGACGGTTGGGCTGCAAGAAAAGCCGGCAACGGACGGCCAGCCGGGCCTCGCACTGAACGACAGCAGCATCTTTGTTATTACGGGGGCGGCGGGAAGCATTGTCTCCGCTATCACCGCCGACCTTGCGAATGCTTCGGGCGGCACGTTCTACCTGCTCGACCTGGTTCCGGCGCCCGACCCCGATAACCCCGACATCAAGCGCTTCATCAGCGATCGAGAGGGCCTCAAACGCGATCTGTTTGCGCGCATTCAGGCGCGCGGCGAGCGGGCCACGCCGGCGCTGGTTGAAAAGGAACTGGCGGCGTTGGAGCGTGCACACGCGGCCCGCAGCGCGATCGATGCGGTTAATGCGGCTGGCGGTACGCCGCACTACTTCTCTGTGAACCTCACAGACACGAAAGGCGTTGCCCAGATCATTGATCAAATTCGGAAGCGCCACGGGCGCATTGATGTGCTGCTGCACGCCGCCGGCATAGAGCGCAGCCACGCTCTGCCGGATAAGGACCCGCGTGAGTTCGACCTGGTCTTCGATGTCAAGAGCGACGGCCTGTTTAACCTCCTGCACGCCATCGGCGAAATGCCTCTGAAGGCGATTGTGGCTTTCAGCTCGATCGCCGGCCGCTTTGGCAATCCAGGACAGACGGACTATAGCTCGGCCAACGACTTGTTGTGCAAAATCACATCCAGCTTCCGTACCACCCGGCCCGCCACCCGCGGCATCGCCATCGACTGGACGGCCTGGGGCAGCATCGGCATGGCCACCCGCGGGTCAATTCCCAAGGTGATGGCGGCGGCCGGCATCGAAATGCTGCCTCCCGAAGCGGGCGTTCCTCTGATTCGCCGCGAACTGACGGCCGGCGCAACCAGTGGTGAGATTGTCATCGGCCAGCGTCTCGGGGTTCTGCTCACCGAATGGGACGCAAACGGCGGCATTGATACAGCCGCGGCAGAGGCCTTCAGCGAGAAACGCTTACCGGCAAACGGACCAATGAGCGGCAAGATCGTCCGCTGGGGTATTCACGGGGGGTCTGCCGTCGAGACTACTCTGACCCCTGCCGTTCAACCATTCCTGCACGATCATCAAATTGACGGTACTCCGGTGCTGCCCGGCGTCATGGGCATAGAGGCTTTTGCCGAGGCTGCCCTGTGCATGCTGCCTGGCTGGCAGGTCGAAGCGATCGAAGACGTGAACTTTCTCGCTCCCTTCAAGTTCTATCGGAACGAGCCGCGTACGTTGAACGTCGAAACGGTGATTCATCCGCAGGGCGATATTCTGCTGACGGAATGCAGGTTGACGGGCTGCCGGGTACTCCCGAACCAAGTTGAGCCGCAGGTAACCACACACTTCACAGGCCGCGTACGGTTAACCAAACAGCCCGCGAGAATCGCAAGCGCACGTGCGGCTGGCACGCCAAGGGGCACCGTAATCGAAGCGGCGGCGATTTATCGTGCCTACTTCCATGGACCGGCATACCAAGTCGTCGAAAAGGCGTGGTGGGACGGGAATCATGTCATCGGGCGGATGGCACAGAACCTGCCTGGCAATCACTGTCCGCCTGAGCTGCCGACGCTTGTGGCGCCGCGGCTGATCGAGCTTTGCTTCCAGACTGCCGGGCTTTGGGAAATGGGCCTGCAGGGCCGGATGGGCCTGCCACAGCACATCGACCGAGTCCGCATCCTGCGCTCGCCTGATCAGGTGGACGGAACATTGCTTGCCGTGGTCACTCGCAACTCCGCAGGTGGGTTCGACGCTGAGGTCTTGGACACCGCCGGCAACTGTTACGTTGATGTGCGCGACTATCGCACGGTAGCGGTCCCGAATGCTGTTGGGGCGGAAGCGTTGCAGGCGCTGCAAACGGCCATGACCCAGGAAGTTGCAGCTGCTGTCGCGTGAAGGAACCGCGAGCGGCGGCGCCAATCGGTCGCAGTGCTGCGGGGGCTGAAGGCCTGGTCTTATGACCGACGTCTATTGGCTGGAGCAGACCGAAAGCGATGTATCTGCGGAAGACTCTTGGCTAAGCGCCAGCGAAATGGTCCGTCTGAATAGCCTGTACGTACCGAAGCGGCGCGCCGACTGGCGCCTCGGACGCTGGACGCTGAAACGCGCGGCCGCCGCCTACCTGGATCTTCCAGCCGATCTGTGCACTCTTGCTGCAGCGGAAATCCGCACGGCTCCGTCGGGTGCACCCGAAGTCTTCCTCCACGACAGGCCTGCAGGCATTGTAGTCTCACTCACGCATCGCAGCGGCACCGCTGCGTGCGCCGTTGCGTCAGCCAACACAGAACTCGGCTGCGACCTGGAGGCGGTTGAGCCACGCAGCGATACCTTCATCGCCGACTTCTTCACCACCGCAGAACAGTCGCTGATTGCTCAGGCACCCGCGGCAGATCGGCCGTGGTTTACGGCTCTGCTGTGGAGTGCCAAGGAGAGTGCGCTAAAGGCATTGCACGCTGGACTTCGCCTGGATACGCGTTGGGTGCAGGTCCATCTTGACGAGATCATCTCCACTCCTCTCTGTGCCGTGGAATCGGGGAACTGGCACCCACTGCGCGTATCCGGACCTGACAGTCGCCTCTTCCACGGCTGGTGGGTTTATAAGGGCGACCTGGTGCGAACCCTGGTCGCGGCGCCTGCGCCATCCTATCCAATAGCTTTGAAGCTTGCGGCGCTCGACGAGTCGCATTGCGCCTCTGTTCCTCCGTGCCAGGAAAATCGCTGACCGTTGCCTGCCCCGAGGATCCTGAGTTCTGGCTCAGGAATCTAAGCGATACCCACGACTTCGGGTGTTTTAGGGATGAAAACCGCAATGCGCCAAATCACCGTCTTCGTCTAAAATGTCGTGCCCGTGAAAGGAGCATCATGGCAAAGACAAAAATCGACCCCCTCAACAAGAAGAGTTACGGCGCTGTTTCGGCGATGCTCACTGTTGCCGACGTAGCCGCGGCGGTGAGCTTCTATCAAAAGGCTTTTGGTTTTTCCAAGCGCGGGATCATGAAGGGCCCCGACGGTAAGCCGATTCATGCTGAGCTGACGCTACGCGGCGCCACTCTGATGCTGGGGTCGGAAATTCCTGCCATGGGACGGAAGAACGCCAAGAATCTGGGGGCTTCGCCAGCCAGCTTGTACATCTACGCCGAGGATGTGGACAAAACCTTCGCCAAAGCTCTCAAACTCGGCGGCACCGGTAAGGGCCCGGTAATGGACATGTTCTGGGGCGACCGCTGCGGCACTCTTGTCGATCCCGACGGCTACATGTGGATCGTAGCGACGCACAGGGCTGAACCGTCCATGAAGGAAATGAAAGAGAAGATGATGGAGCAGGTGCGCCAGCAGCAGCCGGTGGGAACAGAACACGCAGCCTAGGCCTAGTCAGGCAGGGATCCACCCTCGCTTTGGATTGTGTAACCTGGCTGCGTTCACGATTCCTCATCGGGAGGTCCAGCGGCCCCAGCCAAATCCTGGGGCCGGATCTTCTCAACATTGAACCTGGCCGCGCGCTCGCGCATGGTTTTCAGCACGTCGTCCAGGGGTGGCGGCTCGCCTTTGATCCATCGCAGTGGATTGATGCGCGCCACCACGAACGAGCGGAGGTAGGGGCTGACCAGACCGCGCTCTTTCAGTTTCTTTACCGCTGCCGCGACCTTCTCCTCAAGCTCCAGCACCATTGAGGCGTGTTTCTCGTGCTCCTTCAGCGCCACGCGCAGCGGCTCTTCGCTAAACGCTTCCAGACGCCGCAGGATTGGATGGTAAGCGCCTCCGCCAAACCGCGGCACTTTCTCATAGCAGACCCCAAGCGTAACCAGGGCTGCTTCGTCGAGATAGAAGGCAAATTGCGATTCCGGGCCGGCGGAATCTTCTTCGATCAAACCACGATAGATGCGTATCACCTCCAAGGAGCGCTCCTTGAGGTTGTGAGCCTTTTCCGTGTTCAGCGCAAGGATCTGCCAGGCAACCTCGCGCTCAGCCACAACCAAGGCGGCGATGGACTTCGCTCCCAGGCGGCGCATGGCCTCGAGTCGATGCCGGCCGTTGGGTGTCCAGAATCCGCCGCCAGGCGCAACCACTGCGATGATGGGATCGAGGAAGCGTCCGGTCTTGCTGATGACATCGGCCAGGCGCTTGTGGTGGGCGTCGGATAGGTCACGCTGGAAGGGAGTGGGCTCAACCGCATCGATGGGTAGGATGGCGAGCAATACCGGATGGCCGGCAAGCGGCTCTTTGTAGGACCCCACAACCAAGCCGCCGGCTTTCTCGATTACCTCCACAACGTCGGCTGCAGCTCCAGGTTTTTCCAACCGGCATTCTGCGGGCGCGAGGCCTTTCGTGCCTGGCTTGGCTTTGCGAGGACGCCGCCGTGGAGGCAAACGTTTGACCATCACAGAAGAGTTTATCCTTGTACGCGGCGCCTATGCATGCAGAAGCCGCATTCTGCCCGGATGATGCCCCGTGCCCTACTTGGCAGGCGGACGGAAGGCTCCGCCATCCCGCCCGACTCCCAGAGCATCCGCCACGCGGTTGATGTAATTGAACCAGGCGGCAATCAACGTGATCTGCAGGATCGCCCGATCGTCGAACCCGGCCGCGCGCAAACAATCGTGATCCTCGGGCGAGCACCTTGTGGCATCTCGTGTCAGCCTGACCACGTAGTCGAGCATCACGCGGTCCTGTTCCGAGATTGGAGCTCTGGTGTAGTCCTGCCGCAATGCAGCTACCAGTTCCTCATCGAGCGTCACCCGGCGCAGAAACTCTGCGTGGGCTTCGATTCAATAGAAGCACCGGTTGGTGACCGACACCATGGTGGTGATCATTTCGTGCTGCCGCCGGGTGAGCGGCAGCTCCGGCGACATCAGCACACCGAAGGTGGAGAAGGCGTGAAACAGGGCCTCGGGAATCAAGCTGTGCGAGGCAACGATGCCGGCTACGCCCTCGTCGGCAGGAAAAACGGGTGTGGCATATTCCTTCGGGTACAGGGCGCGCTGCCCCTCGAGCGCACGCTGTAGCGCCAGACTGGCTTCCGAGAGTGGAACAGTCTTGATCCAGGTCATAAGGAGTGGCTGTGCAGTATAACGAGACTAGGCTTCGCAGCGCACTAGTGGAAAGATATTAGCAGGGAGGCAGGGCGCCAGTTTCAGCCGCCTCTCAGCGGTGACTATCAGGTTGTGACTAGTACGCGATCGGTACAGCCAGCCGGTATGCACCATACCGTTCAGGTAGCAGAGATTGCCGAAAAACATTCATCGAAACCATCGGCGGTGGAGAGGCGGGCTGCAGTAAGACGCAGCCCTCCCACCGCGACCGCATCGATCTGGCCCTACTGCGGCTGAAGTGTCAACGGCGCCTGCAGCTTGAAACTGATAGCCGCCTCGGCCGGCAGATTGATGTTTTCGCCTCCCGTGGCTCCAGCCACAGCCGTGCCTGCGCCTGCGCCCGCCAGGGCGCCAATCGCGGCTCCTTTACCGCCTCCCGCCAGTCCCCCGATCAAGGCTCCGCCGGCTGCAATGCCACCCACCGACTTCGCTGTCCTTTTGCCCTTGCCTTTGACGGTCTGCGAAAAGGTGCTGGTGGTGATCGGGTAGTTGTGCCCGCGGACAGTGATGCTCGTCAACTGTAAGGCCAGCACGCCCTCTCCCTTGAACGCCCCTTGCTTCTTAGCGTCCAGCACAGTCCCCTCGGCGGGCGAACCCGACGGGATGGCGGTACGTCCACCCACGCTGATCACCTTCGACACGGTAGCTGGAAAGGTCTGCCCAGGCTGGCTGGTCTTGGAACTCAGCGCCGTCCCCAGACTGACGGTCAGGGTGGTGCCCGCCGGAACTACGATGGGCTTCGGAGGCTCAGGCGGTTTCTCTGCCTGTGCCGCCTGCTGCGCCTCGAGTGCGTTGGGCGGTGGCGTCTGGGGCGGCTCCGAAGCCGCTGGCGGCGCTGCCGCTGTCGGCTGTTGGGCTGGCGGTGCCTCGTTGGACGACTTCTTGCCGCACCCTATGGCTATAAACAGAATTGCCAGGGTCAGTAGGGTTAAGAATCTGCGTTTCACTTGGCTTGTCCTCCTGCTGTGAGTTGGGGTTCGACGCGTCTTGGCAAATCCCATCGCCACAGGGTTCCGGGACTACATTCGGCGACCATTGGCAGATATATCCAGCCGGATCGAAGAGCCCCGGACATGCTACTCCCTTTGGGACCAGTAAGCGCGGTCCTCCCAGAATTTTGTATTCGATTCCCGAAGAGACATCCAACGCCAAGCCAGCCCCCGGACACCGTCACAATTAACAAGCGTAGGCGCAGGCGACGATTTGCCGACTTCGGCCGCGATTTCAACCTCCCAGTCTTCCCGAACTCAAAAGCTGACAGGATGAGAACGAATCGCATTACGGGACTGTCGCGCTAGTCGGCTGCGCTGTCCGAGAGATTCGCTTCCACTTCGCCGCGACGGATCGCTTTGAGAAGGACTGCGTGATCTTCCTCAGTTTGATCGCCGTAAGCCTCCCCCCAGCTGGCCAGCGCTTCGTCCAGCACGGCCGAGTTGCCGCAATAACCGGCGATCTTAGCCGGGTCGCCGGTGCGCGCATGTGCACGGGCCAGGATCGCCCCGCAAGCCCAAGCGTAGTAGTTGAAGACGGAGCCGGTCAGCCACTCAATCGGTACGGAGGCTTTCAGATTCTTCATTTGCCGGACGTAGAAATCTCGGCCGTCGATCTCGGTGTAGCCCAGCATGGGGTCC
>DATHDM010000097.1:0-4044 GCA_035319065.1 Terriglobales bacterium
AGGTCCATGAATAGCTCGCGATCCTTCACGTGGCTGTGGGCGGAGAGAAAGCGGCGGAGGGGTTCCTTCGCCTTCTGGCTGGCATCGAACAGCGTCTTCACACTGGCCTCGGAGAAGATGTCGCGAGTATTCTGCAAATTCCCCGCGTCCTTGTACATCTGGCGGCCCACTGGAACCATGATGAAAATCGTCAGCACGAAAGCCAGGCCGGTGATGATCTGGTTGGGCGGCACCTGCTGCGTTCCCAGCGCGTTGCGGACGATGGAGAGCACCACCGAAATCTTCACAAACGACGTCAGCATGATGATGAGGAAAGGAGCCAGTGCCAGGAAGCCCAGCACGATCACCATCACGACCGGGTTGGCCACCTGACTGCCCGTCTGTGCCTGTGCGGCCATGGGCAACAAAACGATCGTGATGCGCAGCCAGGTCTTCATCAGCAGTCGGCCTTTCCTGCCTTCTGAAACCAGCTCATCACCTGCCGGAAATCCTTCGTCCGCACCGGTTCGCGACTCGCTGCCTCCAAAAGCGTTGCAGCATTCTCCGGATCAATCGCCGTGAGGCATTGCACTTGACTCTCTGCCGTCCCCAGTAGGAACAACTGCGATCCCACACTCACCAGGTACAGCGTCTTTCTCGGCTCCAATCCTTGCCGCGCCACGATCCGGATGGGGCCGTCGCTCGCACCAGCCATCCCCAGCATGCGCGGCAGTCCAAGGCGCAGCAAGGCATACGCCAGGATCAATACCCCGGCCAGTACGAACAACACTTCCAGGTATTCCAGGAAAACGGAATGCGACGTCGGCAGCGGTTCCGCAGAACCGGGGAGCGCTTGCGCCCAAGCCAGAACATGGAGCATTAGGAACTTCTCCAGCGCACGATCTTGACGCCCAGCTTTCCGTCCACTTCCACCATCTCGCCGTCGCCCAGGACCTTCCCGTTGACTATCAGGCGTACCGGATCCGATTTCGTCGTCTCGAATTCCAGGATCGCCCCCGGACTCAGCGCCTGAATTTCTGCGAGGGTGAACTCCTTCTCCCCTACGACCACATGCAGACGTAGCGGAAGTGCTTCCAGGTTCGGTCGGCTGGTGGATACTGACAGTTCGCCACTCTCCACAAACGCACTCCTCTCAAGGTACTTATCGATTCGGAACTGGCCGGAGTTGCTATCCTCCGGCACAAACATCCATTCCCCGCCGCAACCCGGCAACAGCACGCTGCCTGAGCGCTGCATCAGCAGCACATCTCCCAAGCCCACCTGGGCCATCTCATCGGCAGATAGGTCAACATAGCCAGCGGAAATCGGCAGTTTCCAGACCAGTCCCGGCGGATATTGGATGTCGCCCTTTCCCTCGGCCCCGCTCCTGGCCCGCGTCAATAGATCGAGCGAAAGGAAGACGCGAAGGTCGCCGGTGATCTCGCCCACGCCGGCCGTAAAACACAACAACAGTCCGCGAGTGGAATCGGCCAGGGCCTGACGTGTGCCCCTCCCTAGGGAGAATTGGAAGGGAAACTTCAAGGTCTGGTTCAAGTGCTCCAAGGCTGCCAGCACGGTGAAACCCAGAAGCGCATCATCGGACGGGACCGGCCCTTTGGCGCCATCCAAGTCCATGGGGCCTAGCATCCGTTTTTGTAAGCGCACTAGGAAGCTAGGGCTGGCTTCGAGCAGCGCTTGCTCCCCTCCGGGATGGGCCTGGATCACAAACACACGCCACGCCACCGGCGATTGTTGAAAGAACTCCGCCCGGTTCATCGCCTGCAGGTTGAGGCGGCTCAATCGGACATCGGTCTCCGGCTCCCAGCTCTGCGCCAGAACTACGCGAAAGCGGTAAGGGAAGACCGTGAATTGATCGCCGTGACGGAGCGGTCGCGGATCGTTGGGCGCGAGTTTCTTGTCTCCCAGGTAGGTCCCCAGGCGGCTGCCGAGGTCCTCGAGATAGGGAACGTCATCCTTGATCGTCAGCCGGATGTGCCGCTTGGCGATGGCATTCGCGGAGAGCACGACGTCGTTGTCGGCGTCACGCCCGATGAACAGCTCCTGCTTCGACCCGAACTCGAGGACTTTCTCCCCAAATTGCGTATCTACCTGGTGCGTTTGCACCAGGCTCAGTTGCAACCCGGCTGGCCGCTCCACTAGCCGGCCGAGGACTTTCGCCAGCCATCCCTGCCAGTCCGGTTCCCCCGAGGCCATGGCACAGAACCAGTTCCACAGGGCGACTTCCTTGCCGGTAAATGAAGGCAGGGATTCCCAATAGGGTTTCACACGTGACCGAAGGGCGCTTTGCATTCCAATCGCAGGCTACCTCCTGCCTCCCCCATATGCGCCCGGCGCACGCCCCCCCTGGCTGCCGCGGTCTTTGAAATCGGGTCCTTTCGAACTCCCTCTACTGCTGGTGATTCGGATATTGACGCCACCCTCGCCCAAGTTCGACAGAGCTTCCGACAGTGAATCCAGGTTGCGTGAAATCAGGTTCGAAACTTGCAGCGAGTCGGTTTGGAACTGGATCGCCAGCGCGCCCTCCTGCCTTTCGATACGAACCCGCAGCCCCTTCAGGACACCGGAATTCATTTCGATCTGCACTTGCTCGTTCCCGGCCTGGTTCGTAGCCACGGAAATCTCACGCACCAACTGCTGCAGGTCTGGAGGCAGATCCACCGCGTGCTTGCCCTCTATGTTGCCCACCGGCCCCGAAGATTCCCGCACCAGCTCTGGCCGCATGAACCCGCTGCCGGCGAAGTTCCCGCCCTCTTGTTTCTTTTCCGGACGAGCCGAGGCGGCGTCTTTGTCCTGTGCTTTCTTCTTGGCCAGAAGTTGAGAGAAGGCAGACGGCTCCTGGTCCGACTGCGTCGACCCTGAGTCGATGTCGTCGGACTGCACGTCGTCCGTATTCACGCTCGGATCGTCTAACGGCGGCTGGTTATCGTCGATTCTCATGAGGATCTCTGCCTCGTCATATACAGCACGTTTCCAATCTCATCGAGTTCCAGTTCCTCCTTGGCCGCCGCTTCCCTGAGGAAGCGTTCTTCCTGCTTCTTGCGGTGCTTGGTGAGGACCTCCACCTCGCGCCGGCTCTCGTTGACTTTCTGCTTGCCGTCCTCGACGTGGGCCTGGCTTTTCCGGATCACTTCCTGTTGCCGGAGGATATCTTTGCCCGCAGCTTCGATGTCCTCGCCGAGCACCTTGATGTAGCCCGAGCGCTCCTGCACCACGTGCACCTCCAAGGGGTTGTTGTCGGGAGCGCTGAGCAACTCGTTGCGCGCCTTCGCACGCTTGTCAATCAACTCTTTCTCGCGACGCTTCAAGTCCGCGAGGATCCCCTCCTGGCGCTGCAGTTCCTGTTCCCGGCGGAGCAGTTCGCGTTCTGCCGCTTTTATCGCTTCTTCCTTCTGCTCCAGCAACAGCTGTAGCCGATAGACAAATTGCGCCGCCATCAGTTCGCGCTCGGCGGAAACATCTTCTTCAGTTGCTCCACCGACCCCTGAAAGTTCGATTTGTCATCCGTGGCCTGTTTCAAAAACCCGTTAATCTCCTCAATCTTGGCAATGGCCATGTCCACGCGCTGATCGGCGCCGCGCTTATATGCACCCAGCAGGATCAGGTCTTCATTTTTCCGGTAGGTGGCCAGCATGTCGCGCAAGGTCCCCGCCGACTGCCGATGCCCCTTGTCGGTCACGGCACCCATGACACGGCTGGCACTCTCCAGGATGTTGATCGCGGGATAGTGATTGCGGGCAGCCAGTTCGCGCGACAGGATGATGTGGCCGTCCAGAATCGAGCGCACTTCATCAGCCACCGGTTCGTTCATGTCATCGCCGGCCACCAGCACGGTGTAGATCGCCGTTATCGAACCTTTGTCCGAGTTGCCGGCCCGCTCCAGAAGCTTTGGCAGTTCGGCGAAGACCGAGGGGGTATATCCGGCGCGCGCCGGGGGCTCCCCGCACGCCAGCCCGATTTCACGCTGCGCACGGGCAAACCGCGTCACCGAGTCCATCATCAGGATGACTTTCATCCCCTTATTGCGAAAATATTCGGCGATGGCTG
>DATHDM010000098.1:0-2623 GCA_035319065.1 Terriglobales bacterium
GGCGCTGGTCGGCCCGGTGAGCACGTAATCGAACATCAAGGCGGAGACGGAGAGCTTGGCGAGGAAGCCGCCCATCGCCTCCTTGACCACCCGGTACACGCCCCCGCGGACAAACAGCGATGCGCTTTCGATGTAGATCGAGCGCACGGCGTAGCTGAACAGCATCACCGCCAGGATGAACCAGGGAGCGCTCTTGCCAATCACCTTCTCGGCGTCGCCACCCGCGTAGTATGCCGACGACGCCAAATCCGCCAGCACCACCGCCGCCACTCGCCAGAAAGAGATGAAGCTCAGCATCACCGTGGTGGCGATGAATACGGGTACGGCTGGACGCTTCACATCCCTGATCGACGTGGACATAAAAACCGGGTCGCGTGCGGCAGAGTGTGGATGCTCGAAGTAACCCTTAACCTTGGCCAAACCCCAAATTGGGATTCATTAATATACGCCAGCGCTGGTCATTTTCGTGGCGCCAGATGAGCGCCCGCGATCGGCAATCGTATCTCACCTTCCCTTTGCAGTGCCGCGGCCGCGTCCCTGCCACGCGGTCGCCATTTCTCGCTCGGGATGACCTCGCCAGGGGTTGCGCGCTGCCCGGACAAGGTTTAGAACAAAGCCATGAAACACGCGATCCTGGGCGCCGGCGGGGTGGGAGGAGCAATTGGAGCGCTGCTAGGCAAGGACGGCGATGACATCCTTTTGTTGCTGAAGCCGGAGAGCCTGGCCCGCCATCCTGAGTCGCTGAAGCTGGTGTCTTCGTTCGGAAGCTTCAGCACGCCCGTGCGCCGTGCCACCAGCCTGGCGGAGCCGGTGGACGTGCTGTGGGTCACGGTGAAAGCCTTGAACCTGGAGCCGGCGCTGGAACAGATCCCAGGCGATGGCGCCAACATCGGCGCGGTAGTTCCGCTGCTGAACGGTGTGGACCATATCCCTCTCCTGCGGGCGCGATTTGGACATGATCGGGTAGTCCCCGCCACCATCGCGGGAGAGTTCGAACGGACAGCGCCCGGGCAGATCGTCCACAGTTCGCCGTTTGCCCGCCTGAACATCCTGGCCACCGGCCGCGAACGCCTGGGAGGAGTCCTGGAGCGTTTGCGCAAGGCCGGATTTGCCTGCGACGTGTACGAAGACGAGGCCACGCTGATGTGGAGCAAGCTGGTGTTCCTGGGACCTTTCGCGCTCACCACGAGCGCTTCCAATCGTGACGCCGGAGGGGTAATGAAAGACGGCGAATGGCGCCGCAAGCTGGAGAGCAGCGTGCGCGAAGCGGTTGCGGTGGCCCAGGCCAGCGGAGCCACGGTCAACGGCGAGAAAGTGCTGGGGCTGTTCAAGAACATGCCCGACGGGATGCGCAGCTCGATGCTGAAGGATGTGGCGGCCGGCCGCAAACCTGAGCTCGACGCAATCGGAGGTCCGATCGTGCGTGGCGGAAAGACTTACGGCATTCCCACTCCCGTCACCGAGGAATTGATGCGCATGGTGGAATCGCGAGTCCCGCAAGCAGCCTAGGTGTCAGCCACCGCGCCCGGGCCCTTTGCGATGCCGGCGTCATTTCTGATACAAGAGAAGCTTTTGGGGACCGTCTGCAAACCATGCCTATCCCGGATAAGTTAGCGGCAGCACGCCAAATCGAAGCTCTGCTGCGCAAAATCATTCAACATGGCGATTTCCGCTTGCGTTACCGGATCACCATCGATCCTCCGATGGCGGAAGACCGCGATTGGGAGCGGCCGGAGATTCTGGTGGAGCTTTCCGGTCCCGACAGCGAACTCTTGCTGGCGCGGGGAGCGGAGCTTCTGCGCTCGTTTGAATACTTGACGCTGGAGAGCCTCGCCATCGACCGCCATGAGCACGATAAGGTGATCTTCGACTGCATGAATCACCGCGCCATGCGCCTGGAAGAGCTGCGGCTGGCGGCGAACGTGGCCGCGGAGCGCGTGCGCAAGAGCGGTCGCCCCTACGAGTTCGGGCCCATGTCGTCGCGCGAGCGCCGCATCCTGCATCTTTCGTTGCGCGATTTTGACGACCTGCGGACGGAGAGCGAGGGCGCCGGCGCTGACCGCCACGTGGTCCTGTTTCCCAAGGACTACAAGCCGCGAACCCCGCAGCCGAGCTTTTCGCGGAGACGGTGACCACATGAATACGGACGCCCGCGAGCTTCTCTCACCCCTGCCCAGCCTTCCCGGCCCTGCTAGTCGAATTTCCTGCCTCCGGCTAGCCGATCTTCCGATGCGCCGTCTCCGGCCTCGCGGCATTCTCAGGTCGCAGTGCGGCTGCGACCGGCGGCCGCGGGAGGCAATCTAAATGGCATCATCCGGAAGCAAGCACTGGGCAGCCCTGTCGAATGAGACAGCGGAGCTCGTGGAGGAGGCGGGAGCGAGTGTGGTCGCGGTCCACGGCGGACGCTGGCTGGCGGGCAGTGGAGTGCACTGGCGGACGGGGGTCGTGGTCACGGCAAATCACCTGCTGCGCCGCGACGAAGACCTCGACGTAATACTGCCAAACGGCAGCTCGGTGGCAGGAACGCTCGTTGGCCGGGATCCGAGCACCGATATCGCGGCGCTGAAGATCGAAAACGCGACGCTGCCGGTGGCTCAGACGGTTGGACTGGAAGCGTTGAAGG
>DATHDM010000099.1:0-4418 GCA_035319065.1 Terriglobales bacterium
TTTATGGTGTGGCCCACTGGCTGGGGCGCGATCTGCGAATGGTCGATACCGGCGGCATCGTGCCCGCCGACAAAGAGCGAATCCCGGCGGAGATCTTCCGCCAGGCGCGGGTGGCACTGGAGGAGGCAGATGCCATCGTGATGGTGGTGGATGGACGGACTGAGCTGGCCGCGCCCGACATGGAGCTTTCGCGACTGCTGCTGAAGATGGGGAAGCCGCTGTTCCTGGCGGTCAACAAGATCGACAACGTGGAGCTGGAACCGATGGCAGAGGGTTACCGCACCCTGGGCATCCGGCAGGTTTTTCCCATCTCCGCCGAACACAGCAACGGGGTGGCCGAGTTGTTGGACGAGATCGTGCGCGCGCTGCCGCCTGCTCGCGAGCAGCAGCTGAGCGATGAGAGCCCCGACGGGCCGGCAGCCGGCGGCGCGGCGCGGGCCGAGTACGAGGAAGACACGCTCGAGATCGGGCTGCGCGAGAATCCGTCGTTTGAGGTGAAGGTGGCGATCATCGGCCGGCCGAACACAGGGAAGTCGACGCTGCTGAACCGCCTGACGGGCAGCGCCCGCGCCATTGTGTCGCCAATCCCCGGAACCACGCGCGACGCGGTGGACGAACTGGTGCTGTACCAGGACCGTCTCTACCGCTTCATCGATACGGCGGGAATCCGGCGCAAGGGCCGCACCGAGCTGATGGCGGAGAAGCTATCTGTAGTCATGGCGCGCAAGCACATGGAGGCCGCCGATGTCACGTTGCTGCTGATTGACGGCGTTGAGGGAGTAACCGCGCTGGACGCCAACATTGCGGGATACGCCCATGAAAGCGGGCGCTCGCTGATCCTCGTGGTCAACAAGTGGGACCTGGTGGCCGAGCGCGCGCGGCTGTTGAAGCAGGAGGGAGAGAAGAAGTCCACGGCGTCAGCGCGGGGCGCCACCACCGCACGGCGGGCAGCGGCGAGGGACCTGCGCGGGGTGGGCGATCAGGCTGCATATGAAAAGCATGTGCGCGGCCAGCTCAAGTTTCTCGGCTATGCCCCGCTGGTCTTCATCTCCGCGGCCACGGGCAGAAACACCGACAAGCTGCCGGCGCTCATCGAGGAGGTGGCGCGTGAGCGGCGCAAGCGCATCACGACGGGCGAGATGAATCGCTTCCTCAAGAGCGTCGATTTCGAGCGCGCGCCCGTGCCTTTCAGCCGGCGGGTGCGGATTCTCTACATGACGCAGGCGGCCGTGGCCCCGCCCACGTTCGTGCTCTTCACCGACCGCGACGTAAAGCTGCACTTCTCGTACGAGCGCTACCTGGAGAACCAGATCCGGCGGGCGTTCGGATTTGTGGGAACGCCGATATGGATCAAGGTGCGGGCGCGACACAGGTGAGAAGAAGACAGCAATTTAGCAGTTAGCAAGTCAGATCGAGGTGTGGCCTGCTGGCAGGGTCTCCAAGTGCCGATTGCTCGTTTTTCAGATCACCCGATTACCGTTTACCATTCCCTTATGGCTGATGGAACGACAACGCAGGTCCGCCTGACGGAGACGGTCAAGGCGGCGGGTTGAGCGTCCAAGCTGAGTCCGGCGGCGCTGGACGCAGTGCTTGGGAAATTAGCCCGGCAACATGACCCCAACGTCCTGGTCGGCTTCGACAAAGCCGACGACGCCGGCGTGTACCAGTTGACGCCGGAGCTGGCGCTGGTGGAAACGGTGGATTTCTTCACTCCGATCGTGGATGACCCGTTTACCTTCGGCCAGATCGCGGCGGTGAACTCGCTGAGCGACGTGTACGCCATGGGCGGCCGGCCTCTGAATGCGCTGGCGCTGGTGTGTTTTCCGGAGAAGACGGATCTGGCGATCCTGGGGGAGATCCTCTCCGGCGGGCTATCGAAGATGATAGAGGCGGGGTGCACGGTCATCGGCGGGCACAGCATCCGCGATCCCGAGATCAAGTTCGGATACGCGGTGACCGGGGCGATTCACCCGCAGCGGGTGCTGAGGAATTCCGGGGCCATCCCCGGTGACCGGCTGATCCTCACCAAGGCGCTGGGAACCGGGGTGATCTCGACGGCGATCAAGCAGGGCAAGGCGGAAGAGGCGTGGATGCAGGCCGCGACTGCCTCCATGACGACGCTGAACCGCGCGGCCGCAAACATCGTGACCATGGGCAAGAGCGGCGCGGCCTTCGCAGTGCATGCGATGACGGACGTGACAGGCTTTGGTTTGATAGGGCACGCGCGCGAAATGGCGCTCGGGTCCGAGGTGAGCCTGCGATTGCTGGCGGGCGAGATTCCGCTGATGGAAGGCGCCCTGGAATGCGTTCGCGGGGGCTTCATCCCGGGCGGCCTGAAGGCCAACCGCGAGTTTGCCGAGTGCGTGGTGAGCTACGAGGAGGGCGTCAGCAAGGAGCTGCGGACGCTGCTGTTTGACCCGCAGACCGCAGGCGGCCTGCTGATCGCGGTGGATGGCGGCGATGCGCATCAACTGCTGGGTGAGCTGCGGCGGGGAGGCGTGGCGGCGTCGCCGATTGGGGAGGTCCTCGCCGCGGGAAAGCCGCTGATCACGGTGTCGCGGTAGCGGCACCCCGGCGGGACCAGCAGAGTGAGTGCTTCAGGAACCAGGCTGAGGGAAGCGGGCAGCCTGCCAAGCGGTTCGCCGTCGGCTTCGACGTGGATGAAGGAAGAGGGGCGGGTTGCCGCCTCCAAATTCTCTGCGGAAAGAGGCCGGCAGCACACCGATGAGGCGTGTGCTAGTTCGATGCCGCGAATGGGAAGGTGCCAGTCGAGCAGCCGGCCGGCGATGAACCGCAGGTAGCGAGTGCGGCTGGCAGTCTTGAACAGAACCAACTGGAAGTCGCCGCGATCGAGGCCGGCGGCGGGGGCGAGGCGGCGCAGCACGCCCCCGAAATTTCCGATGCGCACGGCCAGCAGCTGGGTGACGATTTCCCGCCTGGCGGTTCCGCGGGCGGAGTCAAAGAATTCCACCTGAAACCGGGGAAAGCGCTGCACCGCCCATTGATGGAAGGCTGAAGCGTAGTACGCCCCCATGCCGAGCTGCTGCTTGATTCCCCCACCCAGGCGATAGAAGAGCTCCGCATCCACTCCGAGCCCGGCGACCGAAATGAAATAGCGGGTGTGCCGGGAATCCTGATTCTGGTACTCCATTTTTCCCACGGCGATGCGCTGAGGGGAGGAAATCAAAAGCATGCGGGCGGCCTCGACGGGGCGCCAGGGCATGCGCAGGTCATGGGCCAGCACGTTGCCGGTGCCCAGGGGGATGACGCCCAGCGCGACGGGAACATCCAGGCCGATCAGACCCTGCAGCACGGCCTGAATAGTGCCGTCTCCACCGCAGGCGATGACGGTATCGCAGCCGGAAAGGGCGGCATCGCGAGCGTGAGAGGTGGCGGCCTCCGGGCCGTCCATTGTGAGGATGGGAGCCTCGATGTTCGCCGATTGCAAAACGGCGGCGGCGGCGTGAACCTGGGCCAGGCCCCGAGTCCGGCGGGTGCCGGAGTCAGGATTGTAAAGAAGCATGGCGCGTCGCATGCAAAGCAGGATAACCGAGAGCCCTCAGTAAACGCTCGACGATGAAATGAAACTCGGGGTGAGCCGACCACACAGCGGCACTAAACAGGCCCCGAAACGCTCGTGTTAACGCCTTTAACAACAGTTCAATGTTGAACGTTTATGGGGACGTCTTTGAGAAATCTCTCATCGCGTGCTTCGCAGCCAAGTCCTTTGTTGAACGTATACTCAGCAACCTGGATAGCCTCTGCCACAGTGATTGTGTAGACACCTCCGCAGTCAGCCCGCCATTGCTCGTAGCCGCCCAAATCCGGGATGGTAACGCTCTTCTTCTCAAGTTTTGTTACGCTGTGCTCGATTGCATCTCTTGTAAAAGGCATGTGTTGAAAAGTGTCAGGTTCTGGCCCTCCTGCACAGTTTCTAAGTCTTACGTGATCAACTCGGACATGCAGGATAGTTCCGACGGTTGGCAGTGTTTCAATCCTAAGGATAGTCATTCGTGAACTCTGCTCACCGCGACGGGTTCTGTAACGCCACACCTGACCTGGCTGATACTTGCTATCTTTAACCACCTCAAGAGCTGGGCACGAGTGAACCCGTTCCTGCGCAGTCGAGATGCGCCACGTTGCGGGGGAAAGCAGGAGGGAGGCGACGAACAGAATCGCCCGCTTCACGTTCCTGTCCTTTGTCAAAGTGAGCTGAAGATTATCATCAACACACCTTTCGTCCAATCGCAGAAACTCATCCTGCAGAATTCCGGCGACGGGCGTACGTGAGCAGCGCGATTCCGGCCAGGATGGCCGCACCCGCGATTTCGAGAAGCTTAACGAGAGCAGGATTTGACTCGGTGACAGGGCGGCCGGTCAGAATGATGCGGCCATGGTCATTGGGGTCGTAGCGCACT
>DATHDM010000100.1:0-11554 GCA_035319065.1 Terriglobales bacterium
CGCAGTCCGGAACAGGTGCGCCGCGAACGCGAATTTGCCCGGGCTTATCTCGGCTTCGACACCCAACCCGTCAACTGGGTCTTCATTCGCGCGGTGATGGCTTCCGTGGCTGGCGTTGCTATCGTCCCCCTGCAGGACGTCTTGGGTCTGGGCAGCGAAGCTCGCATGAATCTGCCGGGAACCGTCAGCGGCAACTGGAAGTGGCGCTACCAGCCCGGAGATCTCACGGAAGAAATCCAGCGGCAGCTCAAGTCCTTGACCGCGACTTACGATCGTTGACTTGAGCACTCAGCACCTGATGTTGGCCAGGGCGGAGCACTTGACCTTGCTGATTGCTGAACTGCGGGCTCACAACGGCGACAGCTCGTCTTCCTTCTCTTCCTTTTCTCTCCTCGCAGGTCCAAACCTTCGTTCCAGGAACTCGCGTGCCAGGTCCTTTCCCCCCAGCCCGAAGGCAATCGCCAGTCCCAGCATGAGCGCCCCGAACAGGACCCCGAACGCCGTCAGGATGGTTGCACCCGCCACCCCCAGCTCCTCGAACGCCATGGCCAGCGTCAGCATGATCAGCAGGCTGCGCACCGACTGTCCCACCACTCGCGCCGACCGCAGGTTCGCATTCACCGCCGCCAGCAGCGCCGCGCGGGAGAAGAAGCTGGCCGCCGCCAAACCTACGAACAGGATCACCAGCGCCACCAGCAGCCGCGGCAGCAAAAAGAAAAATTTCGCCACGTACTCCTGCAGGCCAACGATGCCGAGCGCGTCCACCCCCATCAGGATGAAACCCACCCAGGCCACCCAGAACACAAATCGGCTCAGCAGCTCGCTCGACGAGGGCAGCGCCGCTTGGTGAAGAAACTGGGTGGCGCCCGCGCTTTCCGAAAGCTTGTCGAACTTGCCCCATCGCAGGATAGTGCGCACGATCGTCTGCAGCAGCTTGGCAATCAGCCAGCCCACGAACGCGACGATGATCATTACGATCAGGCGTGGTAACAGGTGTGCGAAGCCCTTGGCAATCTCCTCCCACGCCTGGGTCAGCTCGTTCACAATCAATTCCCGCATGGCAACTCACTTCCCGCCGTCCCAGCGCTCCCGCAGGTACGGCTTCAGCCGCTCAAACTCGCGGCACACGATATCCACGTTGTTCTCCACGTCCTCCGCCGACGCATTGCGGTTATCCGTCAAGAAGGTAAACATCCTTCCGCGATACAACGGCACCAGGGCCTGGATGATGTGATCCCGGTTGATCACCGACCGGTGATAGGATGCGGCGAATTCGTAAACCGTTTTCGCCCACAGCTCCTCGGAGTAGCGGAAATCTTCCTCCCTCAGCTTCGCCGCCTGCTGCAATGCCGCCATCGTGCTCTCCGAGAGAATCGATTTGAGCACCGACTCCAATTCCACCACCCCCGAGCAGAACATCTCCCGCAGCTCCTTCCGATTCCCCCGCACCGGCTCCAGCGTTACCTCCGAGGGCTTGCCCCGCGTGGGCACCGGCTGCACTTCGGAGCTGTTGCTCCAGATGGGAAAATTCGCCTCCAGCGACCAGAACAGCGCGCCCACCGTCTGCCGCATGGCCGCAACCAGGTCCGCGGCGCTGCGATCGGCGTGCACCTTGGTCCCCAGAAACGTCTGGCAGATGCGGTACCCGCTGGTGATCGCGGTCAGCGTCAGCGAGATCTCCGCTCCCGTGCGCCCCACCTCGTGCTTCCACACTTCCTCTCCCAGAAACTGGCTTCCCAGGCGCCCGGAAAATCCAAATTCCGAAGCATAGGGTTCACGCACGTCGCGCGCATACAGAGCTCGCGTCATCGGATAAACCAGGTTCTTGATCAGCAGCCCTTCATATTTGTGGCGGCGGTAGGTGGGCGCCACAAAATCGTAGTTCTCGCGGTAAGTGGGACGCAGCAGCAGCTCCACCCACTCCGGCTCCAGGTTCGAGGATTCCGGCGAAACTACCGCGCATGCCTTGGCGCGCAGCAGGTCTGCTGCCGCCAGAATCGTTCGCAGCGCCATCCCCGTCGAGGGCGTTCGCGAATACTGCGTGCTGATGGAGTGCAGCGTCCGCAATGCGTACAGGTTGGCCGCATGGCGCACATCGCTGATCGAGGCCTCCGCCACCCGCTCCGGGGTGCCGTCGTTGGATCCGCCGTCCGGGTTGATGATCGCCGCTCTTTCCCGCGGGTAGCTCTTCAGCAGTCCCGCCTGGATCGCCTGGATCACCGGCACTACGGTCTTGGCATTGTTGTAGGTGGGCAGCCCCACCAGGATGTCCACCTCGCCCACATTCATCAGCTGGCGAAGTAAGTCATCTGTGAGTACGCTCTCCTCCACCCGCTTCAGCTCCCCATCAAAAAGTCCAGGTTCGGTTTGAGAGGACCGTTAAAAACCGGCCCCGTCCGCTTCGCCCGCCGCTTCACAAGCGCCGCAGGCGGAACCAATAGAACTGGTACGGGCCCATGGTCAACAGGTACGGGAGCTCGCCGATCCGGGGAAAAATATTTCTCCCGAACATCTCGATCAGAATGTTCCCCTTGTACTGCCGCAGGTCCAGCTCCACCGCCTGCGCCGAGCTGGATAGATTGTTCACCACCAGTACCGTTTCGTTTCCCAGTTGGCGCACATACGCCAGCACCCGGTGATTGGCGGGATAGAGAAATTCGATCGTCCCCCGCCCGAAGACCGCCAACGAGCGCCGCACCTTGATGATTCGCTGCATCCAAGAGAGCAGGGAATGTTCCGAGCGCTTCTGCGACTCCACGTTCACCGCTTGGTAGCCGTACACCGGATTCAGAATCAGCGGCGAATACAGGCTCTCCGGATCGGCCCCCGAAAAGCCTGCGTTCCACCCTCCATTCCACTGCATGGGTGTGCGCACCCCGTTGCGGTCGCCCAGGTAGATGTTGTCCCCCATGCCGATTTCGTCGCCGTAGTAGAGGATGGGGGTGCCCGGCATCGAGAGCAGCATGCCGTTCATCAGCTCGATGCGCCGCCGATCATTCTCCAGCAGCGGCGCCAGCCGGCGGCGAATCCCCAGGTTCAGCCGCATGGTTTTGTCGCGCGCATACACGTCGTACATGTAGTCCCGCTCGATGTCGGTCACCATCTCCAGCGTCAGTTCGTCGTGATTGCGCAGGAACAACGCCCACTGGCAGGACGGCGGAATGGCCGGCGTCTGCTGCAGGATCTCGCTAATCGGCTTGCGGTCTTCCAGCTTCAGCCCCATGAACATCCGCGGCATCAGCGGGAAGTGAAACGCCATGTGAAACTCGTCGCCCTCGCCAAAATACGGGCGCAGGTCCGCGGGCCACTGGTTGGCCTCGGCCAGCAGCATCCGCCCCGGATACTCCTTATCCAGTTTGCCCCTCAGCTCGCGGATCACGGCGTGCGTTTCGGGAAGGTTCTCGCAGCTGGTGCCTTCGCGCTCCGCCAGGTAGGGAACCGCGTCCAGGCGGAAGCCGTCCACCCCGATGTCCAGCCAGAACTTCATCACCTGCCACATCTCTTCCCGCACCGCAGGATTGTCGTAGTTGAGGTCCGGCTGGTGGCTGAAGAAGCGATGCCAGTAGTACTGCTTGGAGATCGGGTCCCAGGCCCAATTGGACATCTCCGTATCCAGAAAAATGATGCGCACCCCGCGGTAACGATTGTCGGTGTCGTTCCACACGTACCAGTCGCGCTTGGGGTTATCGCGCGAGCTGCGCGATTCCTGGAACCACGGATGCTGGTCGGAAGTGTGGTTCAGCACCGACTCGATGATCACCCGGATCCCGCGCTCATGCGCGCCCGCCAGGAAGGCTTTGAAGTCCTCCAGCGTCCCATAGTTGGGATGGACCGATTTGTAGTCGGCGATGTCGTAGCCGTCGTCGCGCAAAGGCGAGGGAAAGAAGGGCATCAGCCAGATCGCCGTGATCCCCAGGCTCTGCAGGTAGTCGAGTCGCTGCGCCAGCCCGCGAAAATCCCCAATGCCATCCCCGTTGCTGTCGCAAAAAGTGCGCACGTGCACCTGGTAGAGGATGGCGTCCTTGTACCAGAGGCCGTCCGGCTGCGCCCCCGAAGGCCCTCCCCCCAGGCTGGTTTCCGTTTTCGTCTTCGACGCAGTTCCCGGCATCCACAGGCTCCCGCGAGCAGCTCTCCTTATGCGGCAAGCTCCTGCCCGCAATCACAGTTTCGCAAGACCGCCGCTTCGGCGCTATCGCAGACAATATACCTCTTAGGCTACGGCCCGTCCGGGGCGACGATTCCCTCCTGCCCCGGGCATGGGCCCCCTGCTTCGACCGCCGCTGCGCTTCGCCGATTGCCGGCTTTGCGCGTATGCTGCTGCCGTGTCAGGCCGAGCTCGCGCCTATATCGAGGTTGTCTTGGCAACCGTCGCCCTGGTCTGCGCCCTCGTCGGCGTTGCCGGATCGGCGTCGCGGGCGCGAGTGTCCTACCAGCTCAACTATGAGGAAGGCAACATCCTGAATACTGCCCTGCGCATCCTGCACGGCCTTTCCCCTTACCCCGATCCTCACGGTTGGCCCAGCATCATCAATCCTTATGGTCCCATTCCGTATTACCTCACTGCCGCCGTCACCCGGACCGCTGGCCTCTCCTTCTTTCCTCCCCGGCTCCTGATCCTCGTTTGTGCCGGCTTGATCGCCCTTCTCATCGCCTGCCTGGTGCGGCGCTGGGCGGGCTCATGGCTGGCGGGAGTTGCATTCGGCGCGCTCTACCTCTGCGGCCCGGTGGTGCAGGACTGGTCCGGCTTGCTGAGGGTGGACTTCGTTGCCCTGCTGATCTCCCTGGCCGGGCTGTTGGTGTTTACCGCTCGACCCCGGCAGTGGTGGCTGGCCGCGCTGCTCTTTGTCGTCGCGCTGTTCTGCAAGTACACCATGCTGGCGGCGCCCGCGGCCTGCCTCACCTGGCTCCTGCTTCATCGCGACTGGCGAGGCGCTGCCCGCGCTTCGGCATTCGCCGGCGTCCTCGCCGCCGCCGCTTTCGGCCTGATGCAGTGGGCCTCGCACGGCTGGTATGCCTTCTACATGTTCCACGTCCATCCCGACCCCTTCATCTTCCGCCAATATCTCGAAGGACTGGCCGAAGCGGCAAAGGGCAACGCATTCCTCCTTCTGCTCTGCGCCGTTCTTCTTGTGCACGATGGCCGCTCGCGCCGCCCTTCTCTACCCCTGCTCTATCTGTTCTTCTCTCTCATCGCAGCAATCACACTGGGGAAGGCCGGCTCGGACACCAACCACCTGCTGGAATTGATCGCCGCCATCTGCCTGGCGGCCGGCGCGGGCTGGGGTGTGTTGTGGGACCTTCGCGCTCACTGGCCGCGCTGGGCCGCATCTGCGCTTGCCGCCGCTCTCGCAATCCTCGCGATACGCACTGCAGCCGAGGTGGAGTTTCAGGGGCCCTACCCCGGCTGCGAGCCCGCCTACGCCTTCGTGCGCACGCACCCCGGCGAACGTTTCTTGTCCGAAAATCTGGGCGCCGTCGTGATGGCCCGCCACCCGCTGCTGATCTCCAACCCCTTCGTGTATACCCAGCTGGTCGAATACTCTGGCTGGTCGGACGAGCCCTTGCAGCAGCAACTCCAGAATCGCTATTACGACCTTGTCATCATGAATACCGAGCCCGCGCAGGAATGGTCGGACGGCGTCTTCGACGCTCTGCGCGAACACTACGTCCCGGTCGCGCACTTCGCCTGCGAGCTGGCGGAACAGATGTGGGAGCCGATCCCGGTTGCGAGCCATCCTTGACCGGACTCTGCCCTCGGCCCTCAGTTTACGTTCAGCGCTGCCCTCGCCCGCTGCCTTAGCTGGAGCGCATTCCTCTCAGCATGTGGCTCAGCCGGTGATGGTCCTCATCTTCCAGGGCAACGAAGCGAAAGCCCTGCGCGGTGGTCTTGCGGTCGGGCCGCAGAAACTCAATCAGGCCGCGAATGGGGCCATCGGCGCTGTCCAGCACCACTTCGCCAAAGCTGCCGTCGCTGATGGGTTTGGCCAGTTCCACCAACCCCCCGGTCAGCGACACTTTCAGCAGCAGCCCTTGCAGCCGCCTGCCTTCCACTGCCAGCCGTACCGGTTTGGGGTTGGAGATATGGACGCGAGGAGCGCGCACTTGGCCATGGGGATTGGGGAAATTAGCCATGCCATAGCCTGCCACCCTGCCCCCTTACGACCAAGATGCCGCGCGGGGTTGGCCATGGGTACAGCCTTTTCCCTTCCCAGACTCGGCCCTTTTCCTAATCCGGCACTCGCCTCCCGCCCACCCTCGTCCTTCGGTTTCGTACATGTACTCCCGTACTGCCCGGAAGGCACTTTGGTAACGACCCTTCCCCGCCTCCCCTGAGTAAAGTGGGTAGCACCAGCACAGCTTTACGGCTGTCTTGACCCTCACATCCGACCCTCGGCTTGGCCAGAATCCAGCTCCTGGCCCCTCGGACATCTCCAGCACATGGGTAAGCCCGGGGAAGAGCGTTTGAGATCTGCGAGGCTCTAGGGATCGACCATGTCGGAATCGTCACCGGAAAAAATGGAAGCCGTGACCTACGCGCAGCAGCGCAACAGCCAGCGCCGCGAAAAGATTGTTGACCAGCACCTCATCAAGGCCCGGATGGGCGGCGCCGGTGAGGCCCTGGTCATCGACCTCAGTGATACCGGAATGGGGGTTCAGCTCATGATCCCCATTCAGCCCGGCAGCAAGCTCACCGTCGATTTCGATCTGCCCGGCAACTGCGGCCATGTTCGCGCCGATGCCCAAGTCGTATGGTCCAATGCCGCGCGCCGCGCCGGCATTCGCTTCCTGCGCATGTCCGACCCCACCCGCGAGCGCCTGAAGCGCTGGCTCGACCCGCTTCGCGCCACTGCCGCCGCCAATTTGCGCGCCGGCAACGGGGGCCCAGCTACCGCCCCCCGCGGCTCGGCCGAATTCGCGGATCTGCTCGATCAGATCCGCATCCACAAACTCGATGTCAACTCCGCCCTCGCTCTGGTGGTCGAGCGCGCCTCCGCCCTTACCGCCGCCACCGGCGCAGCCATCGCTACCGGCCCCCCCGACGCTGCCATCTGCCGCGCCAGCCTGGGCGACGCTCCCGACGTGGGCGCGCCCATTCGCTCCAATACCGGCCTTACCGCCGATTGCTTTCGCACCCGCCAGACCGTCCGCTGCGACGACGCCCAGAGCGATCATCGCCTCGACCCCCAGGTCTGCAAGCAGCTCAACCTGCGCTCCGCGGTTCTGGTGCCCCTGTTTTCCGACGATCACGGCCAGCACCTTGCCGGAGTGCTGGAAGTCTTCTCCGCCAAGCCCAAGGCCTTTACCGACGAACACATCGTCAAACTGGCGACTCTGGCGGAAATCGCCGCGTCCGTCACCTTCGGCACTGCCCTGCCCTCCGGCGCCGACGCCCCCCTCGGCACCACCCAGGAGCTCGACCTTACCGACGCTCTGCAATCGGTCGCCGCAGGCGGCGGCAGCAATGCCACTGAGTCGGTGACCCTGATCAGCGAAGAAGAGCTGGAGCGGCTGTTGAATCCGTTTATCTCCGGCCTGGAGCTTTCCTCCCCGCCTCAGAAGCCGGCGCCGCCCAAGGCCGCGCCCGCGGATGAACTCGGCGACGACGTGCTTGCCCTGGAGCAGCCCAAGCAGGTTGTCACCGCAAGACCCGCGCCTGCTCCGCCGGCGGCATCCACACCGCCTGCACCGAGGCCGCCGGAAACGCGCATCAAGCCCGCCGCCCCGCTGGCGCCCGCCTCGAGGCCTGAGGTTAAGACCGAAGTGTCGAAGAAACCGGATCACCCGCTCTCGAAGCCGGCCTTCGATCCCAGAGCCAGCGCCGGTTCGAAGTCGGCTCTCTTCCCCAGAGTCAACCGCGAAACCCCTGCGCCGGCTCCGCCCAAGGCAACTCCCCCCAAACCCTCCCTGCCGTCCAAACCTGCTGCGGTAGCCGCCGCTCCTTCGAACGAGAAGGGCAAAGAAAAGGATGGCAGCAGCCTCGAGTTCAAACCCATTGAGACTTCCATGCGGGAAACCGGATTGGTCGCCATGGCCGACGCGGTATCCATCGCGCAGCCGGCGGCCGCAGTCGACAAGGCTTCCTTCGCCGCCGAATCTACCTGGGTGCCTTCGCTGGCGTCGGAGAGTTCCAGCGGCAACCCCCTGCGTTGGGTGGTTGCCGGAGTCGTGCTCATCGCCATTGCCGGCGCGGCATGGTTCTTTGCCGGACGCGCCGCCAAGCCGGCGCCGCAGGTCGAGTCCCGCACGGTACTGGGACCGCCCATGACTCCTCCCGAAATTCCCGTCCCCACCCCCGCTGCCGCCGTCCACACACCGGCGGCCACGCCGGCGGTCAGTGCGGCTGCGGGAGTATCCCCATCGCCCGCATCTTCATCGTCTCAGTCATCTCCAGCGCCGGCAACGTCGACTCCCTCTCCATCCAAGGCGCCGGCGGCGCACCTGGTCACCTCCGGTCCCGCTCAGCCCGCTCCGTCGGTGACGCCGGCTGGCGGCAGCAGTTCCACGCCCAAGGGACTTGCCCCGGTTGATTCCAAGGCATCCGCCCCGATGGGTGAGAATTCCAGCGCCATGGTCCGCGAAGTCGAGCCCAACCGGCCTTCCACATCGGTGCATACCATCGCAGTTCCCAACAGCAAGACCCCCGCCCCGGAAGCCGCTCCCCCCCTTGCTCCTGAGCCCGTTCCGCAGACCACCGCCATCGCAGCCCTCAGCCTGCCCAGTACCGCGGCACAGCCCTCGCTGGCCCAGGCGCGGCACTCCGAGGGTCTTACCGGCGGCGCGATCGTTTACCGCGTCGAGCCCAGGTATCCGGCCATGGCCAAGGCCACCAGGCTGGAAGGGGTGGTGGTGCTGAACGCCCTGGTCCGCACCGATGGCACAGTGGAGAAGGTGCAGCGCATCAGCGGCAACCCCGTCCTGGCCGAAGCCGCCATCGAGGCCGTCAAGCAGTGGCGCTACGAGCCCTTCAAGTTGAATGGGGTTGTGACCGCGACCGAGACTACGGTCCGGGTGAAGTTCGCGCGTCCCGAATAGCGGCTCCGGGCTCCACTCTGAATCGCCCTTCTACGCCGCCGTCGGGCGCTTTCTCTCCGGCGCCACCACTGGCGTTTGACCCGCCGCCGAGAGACAAAGATCGAACAGCTTGATCACCGGATCCGTCTCCAGCAGCGGCTGCAGTACCAGCAGCACCCGCGGGAACAGGTGGCGTTCATAGCGCTTGGCTTCGGCCTCCGTCTTCCACAGGGAAATTGCCAGCGCCACCCGGTGCTCCTTCTCCAGTTGCATCACCAGGCAATCCACGAAGCCCGGTTGCTTTCGGAGCAGGGGGATCACTAAGGTCTTCACCAGCCGGCAAAACTCCTCCGCCCTGCCGGGTTGCACGATCATCTCG
Source organism: Terriglobales bacterium (assembly GCA_035319065.1). Taxonomy (GTDB): domain Bacteria; phylum Acidobacteriota; class Terriglobia; order Terriglobales; family Acidobacteriaceae; genus DASPRM01. The sequence continues at coordinate 9,392 of DATHDM010000100.1, forward strand.
GTTACTCGCGCGACCATACGACACCTCGCCCTCGGCTTCCGGGTGACTGGATTGTGGTGTGGCGCGCTGGTTTAAGGAGTGAAGCGGCGGCTTAGAAATAATTCGTTGTCCGACATTGTGCTCTCCGCTCTGCGATTGTCAAGCGCGAAAAGCACCATTCCCGCGGCATGGAGCGCATTCTCCTCCCTGCTCCCTGGATCGAATGCGCATTGCCAATCGCGACGCGGATTAGTCGCTGACCTTGACCGTGAATCCCCACAGCTTGAGCAGCGCCGGGGGAACATATTTCTGATCTTTATGAATGCGCACCCATTCCTTCAGTTCCCGCGAGTCCTTCAGTTCTTCGGGGGAGAGCTTCAAGGTCTTCACCACCTGCTCGAAGGTGCTCAGGCCAGCCTCGGCTCTGCCCTGAGGCTTGCCCCAATTCGGATTGCCGCGACGTTTGATCAAGCCTGCCTTCCTTTGCCCGAAGACCGTCTCCTCCGGGCGCCAAAATTCTACAAATCCGCCTCCCAGCTTACCAGCTAATCATGAATTCATCTTCCCTGCCTTGGCCACGGGGTGCTCCCCTTCTGGCACGACGCATAAAACCCTCGCCCTGTGCGTGGCCTGCAACTGCGCCCGCCTTCGGCGAGGGTGGAACGGCACATTGTCGCTGAGCGCCACCACGCCCGCCTCCCGAATTCCTGATGCGTGCCATCGATTCTTCTGTTGGCGACGCTGGCCAAGGCGGCTGCTATAGTACCCCGATGGCGAGCCTCCCGTCGGAGACCCTGCCGGTATCCCTGTTTGAAAATTACGATCCGGGAGCCTTCTACGACGAGATGTTCTCCCGGCCCGGCAGGCCGCGTCCGCATTACCTCAAGATCTTCCGCAAACTGTCGGCCATGGCGCCGGCCCAGTTCGAGGAGCGCCGCCAGCTTTCCGATCTCTCTTTTCTCCTGCAGGGCATCACCTTCACCGTCTATAGCGACGGCCGCGGCACCGAGCGCCTCTTCCCCTTCGACCTGATCCCCCGCATCCTGCCGCACTCCGAATGGCAGCACATCGAGCGCGGCCTCAGCCAGCGCGTGGTGGCTCTTAACCTCTTCTTGCGCGATATCTACGGCCAGCAGCGCATCCTGCGCGACCGCCAGATCCCCCGCTCCCTGGTCTATTCCTGCCGCCACTTTCGCCGCGAGATGATCGGCGTGGAGGTCCCGCAAGGAATCTACACCCACATCTGCGGCATCGACCTGGTGCGCGACTCCGCCACCGGCGAGTTCCTCGTGCTCGAGGACAACGTCCGCACCCCCAGCGGCATTTCCTACGTCGTCGAGAACCGCCTGGTCATGACCCGCACCTTCCCCGACGCCTTCCAGACCTACGAAGTTCTGCCCATCGACCACTATCCCGCCGAGCTCTGCAAGATCCTGCGCAGCCTCTCGCCCCGCGGCGTGGGCGACACCCAGGTCGTGCTGCTTACCCCCGGCATTCACAACAGCGCCTACTTCGAGCACAGCTTTCTGGCCCGGCAGATGGGCATCGAGCTGGTGGAGGGCCGCGACCTGATCGTCGATGGCACGGTGGTTTTCATGAAGACCATCCGCGGTCTGAAGCGCGTCGATGTCATCTACCGCCGCGTGGACGACGATTTCCTGGATTCCCTGATTTTCCGCCGCGACTCGCTGCTCGGCGTCCCCGGGCTCATGGGCGCCTACCGCGCCGGCAACGTCGCCCTGGCCAATGCTGTCGGCAACGGCGTCGCCGACGATAAGGCCATCTACGCCCACGTGCCCACCTTCATCCGCTACTACCTGGGCGAAGACCCCATCCTGCGCAACGTCGACACCTACATCTGTTCCGACCCCAGCCACCTGGCCTACGTGCTGGAGCACCTGCCCAAGCTCGTCGTCAAGGCAGTCGGTGAATCCGGGGGATATGGAATGCTCATCGGCCCGGCCGCCGACCGCACCGCGCTCGAGCTCTTCCGGCAGCGTATTCAGGCGGATCCAAGAAACTACATTGCCCAGCCCGTCATCGCGCTCTCGCGGGTTCCCTCTTTTGATTCCTCCACCCGCACCATGGCCGGCCGCCACGTCGATCTGCGCCCCTACTGTCTGTATGATGGCGACAAGGTCATCATCGTCCCTGGAGGTTTGACCCGCGTCGCCCTGCAGCCCG
>DATHDM010000101.1:0-2731 GCA_035319065.1 Terriglobales bacterium
GTTCCACTCATCAGGAAAATCAGGACTGCCAGCGTGATGCTGGCGAACATCACGGTCAGCCCGACCCGGAGTTGAGACCACCGCAGCTGCTTCTGGCTCGGCACGCAATTCCTCGCCCGGACGATGATGGCGCCCGGCCCAAGCATTCAACTGCTGTCCAATCGCCTGAACAACCAGGACAGGTCGAATTGCGCTGATGATAGCAGACCCGCCAGGACCCTCTACAGGTCAAGGACGAGGGGTTGCAAGCGTAGGAAACAGGGCCAAGGCCAGCAGGTACGCGGCTGCGCCGCCCGCCAGGGTCACGTTCAGGCCGAGGTGGATGGCAATGACCATCGCCAGCACCGACCCCAGTACGCTCGAGGCTGCATTCATGGCCCATGCCCACTCCACCGAGTTGTCCTCGAGATTAGCCGGCTCGCCGAGTTCCGAGACAGGCACCTCCAACTCCGTCGTACCCGCCAGCGCACGCAACCCCGTCGGGAAAGGCATGCCCATCGCCAGCCCCAGGGGGACCAGAACCACAGCGCTCAGCAGCAGCTTGAGGACAAAGGGAAGCCCGATGAAAGCTTCCAGGAACCCGGGTAGCGCCCACCTGTTCAGACCAATGCTGGCGAAGAGGACAACCAGGGGGATCCACCCACGCGCCGCCTGCGAAAGCCAGCGTCGCGACAGCAAGCTGCCCGCGCCACTCGAAAGCAGCAGCAGGAAGATCACCACGGTCAGCGCGTAAGTGGGATGTCCAAGAAATAGGACAAAGCGCTGAATGCAGGCAATCTCCACCAGGATGTAGCCCAGGCCTACAGCGACGAAGTACAGCATGGAAAGCGAGCGCTTGACCCTTCCCCCGCGCAGCAACATGGGAAGAAACAGGAACACAACCACGGCAACCAGCGAAATGAGGAATACGATCCCGAGCACAACCACGCCCAGGTTCACTTTCCAGTCGATGCCTTTCTGCAACCCGCCATCGTGCAGGATCTGGCCGGTCTTGAGGGTGAAGAAGAAGAAGGGTGCGTCGTCATCCACGGGCGCCACGTTGTAGGGATAGTCGCGGGCAAACGCGCGCGGGTCATTCCGGGCGATCAGATCGGAAAACGCATTCTGTCCCGGACTCGATGGCATGTACAGCGCTACCAGGTCGGGATTGTCGTCCAGGTGCCTCCGCACGGTTGCTTCTTCCTCCGCAGTGAAGGGCGACTTCTTCGCCAGGACCACCACCGCGATGCCGTCCTCATCGAGATCCCCCTGCGACACAACCATGAAATGCCCGGCAGGATTGGCCACGCCGATCTGGTGCAGCGCCTCGGTCGCCACCGACACCACCCGCAGCGCCTCACGCGGCTGGCGGAATTCCCAGCGCGTAATCGCAATCATGCCGTCGGATTTCAGGTGTTCGAAGTATTCGCGGAAGGCGTTGGCCGTGTACAGGCTGTTCTCGCTGAGAGCGAACGCTCCCGCGGCTGTCGAAGCCCAGGTGTCGACCAGGGTCATCTGCACGACATCAAAGCTCTGCTTCGTGTTGCGCACGAACGAGCGCCCATCGGTGACGTGCAGGTGCACCTCTGGCCGCTGGTAGAGGCGATAGGAATACTCCGCATAGCGGCCACGCATGATCGTGTTGGCGATGATGGGATTGATCTCGATCCCGGTCACGCTGGGGCTGCCGTTCGCCAGGGCGCGCAATACATCGACCCCGCCACCGGGCCCGATGATGGCGTAGTCGCCGCGCGGTCGCAGCACGTTGGCCAGCGCCGGCGGCGCGGCCATCAGGTTCTTCTGCCACTCCGTACCCTGCCACCCTTGCGGGTCGACGTTCATGATGTAGGTGGAAGCATCGGCATCGATAACGATGGCTTTGCCGTTGTCCCCCTGCCGGTCGACCTCCACGCGCGAGATCGCATTCCAGCGCGCAAACTCCACCCAGGACTTGTCGCGGAACACGCCCTTGGCATAGATCACGTCGATCATGCGGCCGGAGTGATTGGCCACGATGAGCGCGGCCAGCAGGCCTGCCAGGACGCCAGCCGTCATGCGGGCGCCTCGCGAAGCCGCCCAGATGCCGGCAGCCACCGCCATGAGTGCTCCTGCAGCGAGAATCGAGTTCGGGCCCCCCAGCCAGTTCAGCAGCGGAACGATGCTCAGGCAGGCCAACGCTCCGCCCAGCAGGTCCGCGCCATAGAGCCGCGTGATGGTGCCCGCCTGGCGCGCGAACACCACGGAAAACAGGATCCCGGTAAAGAGAAAGGGCACGGCGGCCGCCAGGTAGAGCACAGTCAGCTTCAACAGATTGTTCCAGGAAAGCTCGAGCGAAACGGGCACGTGCAGAATGATCTCGAGCACGACCGGAATCGCGACCGCATTCCAACAACACAGCCGCGCCGCAAGATCGCGGGTAGGAATGCGGTTCAGTCGCCCTTTGTAGATGTAGGCGAACACGCCGCCCGCGCCCAGACCAAGCAGCGCAATCGAGATCGCCAGGAACGCGAAGTGGTAAAAGAGCACGACCGAAAACAGGCGGGTCAGCACCAGCTCCAGCAGCAGCGCGGCAAAGCTGCTCAAGCCGATGCCTAGAAGATAGGTTCGGGCGCCGTCACTGACCGGGACTAGCGCAGGCTGGGTTGGAGAAACGGTACTCGCCATCCGTGGAGCGACAGTCTAGCAGACCAGCGTCGTCAGCTTTCGAGGATCACCTGCGCCATGGCTTGCTCCGCCGTATGGGTCAGCGAAA
>DATHDM010000102.1:0-10829 GCA_035319065.1 Terriglobales bacterium
CCGGTCCACCCGTGGCGAGGTGGCGGCCAGTGCCGGCATCGTGGCTCGCCTGGGAGGACCCTGGAAGACGTGGCGCGGCGGGCACATCGATCAACTGCTCCGGCCGGATGTGACGCTCTATCTGGGCCAGTCGGGAAGCGCACTGGTGAACGGCGACGGCAGGGTGCTGGGGATCAATACCTCGGTCCTGGCGCGCAGGGCCACAATTACAGTGCCGGCGGTTACGGTTGATCGTGTGCTCTTTGAGTTGTTGCGGCGCGGCTACATCGCGCGTCCCTACCTGGGCGTGGCCATGCAGCCGGTCCCGCTGCCGGAGGACGTGCGCCATAAGCTCAAGCTGGAATCGAACGCCGGCCTGCTGGTGCTGCACGCGGAGGCCGAGGGTCCGGCGAGCACAGCGGGCGTGATGCTGGGCGACGTGATTGTTGCGCTCCAGGGCAGGCCCGTAGCCGATGTCCGAGACGTGCTGCAGCAGCTGAGCGAGTTGCACACCGGTGAGTCAGCGAAGGTGACCATTGCGCGTGGAGGAGAGAAGGTTGAACTTGCCGTCACGATCGGCGAGCGCCCGCGTCGGAAATAGGCGCGAAGTGCAGAAAGCGGCGCGCAGTTCCCGCAGACGGAACCCAGTTTCCGGCGCGGCGAAGCGGGAAAGCCTGCGCGTGCTGTTGGCATCGGAATCGCCGCTGGCCGGCGAGGGCCTGGCGGCGTTGCTCGAGCGGGACACGGAAGTGGAGGTGCTCCCCCCGGCAACTCTGCTCGAGCTGCGGCCGCGCCTCCAAGACTCCGAGCCCGATGTTCTGATCGTGGATATTGGACATGCGCGCGACTGGGCAGGACGACCCCTCCAATCGCTGGCAGACCTTGTTCCGGTGATCGTGATTCTGGATCAGGCCGGCGCGGGATTGGCCCGCCGCGCCCTTGCCGCCGGAGCTCGAGGCGTGCTGGCGGTGGGATTTTCCGGGCAGGAGCTGGCGGCAGCCGCGCACGCAGTCCACACCGGATTGGTGGTTGTCAGTGCGGAGTTGCGGGAGTCATTTGCGGAAACGGAGTTGAGTCCCGATGAGGGTCCACCGGATCCCGAAGTCGAGACGCTGACCCCGCGCGAGCAAGAGGTGCTGGCGCTGGTTGCCGAAGGTCTACTGAACAAGGAGATTGCCGACCGGCTGAAGCTCTCCGAACATACCGTGAAGTTTCACGTAAGCGCCATCATGGGCAAGCTGGGGGTTGGCAGTCGCACGGAAGCGGCGATGGCAGGAATAAGAAAAGGTTGGATTACGGTGTAGTCGCCCTGTGATCGTCATTGGGTGCCAGGGCCTCCGCTCCTACCTCCGGCAAAGAAGCCGAAGGGTGGGGCCCGCCGTCACTTCCCGCCAGCTCCTCTGCCCCTCCACTCTCTTCCCCCGGCAAACACACTACAATCGAGCCGTGCATCTGGACGACACCATCGTGGCCATTTCCACGCCTGCCGGGCGCGGCGGGATCGGGGTGGTGCGGCTGTCAGGACCGGAGGCGAGGGCGATCGCAACGCCCATGCTGCGGCTGCGTCGCGAGCTGGAACCGGCGCGTGCAGTCTTTGGCGAGCTGATCGAACCAGCCTCTGGCGAGCGCATCGACGAGGTGGTGGTTACTTATTTTCAGAAGCCAAATTCCTATACCACCGACGACGTAGTGGAGATCTCGGGGCACGGCTCGCCCGTGGTCCTGCGCCACGTGGTTGAGCTGGCGATGTCGGCGGGGGCGCGGCTGGCGGAGCCGGGCGAATTTACCTTGCGAGCCTTCCTCAACGGGCGCATCGACCTTACACAGGCAGAGGCGGTGCGCGACCTCATCGACTCGCAAACCCTCTACCAGGCGCGGGTGGCGGCGCAGCAGCTCGAGGGCGCGGTATCGCGGCGCCTGCAGCCGGTGAAACAGAAACTGGTGGAGCTGATCGCGCTGCTGGAGGCGGGAGTGGATTTCGCCGACGACGACGTGCCTGTGCCGGCATCCGACATCATCCTCAGCCGGATTGCGGAGGTGCGCGGAGGGCTGACGGTGATGCTGCGGTCGTTCGCCTACGGGAAGCTGGTGCATGAGGGGTTGACCCTGGCGATTGTGGGGCGCCCGAATGTCGGCAAATCGAGCCTCTTCAACCGTCTGGTGGAGCGCGAGCGCGCCATCGTGACCGCCACCCCGGGCACCACCCGCGACCTGGTGAGCGAGACGGTGGCCATCGGCGGTATTCCCGTAAAGCTGGTGGACACGGCGGGCATCCGCAAGGCGTTGAACGAGGCGGAAGCCATCGGTATCCGCAAGTCGATGGAAGCGCTGGCAGACGCCGACCTGGTGCTGGTGGTGGTGGATGCGTCCCAGCCGCATGAGGAAGATCGGGAGCTGTTGCAGCACACCAAGCAGCGGCGGGCCATCCTGGTGGAAAACAAGTCCGACCTTGGCCTTGCCGGTGAGCGCGGCATATGCGGCGCCAACGGGGCAAAGGCGGTGCGCACGTCGGCGCTGACTGGGGCGGGAGTGGAGGAGCTGCGGGCGGAAATCTTGCGTCAGATCGGCGGCGACGACGGCGCCCAACCCGAGGCCGCGTTTCTCACCAGCCTGCGCCAGGCGTCGCTGGTGGAGACCGCCGTCAAGGCGCTGGACGCCGCCAGGCAGTCCACCGAAAATGACGTGCCCCACGAAATGATCCTGCTCGATCTGCACGGCGCACTGGAGAACCTGGATGAAATCACGGGAGCCACCACCGCCGATGACATTTTGAACCTCATCTTCGGAACGTTCTGCATAGGAAAGTAGCGAGCTTCGACTCCCTCGAACCCGCCGGCCCGTTCCCTCATCATCACAACCAGCCCCACCAGCAGGGTAGCCCCGGGCTTGGTCGTTTCCCCTCCAGAACAGTCTCACACAGCCGGGCGACGGCGGTCACTGACATCCGCCCCGATCGGCGTAGGGTGCTTCTGGCCTCTGCTCCGCTGGGAGGGCCGATTCGGCCGGTCGACCTGCCGGCGGAGCTCCTGCCCGGCCCTTCGATCCTTACAGACAGGAGCAAGCGATATGTTTGCACGTATTCTGCACTTCGAAATCAAGCCGGAGAAAAAGGACGACTTCGTAAAGGTGATGAAGAACGAGGTCCTGCCGATCCTGCGGAAGCAAACTGGTTTCCTGGAGGTCCTGCCCTTGTTCCCGGAGAAGCTGAGAGAAGAGAAGGTGTTCAGCATCAGCCTGTGGATGGACAAGGCGGATGCCGAGCGCTACGAGAAAGAGCAGTATCCGAGGGTGCATGAGATGGTGAAACCGTATCTGCTCACGCCCATCACCGTGAAGCCGTACCTGGTTGAGACCACCCTCTGCGAGCATCTCGTGGAGACCATCGCGGCCTGACAGCCGGAAGCACATCCCTTTTGGCCCCGGAGCATGCGGCTCCGGGGTTTTTCATCTTCTTGCCTCGGAGATTTCCCGGCAGCACGCGATCTCGCTCGCCGGCATCCCGCGGTGCTGCTGGTTCCGGAACCGTGGGGAGCAGGCGTAATCAGGGAAGGTATTCCGATTGGCTTTGCCCCTCGCATACTATTCGAGATCGATCACAGGTCGATCTTCGGACCGGAAGCGACTGATCAGCGGATGGATACCCACGCTCTCGCCTCGATCAAGACGAAGACGGGACTGATCCGGCGCGCGCTTCTCTCGGGCAGGGTGGTTGAGCTGCGCATTACCGGCACCAGCATGATCCCCACCCTCTGGCCCGGCGATCTGGTTTCGGTAGAACCGGCCCGCCGCCGGAAACTCCTGACCGGCGACCTGGTTGTGTTTCAGCGTGACGAGCGGCTTATCGTCCATCGCATTGTCGGCCGGGATCAGGCCGGTGCTGGCTGCCGAATTCTGACTCGAGGCGATACCCAGATTGCGCCCGGTGATGCCGTGCCGGAGTCTGACGTTCTTGGCTTGGTCGCCGCCATTCATCGTTTTGGAGTCCGGCGGCCCGTCATGCCCACGCAAGGGGTGGCATCGCGCACCCTGTCGCGAATCACCCGCAGATCGGACCGCTTCCGCCACCTGCTCTTCCACCTGAATCGCAAACTGCGCCAACGCCGGGGGGCGGCGGACCCGATAGGGACCGCGTGGTGAGCGTCGCCCCCACGCCAGTGGGTGCAGTGATTGCCGCCGATGCGATCGCGATTGAGATCGGGGGCGTCTGCGGCGTGGTGCGAACGAAGAATGTGCGCTTCCGGCGGATGCTCCTCGAACGTTACCGCAACTTCCTTTCCGCGGCCTGGGAGCCGAAGTTTGAACTGGAGGTAGAGCTGCTGGCGGTCCCCGACTCCCCCGATCTGGACGCCGATTTGGAGGTGAGCCTTCGGGGTGGGACCTGGCAGTTGCGCCGCGGAGACTTCAGCGTCACTTGGGATGCGGCCACGGGCCGGGGAAGAATACGGCAGACGGCGAACCCCTATTCCATCGACACGGTGCTGCGCGTCCTGCACAGTCTGCTGCTCGCTGGCGAAGGTGGATTCCTGCTTCATGCCGCCAGCGTCATTCGCAGCGGGAAGGCTTTTGTATTTGCCGGTCTCTCGGGCGCCGGCAAGACGACAATTTCGCGGCTGGCGCCGCCCGATGTGACCCTGCTCAGCGACGAAATTTCCTATCTGCGGCCCCGCGGCGGGAGCTTCCGCGCATACGGAACCCCGTTTGCCGGTGAGCTGAGCAAGGCGGGGGAGAATTGCTCGGCGCCGGTGGCCGCGGTCTACCTGCTGGACAAGGGCAGCGAGAATCGCGTCACTCCGCTGTCGCCGAGCGCAGCAGTTCGGGCGCTCATGCGCAGCATTCTCTTCTTCGCGCAGTCGGCGGAGCTGGTGGGCTCGGTTTTTCAATCGGCGTGCAACTTCGTCGCCGAGGTTCCGGTCAAACGCCTGACATTTGCCCCAGACCAACGCGTATGGCAGACAATCGGTTAAGGAGAGTCTTGGAGAACAAACACAGATACCCGGCACGCAGCACGGCCATCGCGGCGCGCATGATGGGCGGAGAGATGATGATCATGTCTCCCGTCAATTCCACTTTCTTCAGCCTCAACGAAGTGGCTTCGCTGATCTGGCAGGCCGCCGACGGCCGCACTTCACTGGCCGAGATTGTGGACACCAGAATCTGCCCGGCATTCGAAGTTGACCGAAAGGCCGCTCTGCAGGATGCCGAGGAGTTCGTCGAGCGCTTATCCCGGCACGGAATTCTGCGAGTGAGCACGGAGCCGGTGGAAGACGCGTCGGACTCCGAGGTGCCGCTGGCATGAGCCTGCTGGCGGAGATCAACCAGCGAGCCCTGCAGCTGGGCGTGCCCCTTTCCGTTCAGCTGGACGTCACCTACCGCTGCAACGAGCGCTGTGTTCACTGCTATCTGGATCATGACGATCATGGCGAGCTGCCCCGTGAGGAAATCGTTGCCATCCTGGATCAACTCGCGGACGCAGGCACGCTCTTTCTGACCTTCAGCGGCGGAGAGGTCTTCCTGCGCCGTGATTTTCTTGCCCTGGTGGCGCATGCCCGCCGCCGGCTGTTCAACGTGAAGATCAAGACCAATGCGGCGCTGATCCGCGAGCAGGAGGCGCGGCAGATTCGGGAGCTGGGTGTGGATCAGGTGCAGATCAGCGTTTATTCCCATCGCCCGGAAGTTCACGACGGCGTCACCCGGCTGCCGGGATCGCTGGAGCGCACGCTGACGGCCATCCGCCGGCTCAGGGCCCACGGTGTCAAAGTCTCGATCGCCAACGTGCTCATGACCCGCAACGTGGCCGACCAGGTAGAAGTCCAGCAACTGGCGCGCGACCTGGGCGTGGGCTATACCCTCGATCCCACCATCACCCCGCGCATGGACGGCGATCGCTCGATCCTGGGATTGAGAATCGCAAGCGCGGATCTGCACCGCATCCTGCATGATGAGAGCCTGGTGGGCGATGTGCAGGAATTCTGCGCTCCGCCCCAAAACGTGGGCGCGGACATCATGGAAGGCTATCCCTGCAGCGCCGGACATACCTTCGCTTACATCTCGCCTTACGGCGAGGTGTTTCCCTGCGTGCAGTTTCCGCTCGCGTGCGGCAACCTTCGCCGGCAGAGGTTTCACGAGATCTGGCGCGCGTCCCCGGCCTTGCAGGAGGTTCGCTCGATTCGTGCAAAAGATCTGGTGGTCTGCTCAGCGTGCCTCCACGTGGGGACGTGCAGCCGCTGCCCCGGTTTGGCCTACATGGAAGGCGACATGCGGGGACCTTCCACCGCCGATTGCGAGAAGTCCTTGCAGCGCACCGGCATCGCCTCAGCCGGCATGCTCCGCTTCGGCGAACTCAGCCGGCCGCGATTGGTGCAAATCCAACCCGTGACTCCGCTCTCGGCGCCGCAATCTGCCCTTTCCGCGGCTCGCTGATTCGCCGCCAGCCGTGGGGGGCTGTTCTAGAATGGAAGGCGCGAGGCTGCGGCACAAATGCGGAGAACCGGGTGGACCTTTGCAATTCTGGCAACGGCAGCCCTGCTGCTGTCCGCTACCGCCTGGCCCGCGCAGTCCTACCCCGCCGCCGGTCTCATCCTCAAGGTCGATCATCCTCACCACACGCTGATCGTTTCCTGCCAGAGCATTCCCGGGTATATGGACGCCATGGTGATGCCCTTTTCCGTGAAGGAGGCCAAGCTCATGGAGGCGTTGGAGCCCGGCATGATGATTGACTTCACGCTGGTCGTGACCCGCGACTCGTCCTATATCGAGGGAATTCGGGTTCGCAGCATGCAGAGTGTGGACAACGAATCACTGCAGGCGCAACGGTTGAAGATTCTGCAGGGCGCCCTGCCATCGGCCGCGGCCCAGGCGGACCCGGTCACCCTCGGCCAGGCCGTGCCGAACTTCAGGCTGATCGATCAGAGCCGCAAGCCGGTCAGCCTGGCACAATTCGGGGGAAAAGTAGTAGCCATCAACTTCGTCTATACCCGTTGCGCTTTGCCCAACTATTGCTTCCGCCTGGCCAACAACTTCGGGCGCCTGCAGAAGCGTTTCAGCCGCCAGATGGGGCGCGATCTGGTCCTGCTGACGGTTTCCTTCGACCCCGTTCATGACCAGCCGGAGGTCCTGGCCAAGTACTCGGAGATCTGGAAAGCGGATCCCGCCACCTGGCATTTCCTGACCGGCTCGCTCGCGGAGGTGCAGCGGGTATGCAGCCTGTTCGGCGTGGATGCCTGGCAGGACGAGGGGCTGCTGACGCACTCGCTGCACACCGCGGTGATCGATCGTGCGGGCAGGCTGGCGGCCAACATCGAGGGCAACGAATTCACCCCGGAACAGCTCGGCGACCTGGTGGAATCGGTCATGAAACGGGAGTAAGGCTGGACTTCCCCGATCCCACAGCCGTGACATCCTACCGCAAGCCGAAATAGAGCAGATACACCGCCTCCACAACCGCCGCCGCAACCAGCATTCCCTGGCGCAGGCGCGACCGCAAGAGGGACTGCTTCAGCTTCTTCTCTTCGGCAGAAATCGTGCGCGCAACGCGCACGGGCGCGGGCTGAAAGTTCGTCGCAATCGGGGACGTCACGGTGTAGGTCGGCTTGGGCTTGTCGGGAAGAAAGATCTTGGGAGCGCTGATCAGGGAGGACCAGCGCGGCAGCAGCAGCATGCCGGAGGTGAGGCCCGGGTTCACCGGCGTCGAGGTCAGGTGCAGCGGAGGTGTGCGCTCCGGAGCCACCGAATCGGCCAGGTTGTGCAGCAGCGACGACCACCAGCCGTGGCTCAGTTGATCGGCGATCAATTCGCCCACATCGATGGGCTTAGACTGCAATTCCATCGGGGGGCTGGTGTCGGGATTGATGACATCGCCCAGGCTGGTAAACACGGTGCGGTACCAGGGCAAGGCGAGATAGTCCCCCAGCAGCATTCCGACGTCAACGGGATGCGAGGTGAGTTCGAGCGGGGCCAGCTTTTCTGGGAAAAAGCGATCGCGCGCGTTCACCACCAGGGAGCGCCAAAGAGGCCGCGACAGAGTTTCCGGCGGCGACAGGTCGAACTCGCGCTGGATTGTGAGCTCGTCGTCTTTCAGCGGCCATTGCGCGGATGATTGCATCGGATCCCGGCCCAGCATCGTCCTATGCTATCAAGAGCAGCGCCACGCGCAAAATTGCCCCCTGGTTTGCCGGGAAGGAGGCCCTCTTGCTGGATGTCATCCTCAAGCGATTCGAGAAGCCCGACGAGACTCTCACCTTCGAGAAGGGACGGTTCGAGCTTGTACGGCTGGGCGGGATAACCGTGGGCCGTGCGCGCTACGATCCCGGCTGGAAGTGGTCAACCCACATCCGCCCGCAGGTGGGCACGAAGACCTGCCAGGTCGAGCATGTGGGAATGGTCATCTCCGGCCGATGCGTCGTGGCCATGGATGACGGCCGGGTCATCGAGTTGGCTCCAGGCGACGTATTTCACGTGCCGGCGGGCCACGACAGCTGGGTGGTGGGCGACCAGCCCTACGTCTCCTTGCACTTTCTCGGGGCCGAGGCCTACGGCAAAAAATAAGCCCGCCTGTCCAAAGCCCCCGGCGAGGCCGCAGGAATCAAGCCGGACGAGGCTGCCGGCTTAAGCGCGGCGGGATCGACTGTCCCTGACCACCGGCGGAGGCGTGGGCGGAGAAGCGGTGGCGGCGCCCTTTGGCGGATATTCCAGCGTGTTGCGCATGGCGCGAATCTCGTCCGGGGGGAAATCGGGAAAGGGCAACTGGTTGCTCTCCCGCCATTCTTCCACGGTGTGCTCGGCCGCCTCCACGCGCTCGCGATCCAGTCCGTGATCCTTCGAGAAGTAGAGGGTGCGCGAGGGAAAGGCAAACGCGGTCCCAGCGGCATGCACGATATCCATAATCCGCAACAGGAGATCTTCGCGAATGGCCAGGTATTCGTTGAAATCGATGGTGACCAGGTAGCAGAACAGTTCCAGAGTCAGTGCGGTATCGCCCAGGGAGAGGAAGCGTATGCGCGCCGAATCGGTTTCCACGCGGGGATGCTGATAGAGCATCTGCCGGATGCCCACCAGCACGCAGCGCAACTGGTCGGGCGAGGTCTCGTAGCGCAACCCGATATTGCTCTTGAACAGAATCTTGTCGCGGCGGCTGAGGTTTTCCACGTTCATCGTCGCCAAAGCGCCGTTGGGAATAGAAAGTTCGGTGCGCTCGACGGTGCGAATTCGCGTCGAGCGCAGGCTCACATCTTCAACATTGCCCACCCGGTCACCAAACTGACAAGTGTCGCCTACACGAATCACCTTGTCCGCCAGCACCGACACGCCGCCAAAGACGTTCTCCAGGGTCTTCTGCGCGCCCAACCCTAACGCGATGCCGCCGATCCCCAGACCGGCGAGAGCGGTGGACGTATTGACCCCCAGGGAGGAGAGTGCTGCTACCGCTCCCACGATCACTACCAGCACCTTCAGCACGCGCTCGCCCAACAGGATCAGCGACGATCCTGCCCGCATCTGCGCGGCCGGCCGTTCGTGCAGCTTGCTGCTCACCCAGTTGATAATCCGCAAGGTGAGCCAGGTAAAAGCCACAATCAGGGCCAGCTTGACCAGGTAGGAATAGTAGTGGCGGGCGAGCAGGGAGAGGCCGATCATGCGCACGAAGATGGCATCGATCGCGGTGGCCAATAACAGGATGATGGGGTGAACAAAGAGCTTCCCAAAGCGCGCCTCGGGCTCACGCTTCCGCAGATGCAGGATGAAAAGACGCAGCAATTGGAACAGCCGGACCAGGCCCCAGGCGATCGCGCCAGAAAGCGGAATCACCAGCAGAAAAACGATCAACCGCCACAGGGGAACGGCCAGGATGCCGCTGTCCACCAGGCTCTTCGGAAGCCTGCTCTCGATCTTGCTCTGCTGGATGGAGTCGTACAGGTCCGGAACTTTGGCCAGCAGCTCCTTAGAGAACAGCCAGATCATGCCCGCCTGGGGATCCTGTACGCGGACCAGCCGTACTTCCGTCTGCTCGCCGTTCACCTCGAAGGTGCCGATGCGCTCCTGGTCCGGCGGGACCCCGGCCTGAATGCTGCCCTCCTGCTGGTCGCTGATCCTGCCCACGTTGCCGACAAAGTCGCGGTCCAGCAGTTTGTGTAGCTGCGAGGCCAGGCGCTCGCCGTCGGCGGCGCGGCTGTTCTTGGTCATCTGCAGGTAGTCGGCGGCCGCGGTGTAGTTTCCCACCTGGGCATACTGCAGGAAACCCAGCACCGAACCGCGCGGAGTGCGCCGGCCCAGGGGATCCATCGGCTCAGGGGCCGGGGGGCCTGCAGGGGGTCCCGCTGCCTCCGAAGCCGCCGCAGATGCCGGCTTCGCCGGCTTGGAGCGCACGGAGTGCACCTGCGCGAAGCCGCCCGGCAACGCACTCAGCAGCAGTCCCACCGCAATGAGCTTGGAAAATCTCATGGTCCCATTTTGCCGGACAAGGCGCGCCTCTCCTAGGAGATCACTTGGCGACGGTCAGGCTCTCGCGAACATAGGTCCGGGCCGCGGTCTTCTTGGCTTTGTCTTCCAGCAAGTCCTGGCGTGTGGCCGCCCCCAGCATCTGGATCAGGCGGGCGACGATGCCAGTCCAGCCCGTCTGATGGCTGGCCCCGACCCCGGCGCCGTTGTCGCCGTGAAAGTACTCGTAGAAGAGCAGGCAGTCGCGCCAGTGCGGATCGGTCTGAAACTTCTCGGCGCCGCCGAACACCGGGCGCCGGCCGTTGGCGTCGCGCAGAAAGGTTCCCGCCAGGCGCCCGCTGATCTCCTTCGCCACCTCGAACAGCGTGCGCTGCTGGCCGCTGCCGGTCGGATACTCCACGGTGAAGGCGTCGCCGTAG
>DATHDM010000103.1:0-3373 GCA_035319065.1 Terriglobales bacterium
TGATGAATTCGAGCTTGCCGGCAAGCGTGAAGACGCACCTGATGGGGCAGATACAGCAGAGGAAGCGAGATTAGGAAGCAGTCAGGCATCCCCCGGCTCGGCTTGCTCAGGGCGCATCTTGCCGATCGCGGAAGTAGTTGAGGATGGCTTCGGCCTGGTTTTTGTTGACCACGGCGGAGAGGGCGGCGGCATCGGCCTGCTTCACCGCGCGGACGCTGCCGAAGTGTTCGAGCAGGCGCTTGCGGGTGGTTTGGCCGATGCCGGGGATGGCTTCCAGTTCGTTCTGGCGATCACGGATCTGGCGCCGCTTGCGGTGAAAAGTGACGGCAAAGCGGTGGGCCTCATCGCGGATCTGCTGCACGAGGTGCAGTACCGGGGAATGGTGATCGAGCACGATGGGCTCATCTTCCTGGCCGTAAAGGTAGAGGATCTCTTCCCGCTTGGCAATCGCCGCCAGCGGCTGGCTGGTGATCTGCAGCGACTCCAGCGCCTGGGCGGCAGCGTGCAACTGGCCGACGCCGCCATCGATCAAGACCAAGCTGGGAAGCGCACGCTTCTCCTCCTGCATCCGCTTGTAGCGCCGGGATACGACCTCGCGCATGGAAGCGAAATCGTCCACGCCATCGACGGTGCGAATGATGAATTTGCGGTAGTCGCTCTTCTTCATCTGACCGTTTTCCCAGACCACCATAGAGGCCACGGTCTCGGCGCCCTGGATGTGGGAGATATCGAAGCACTCGATGCGGGTGGGGAGTTCGGGAAGGGTGAGGGCATCCTGCAGGGACCGCTGAATGACTCTGGCCTGCGGCTTCATCACGCGGAAGCGCTGGTCGTAGGACTGCTTGGCATTGTTGCCGGCCAGGTCGAGGAGCGAGCGCTTCTCGCCGCGCTGCGGAATTTGAATTTCGATCTTGTGGCGGTGGTGCTCGCTGAGCAGCTCTTCGAGGGCCTGGCGGTCGTCGAAGTCCACGGGGAGAAGGATGTGGCGCGGGGCATATTTCTGGTCAGCGTAAAGCTGGGTGAGCAAGGTGGAGAAAAATTCTCCGGGCTGGAAGGCGGCGGGTTCCATGCCCGGCACCTTGTCCCAGAAGAACTCGCGGCGATCGAGCACGCGGCCGCCGCGCATATGGAAGAGGTTCACGGCCAGCATGCCGTCTTCGTAGTGATAGCCGAAGACGTCGGCGTCGTCGCCCTCGACGGCGGCCATGCGCTGCTTTTCCTGGAGCTGTTCGACGGTGGAGATCAGGTCGCGATAGGTGGCGGCGAGCTCATAGTGTTCGGCCTCCGCGGCGGCATTCATGCGCCCGCGCAGCGAGCGCGACAGTTCGGTCTGCTTGCCTTCGAGGAAGAGCTTCACGTCGCGCACGGCTTCCTGATAGCGATCGGGAGTGGTGAGGCCCTGCACGCACGGGCCCAGGCAGCGACCGATGTAATACTGCAGGCAGGGGCGGGGATGAAAGCGCGTGAGATCGATGGTGCAGGAGGGAATGAGGAAGTGGCGGTGAATGAGGTCGACGATGCGATAGGCGAGGTTGGCGGGGAAGTAGGGACCGTAATATTCACTCCCGTCTTTCTTGAGGCGGCGGGTAACATAGACTCGCGGGTAAGGCTCGGCGAGGGTGAACTTGATGTAGGGGAAGGTTTTGTCGTCACGCAGAAGGATGTTGTAGCGAGGCTGCTTCTGCTTGATGAGATTGTTCTCGAGCGCGAGAGCCTCTTTGTTGTTGGCGACGACGATGAATTCGACGTCGACGGCATCGCGCATGAGACTTCCGGTCTTGGCGTCGGCAACGGCTTCCTCGGTGAAGTAGTTGCGCACGCGGGAGCGCAGGTTCTTGGCCTTGCCGACGTAGATGACCTCGCCGGCGGAGTTCTTGTAGAGGTACACGCCGGGGGCGCTGGGCAGAGTGCGGATTTTGGCGAGAAGGTCCATGGTGCGGAAGAGCTACCTTCTGGAATTGCGGGCGGCAGGCCAGAACGGCAGACAAGTCACTCTGATATGTTTATGTTAGCAAAAGGGCAGGCGGGTAAAAATTTTACGGCCAAGTAACAGATGTGCGCGGCAGCGGGCGAGGCGAGGCGCGGAAAACGCACGAGCATTAACTCGTAAGCCGCTGATTTCGGGACAGTTGTTTGAGGCAAGGCAAAGAGGTTGAGCTGGCAGATGGCGTGCTATTTGCCAGAGGGGACATGTAGTAGTCAGCGATCAAACTTAACCGGCCCTCGTGAATTGAGCTAGAGCTGGCAAGAGAACTGAAGGAGTTAGCGCCCATGAACCGAGTTTCTGTGATTGCAGTGCTGGCAGCGCTGAGTGTGAGCGCGACCGTCGGCTGCACAACCAAGAAATACGTGCGGCAGGAAGTGCAGCCCACGATCAACAAGGTGAACGAACTGGACGACCTGACGGCTAAGAATACGAACGCGATTAAGGATGTGGATACTCGCGCGCAGGCGGGGATCAAGGACGTACAGGCCAAGGCGGCGGCGGCGGACCAGAAAGCTCTGGCAGCCGGACAGGCCGCGGACCAGGCTCAGGCAGCGGCCAATCAGGCATCGAGCCGGGTGAATTCGCTGGCCAACACGGTTGCGAATCTGGACAACTACCGTCCGGTGGCGGAGACCGCCGTGCACTTTGGATTTGACAAGGCGGACCTGACGCCCAAGGCGAAGGAAGCGCTGGATCAACTGGCGAACGAGATCGGCAGCACCAAGAACTACATCGTCGTAATTGACGGCAATACCGATTCGGTGGGACCCACCGAGTACAACTATCAGCTCAGCCAGCGGCGCGCGAACACGGTGGTGCAGTACATGTCTTCGAAGTACAGCGTGCCTGCCCACAAGATCTTCCTGATCGGGCTGGGCGAGGACAAGCCGGTGAGCGACAACAAGACGTCCAAGGGACGGGCGGAGAACCGCCGCGTGGACGTGCGGCTGATGACCAACATCAACGAGCAGCCGGCGACACAGGCAAAGAACGAGTAGAGGCTATTCCAGCCGGTAGAGAAAGAGGCCGTGGCGCGAGCGACGGCCTTTTTGCTTGCCTGTGACCAGCGGTCCATCCCCTGGAGTACAAAGGTAATTTGCTGATTCCCGGGAAGGGCGGTTACCCTCGCGTTGAGGTTCAAGGAGCCTTTTCTTCATGGGCCGACGCTATGCGCCGCGTGTTCCCGTCGCTATTCCCGTGTGGGTATTCGGGGTAGAGGCCAATGGCCTGCCATTTGCGCAGGCCGCTCAAACCGTGGAAATCAGCAAATCGGGTGCGATGCTGGAAGGCATGCGTTACGCGCCCCGCTCCGGGGGAATCGTGACGGTGCAGTGCGGCGACAAGAAGGGCCGGTTCAAAGTGATCTGGGTGGGGGAAAAGAACACG
>DATHDM010000104.1:0-5513 GCA_035319065.1 Terriglobales bacterium
ATGGCACGCGCGCGATCCAGTTGCGGCACATTTACCGGGACCCCGGGGCTGACCACGATCAGGTCCTGCTGGCGAAAGGTTCGCTCCCCGTGGCCGCCAGCCTCGACGGCTATGCCATGGTCCAGCAGGGCGGGAATCTCTCCCCGCAGCTGATCCTCGGACTTTGAGTCGGAAACCGTGACCTGGGCTCCTCGCGACCTCAGGAATAAGGCCGAAGCCACTCCCGACTTGCCAAGCCCCACTACCAGTACGCGCTTGCCTTTGACGTCCAAAGCTTGCGTCCTATGAGTTGCCGGGTGCCATATGATGTGCCGGACTGGACATTCTGCCATGCTGCGGCGACGCTAGCGCAACTTCAGGGTCGTAAGTGCAAAGAGTGCAAACACCAGCGACGCGATCCAGAACCTGACGATGACCTTCGACTCTGACCAGCCCATCAGTTCGAAGTGGTGATGGATGGGCGCCATCTTGAAAATCCGCTTCTTGCGCAATTTATACGATCCTACCTGCAGGATCACCGACAGCGCCTCGATGACAAAGACGCCGCCGATGAAGGGCAGCAGCAGCTCCTGCTTAATAATGACTGCCACCGTCCCGATCGCTCCCCCCAGGGCCAGGGAACCCACATCGCCCATGAAGACCTCTGCGGGATGTGCGTTGTACCAGAGAAAGCCAATGCTGGCGCCCACCATCGCTCCACAGAATACGGTCAACTCCGCCACCAGCGGCATGCGTTGCAGCTCCAGGTAGTCGGCAAAGACCGAGTGTCCGCTCACATATGTCAATACCGTCAGCGCCCCGGCCGCGACTACCGTACAGCCGATGGCCAGTCCGTCAAGCCCATCGGTCAGGTTCACGGCGTTGGTCGCCCCCACCAGCACCAGGGTGACAAACGCAATGAATGGCAGAAATGCGATCGTCCACAGATGCGGATACTTCAGCAGAGAAGAGAACACCAGATCGGGCCGGAACTTCTTTGCGAACGGCACGATCAGATGGGTGGAGTAATCCCCACGCGCCTGGAAGAGAATCAGAACCACCGCCACAACCACCGCCACCAGGATCTGCAGCGACAACTTCGTCCGACCGGTCAGCCCCAGGTTTCGTCGATGGACCATCTTCAGGTAGTCATCCGCGAACCCAATGCTTCCGAAGGCCAGGGTAGCGAGCACCGTCAACCATATGTATTGGTTGGTGAGGTCGGCCCACAGCAGCGTCGGCACGATTACCGCCACCACGATCAGCACGCCCCCCATGGTGGGCGTACCCGCCTTCTTCTGATGTGCCTTGGGACCCTCTTCGCGGATGTATTGCCCGATTTGAAAATCCCGCAATCGCTGGATGATCGCCGGACCAATGATCATCCCCATGAAAAGTGCGGTCAGGCTGGCAAAAGCCGTGCGGAAGGTCAAATAGCGAAAGATGCGGAAGGGACTGAAGTAGTGATAGAGGACTTGATAAAGAAGCCAGTAGAGCAAAAACTATCTCCCTTCCCGTCTCACCCTGGTCCGCAAGCCCGTCCTCGGATCAGAACGCGAATCTCTTTTCAGGGCAATAACGAATATGATCCGCAAGACCGCCAGCTTCAGCTCAGGACGTCGCCGCTATCCAGGTTTCCAGCGCCTTCTCCAGCTTGACGCCGCGCGACGCTTTCAAGAGCACGACGTCCCCCGGACGTACCTCCCGGGCCAGCCATTCGCCGGCCTGCTCCGGTGTCTCTACAAACTCCGCCCTCACGCCCGCCTGCCTCGCCGCCTCCACGATCTTTCTGGCAGCGCCCCGCACTCCTACCACCACATCGATCTTCTCTTTCGCCATGTGGAGCCCACTCTGCTGGTGCAGCTGCTCCGCGGTGGCGCCGAGCTCTAGCATCTCGCCCGCCACCACGATCCGCCGCCCTCCGGGGATTGTCTTCAGCGCCTCGACCATCGACTGCAAGGCTCTGGGATTCGAATTGTAGCAATCGTTGACCACGGTCGCTCCGCCCACCCTCAGCGTCTGTCCGCGCTTGTCGGCGGGGGTCAGAGTAGCGAGCGCTCTCGCCGCGCGTTCAAGGGTGACTCCTTTTTCGACTGCAACCGCCACTCCCGCGAGCGCGTTGTAGACATTATGGCGTCCTACCAGCGGGATCGTGGCTGACACCCGGCTTCCGCCTGATAACAACTCCAGCCTCGTCCCCTCCACTCCCAGCTCTTCAATGTGCTCGGCGCGGACATCCGCGTCTGACCTCAAGCCGAAGAGGACGACCTTTCCGTGAAAATCGCGTCCGAACTGCGCCACGTAAGCATCATCGGCGTTGAGAACCGCCGTCCCGTGCGCCGGCAGCGATGCGATCAGCTCATACTTGGCCCGCGCAATGCCGGCCAAGGAATCGAAAAACTCCAAATGCACGGGGGCCACCAGTGTAACCACACCCACGTCGGGCTTTGCGATATTGGCGAGCGCAGTAATTTCACCCGCGTGATTCATGCCCAGCTCCATCACCGCGAGGTCATGGTCATCCAGCTTTAACAGCTGTAAGGGCAGACCATACTGATTGTTGAGATTGCCCTCCGACCTCAGCACCCGGAAATGTGTGGACAGCAGATGTGCAATGATTTCTTTAGTCGTGGTTTTGCCCGCGGATCCGGTCACCGCAATCAGCGATTTTCCCCACACCCCGCGTACTGCCTCGGCAAGTCCCTGGAGCGCCGACAGCGGATCCGCGACCACGAGCAATCCGGTCTTGTTGGAGTAGCGGGGAAGAAACTCCCGCTTCACCACCGCCCCAGCCGCACCTACCGCCAGCGCTGCTTCCACAAAATCGTGGCCGTCGAAGCGCTCTCCCTTGATGGCAAAGAAGAGTTCTCCCCGACGTATGGTCCGGGAATCGATGGAATAGCCATGGGCAACCAGTTGGCGGTCGAACTCTCCTGCTGCGCCGATCAGATCAGCCGCCCGCGCCAGCCTAAGCTTCACGATCTCACCTTGACCAGGCTGGCGGTCGCGAGCTGCTGGTATCCCAGGACGCTAAGTGATTCGCGAGCCACCGTAACGTCGTCAAAGGGCGCCACGCCGTCCCGCGTGGTCTGGGTATTCTCGTGACCCTTGCCGGCGATCAGCACAATGTCGCCGGGCCGCGCTTCCTGCAGCGCCAGCTCGATTGCCCTGCGCCGCTCCGGCTCGACCACAAAGCGGGTGCGCGTCTTCTGAACCCCCGGCAACGCGTCGCGGATAATCGCCATCGGATCTTCACTGCGCGGATTGTCGGAGGTAATCACCACAAAGTCGCTGCCTGTTCCTGCCGCCTCGCCCATCAAGGGACGCTTGCTCCGGTCGCGATCTCCTCCGCAGCCAAAAATCGTGATCACTCGTCCCGCGGCGCCCGCCTGGCGCACGAATTCGCGCGCCAGAGCCGTGAGGTTGCGCAAGGCATCGTCGGTGTGGGCGTAGTCCACGACAACGGTGAAAGGCTGACCGCCATCGACCTGCTCAAATCGGCCTGGCACTCTTCCCAGGTTGGAGACGCCCGCCGAGATCGCTTCCGGGCCGCAGCCCCGCGCATATGCAGCCGCCGCGGCCGCCAGAATGTTGTACACGTTGACCTTCCCTATCAGCGACGAGAACAGGGGCACAATCGCATCCGGCAGAACAAGGTCAAACCGCGTTCCCCTGGGACCGATATCCACCTTATCGGTCCGGAAGTCTCCCTGAACTAGCCCATACAGCAGCACTTGCGAGCCATTGCTTTTGCCGGCGGCAACGAGCCTGCGCCCATACTCGTCGTCAGCGTTTACGACTGCAACGCGCGGAGGTTCGGCCCCACAGCCCTCAAACAACACTCTCTTGGCCGCAAAGTAATCTTCGAAGGTGCCGTGATAGTCGAGGTGGTCGCGCGTCAGATTCGTGAATACCGCGGTATCAAAAGGGACCCCATGCACGCGCTGCTGCGCCAGGGCATGGGAGGAGACCTCCATCACGTTCTCGCTTACGCCCGATCCCAGCGCATCGGAGAAGAGGCGGTTCAACTCCAGAGCTTCCGGCGTGGTGTGTGGAGCCTGAAAAGTCTTCTCCGCCACGTGGTATTCCACCGTTCCCACCAGCGAGCACTTGCGCCCCTCGGCCTTCAGAATCGACTCGATCAGATAAGAGGTTGTTGTCTTGCCGTTGGTTCCCGTCACCCCGGTGTTAGCCAGGCGTTCTGCCGGATGCTGATAGAAATTGGCGCTCAACCTCGCCAACGCGCGCCGCCCATGTGGCACGTGCGCCCATCCGATCTGGTCGCTGGGTGGAGCCTCTGATGAATCGCTGACGACTGCCGCAGCCCCAGCCTTGATCGCGCTATCGACGTACCGATTCCCGTCGGTCTTCTCCCCACGCATAGCCACGAACACATTCCCCTGGCGCACTTGCCGGGAGTCGTATTCGATACCGGTGATCTCGGGATTGCCGTGCTGGAGGAGAACTTCCGCACCGTCAAGAACTTCGAGGAACTTCATCCGTTTTGATTATACCGAGGCTCTCTACCTTGCGAACTTGACCGCCACCCGCCCGCCTGCGGGCAGGCGGCTGCCGGGGGCCGGAACCTGCTCCCGCGCCGTGCCCGTGCCGATGACATCCACGTCGATTCCGGCATTCTCCGCCGTCTCAATCACGCCGCGCAGGGATTTCCCCAAGAACGACGGCACCACCGGCCCGCCTTCCACATCGAGCACCACGGTTCCGCTAGCCGCCTGAACCGGCACCGGTGTTTCGGCTGCGAGCTTGGCGGCCTTTTCCTCTCCCACAGTCGCAATCTCGCTGTGCGCCTGCAGTGCTGCCGGCACGACCTTAGACTCGGCGGCGGAGGTGGCCGCCCCCCCTGCCGGCGCGCCAGGCGCACTCTCCTGGGCAAGGTGAATCGATTCCCCCAACCGGTCCGGCGAGCCCTCGGTCAGATCGTCTTCCTTCGCCGACGCTCGCAGTTGCAGGCGCTGGATGTTGTTCTTGATCTCCGCATCGTGCGGCACATGCAGATACGCCAGCACCTGCTGCGTGACTCTGGCAAACACCGGAGCCGAAACCTGGCCTCCCTGATGCAGGCCCTGTGCCGAGTCCAGGACCACCAGGACACTGATGGCGGGATTGTTCACGGGCGCAAAGCCGGCAAACGACGCTACATACTTGCTGCGCGAGTATGCCCCCGTGGCCGGATCAACCTTTTGCGCGGTTCCGGTTTTGCCGGCAGAGGTGTAGCCATCCAGAATGGCCTTGCGGCCGGTTCCGAATAGCACCACACCTTCCATCATCTTCTTCATTTCCACGGCTGTCAGGGGCGAGATCACCCTGCGCCCCAACGGTGGATGATAAGCAATCGTCTGCAACCCGCCATTGGGCTTTGTTTCTCCGGCCACAATACGCGGAGGCACGTAAACTCCGTCATTCGCGATGGCGGAAGCGACCGCGATGATTTGCAGCGGCGAGACACCAATCTCCTGACCCATGGAAATTGCCCCAATCGACACCTTCGACCAGCGGCTGACGGGCTTGGCGAG
>DATHDM010000105.1:0-6410 GCA_035319065.1 Terriglobales bacterium
GCTCCAGGGCGTGCCCCTTGGAGCAGCCCTGGTTCAGGATGTCAACAATGGACAGGTCGCGTACCGGATACTCGGTCCGTAGGACTGTGATCTTCTCGATCAGGTGACAGGCCTGCAAAGCGGCCAGCGCTTCATGCATACGCCCGATAGGCCCGCAAAACATAGCCTGCACCGGGTCGGTCACCAGGGCATTCTCGATCGGGATCACGAACTCGATGTACTGCATGTTCTTTTCCAGCCAGCGGCGGATCGAGTTCTCCAGGTCATTCAGGTGCTCGAGAACGATGGCGCCCTTCCCAGGCCGGTCAAAGGTGAGCACGGTATTGCCTCGGAATTCCAACATGCTCTGGCACAAGGCGCGGCACACCCCGGCCGGAAGCAGGTCGCGGTAGAAGGTCTCCCCGGCGAGAGAACGGGTGACGGCGCCGTTGGAGCTGATCAGCCACAGCTCGAAGCCCAGTTGCTGCGCGATCGGCAACGCGAAATCGTGACGGCGCCCGGTGACCAGCACCACCTCAATCCCGGCTTCGTGCGCGCGCCGCAGGGCCGCCATGTCGCTATCGGAAATTTGGAACTGGGAGTTGAGCAGGGTGCCGTCGATATCAAGCGCCACGAGGCGGATGGAAGGAAGAGCCACACGCGATTCTACCATCGGAATGCGGACTGCCGTCTCCGGGAAAGCTCCGGAGCGCATGCTATATTCAGCACGGCCATGGGATTCTTCGGCGCCTTCTTCCATCCGTGGAGCTTCATCCTCATGGCGTTGGCGATCGTGCACTTCATTCGGCGCCGTCCCGATACTTACTGGCTTTTCATCATCCTGTTTCTCGGCCCGCTGGGCGCCACCATCTATCTGCTGGTCGAGGCCGTGCCCGACCTCGGGTTGCTCCGCCAATCCTTCCGGGTGTTTCCGCGGCGAAGGCGCATCCGGGAACTCGAAGCGGCCGTGCTCGACAATCCCTCGGCGGGGAACTATGAAGAGCTGGCCGATCTGTACATGGAGAATGGCGATTACGCCAAGGCCCGCGCCGACTACGACCGGGCCATTTCCGCGCGCACCGATTCGCCCGATCCTTTCTACCGGAGGGGCGTTTGCGAGATTGAGCTGGGAGATTTTGCCGCTGCTGTGTCGAACCTGGAGCGCGTCCTCCAAGCCGATCCCGATTACGACTTCCACCGGGCCAAGGGCCTGCTTGCCCACGCCTATGCCAGCACCGGTCAGACCCAGAAGGCAGAAGAGTTGTTTCAGAAAGCGACGGCCATTTCGACCTTGTCCGAGACCTACTACAACTATGCCACCTTTCTGGCGGCGCAAGGCCGAACCGCCGAGGCCCGCGAGTGGGCCCAGAAGATTCTCGCCAAGAAACCCACCATGCCCGGCTACTTGCGCCGTCGCGAGCGGCCGTGGTTTCGCAAGGCAGGTGTCTTGCTCTTACGCCTAGGTGCCTGAGGTATGCACTGGCAGTCGTCGTTCTTCATGCTGGTCGTTTATTTTGCAGCAGGTTCCAGCCACCGTGAGCATTCCCGCTGTGGTGTGGGTTGACCGTGGGTTCCAGTCCTTCAGACTTGGGCGCATCCTTCGCCGTCTGGACGCCGGTCTGGTGGGAAGGCTGGGGCTGACCGAGAACTGCCGAGATGACCTGGTCAAAGGCCTTGGCTGCTACTTCGATGGCCTGATTGACCTTAGTTTGGAGATTCGTGGGAGAGTTCTGGAACGGATGATTGGCTTCGGGAGCGTGCTCCGCCTGCCGTGTATCCGAAACACCCAAGGCACGAAAATCATTGTTTACGTTCATGATTGTCTACCTCGTCCCAGCTATCGTCCGCAAAGGCTCGCCTGTTGTTGCCGCGATTGGCCAATCTGCAATTGTTTGACAGCGGCTGGGCGCCGGACGAGTCCGCAAATTTCCTATTTCAGGTTCTGGAGGAGGCTGTCCCCGGTGTCCGAAACCTTTTTCAGGATATTCGAGAGCATGGCCTGCATTCTGCTGTAATCGTTCATGTAGTCCTGAAGCCGAAAGTTGTTCGCAGTCCCCTGGCTCTCGTCCATGTCCGCGATCTTGGTCTTGAAGTTCTGCAACTCTCCACACTGATTGTTGCCGCGGACTGCCGTCACCACGTGATCAAAGTGTTTGCCGGCATCCTCCAGGGCCTGGCTGAGCTTGTACTGCAGATTCTGGACGCTGCCCTCGGAAGCACCCGCGTTTCCCCGAATGTCGTCGATGCTCATTACCCCGGAGATATTCAAGCTGCGATAGTCATTGGAAATTCTCATCGTCGTTCTCCTTCTGCCGTAGTTATCGTCCGTCGCAGGAAACTGGTTGCTGCGGCGATACCACGCACACGGGGAAGGACTTGCGCGCTCCGATCCAGCGCCAATGGTATCCTTTGCCTCGCATGGCTCGCCTGACGCACCTGGAGTGCACGCGCTGCGGTCAATCGCTCCCCGCCGATCGGCCACAAACCATCTGCCCAAAAGACGGAGGCGTCCTCTACGCGCGCTACGCCCTCGCCGCAATGCGGGACTCTTTTAGGCGTGAAAACCTAGGCGGGCGCCCTGCCAGCATGTGGCGTTACGCAGAGGTCCTGCCTGAGGCTGCACCGATCTCGCTGGGCGAGGGATTCACCCCGATGCTGGCGAGCCGGGAATATCCCAACCTATTGATCAAGGACGAAGGCCTGAATCCCACCGGTTCCTTTAAAGCCCGTGGACTTTCCGCCGCCGTTACGATGGCGAAGCATTTCGGGCTGAAGAAGCTGGCGATTCCTTCCGCGGGCAATGCTGCCGGCGCTCTCGCGGCCTACGCTGCCGCTGCCGGCCTTGAAGCCCACATCTTCATGCCCAAAGACGTACCCATGGCGAACCGCGTGGAGTCGGAGTTCTATGGAGCGCACGTCACCCTGGTCGACGGCCTCATCAGCGACTGTGCGCGCATCGTCGCAGAGCGCAAAGAGAAAGAGGGTTGGTTCGATGTCACCACCCTGAAAGAGCCCTATCGCGTCGAAGGCAAGAAGACCATGGGCTACGAAGTCGCCGAGCAATTGGGCTGGCGCTTGCCGGCGGGAATTATCTATCCCACCGGGGGCGGCGTTGGACTAATCGGTATGTGGAAAGCTTTCGACGAGATGCAGCAGTTGGGTTGGATCGGTTCAGAACGCCCTGAAATGATCAGCGTGCAGTCAGCGGGTTGCGCTCCTATTGTTAAAGCATGGGATGAAGGCAGGGACACCTCGGAAATGTGGCCCAATGCCGCTACGTCCGCCTCCGGCCTTCGCGTTCCCAAGCCCTACGGAGACTATCTCATCCTCGACATTCTGAGACAGAGTGGAGGTGTGCCGGTCGCGGTCAGCGATCAGGAAATTCTGGACGCTCTGCGCCAATGGGCAAAGGTCGAAGGCATTTTCGCCGCGCCCGAAGGTGCTGCCGCGCTTGCCGCCTACCGCAAACTGCGCGCGAGCGGATTTTTCTCGGAGGATGACCAGGTTGTCCTCTTCAACACCGGCGCTGGTCTGAAGTATCTGGACACGCTGGAGCAGGAAAGCCAGGAGCCGCGATCGAAGCTGCCCACCTCGCGCCAGATCGCGGGGATAATCGGCCCATATTGAATGTGGGGCGTGACACTCCTGTTCCTCAAGCCCGGACTCACGATTGAACTCTCCCTCCACCACCAACTCCGTTGACGTCTCGACGCACGAGCGTAACGGGACAGGAGGAATCTGCTCCCAGATGTCAGCTTCCATCGCCCCTTACGTCGGCGGCTTGCCCGGCAAAGGCTTAAGATATTGCAATGACCGAGCGCCTCTACTACCACGATTCCTTTCTCTATGAATTCGAGGGCGAAGTCACCGAAGTAGTCCCCGCCGCCGAAATCAATGCCCGCCACGGCGTATTCCTCGATCGCACCGCGTTCTATCCGACCAGCGGGGGGCAAATCCACGACACCGGCTGGATCACGCCTGCTGGTGAGTCATCCGGAGCTTCGCGCCTCCGGGTTGCGGAAGTCGTCGAAACCGAAGACGGTCGCGTGGTTCACTACATCGAAGCCGACAAGGCCCCCGAGCGGGGCCTTCGCATTCGAGGCGTGGTCGATGTCGCTCGCCGCCATGACCACATGCAGCAGCACTCCGGCCAGCACGTGCTCTCCGCGGCCTTCGTCAAGCTCTTCAACATGTCCACCGTGTCGTTCCACATGGGAGAGGATGCCTGCTCGATCGACCTCGACACGCTGAAGCTCGACCCCGGACAGGTGGAAGAAGCGGAGGTCCTGGCCAACTGGATCGTGCAAGAGAACCGCCCCGTCGAGATTCGCTACGCGACCCAGGAGGCCGCGCAGGATCTCGGCCTGCGCAAGCCCCCCAGGGCCGACAAGGAAGAGTTGCGGCTGATCGATATCCGTGAGTTCGATCTCTCGGCTTGCGGCGGCACGCACGTCACGCATACGGGGCAGATCGGCTGCATCCTGCTGCGCAAGACCGAACGAGTGCGCCAAGGCTGGCGGGTGGAGTTCGTGTGCGGGCAGCGCGCCATCGCTACTGCCCGGCACGATTACCAGGCGCTCACGGAGGCCGCCGGGTTGTTTTCGGGACACATCTGGGATGTTCCCCAGCAGGTTCGCAAATCTCTCGACGACATCCGTGCCGCGAACAAAGACAAAGAGCGTCTTCTGGCCCAGCTGGCCGATCTGGAAGCGGCACAGTTGCTCGCCGAAACTGTTCCGGTGAACGGCCGCAAGCTTGTACAGCGCGTCTACTCCGACCGCGACCTCGGCTATATTCGCCTCCTCGCGCAACGACTCACGCGCCGGGAAGCGAACGTTACGGTCCTGCTCGCGGCTTCCACCGATCCCGCCTCCCTGGTGTTCGCCCAGTCCAAAGGGATGCCCTTCGACATGGCTGAGTTGTTGAAGGAGACTGTCAGCAAACTGAGCGGCCGGGGTGGAGGCAGTAAGGACATGGCGCAGGGCGGAGTCCCGGCGGCCGCGAATCTGGAAGCCGCTCTGAGCGACGCGACCGGGCGACTGCAGACTTAGGTTCCCAGGTGGTTTCCGCCTGCAAGTCCAGCACGGAACTGCTACATTTGCCTGAGCAGAGCGCATGCCCGACCAGAAGCTCATCCTCGTCAACCTGCTCGTGAAACTCGGCGTGGCGGCCGCCGTCTCCAGCACGCTGGTGCGCTCGCGCGAGTTCAAGAAGTTGCTGTTTCGCGAAGAGCGCAACACCCGCCAGAAAATCTATCTGACCCTCTGGTTTGGCATTCCCATCGCCTTGGCCGTGTGGATTCGTTTCGTTCAGAAGAGCTTCCTGGCCGGCGACTTGTCCTTCGAGACCACTCTGTTGCTGGGCGCGATCGGCGGCCGCCTGACGGGCGTGATGGGAGGCGCGCTTATGGCTTTTCCCGCGCTCCTGCACGGCCAGTGGGTGATGCTGCCGTTTGAAGTTTTCTGCGGCCTGGCCGCCGGACAACTGCGCGATCTTGCCGACGATAAGGAATCCGTCTGGTCCTTCTCGCCTTTCATCGACCTCAGCATTTATCGCTGGATCCGGCGCAACCTGCCGAAGCCCCGATTTGACTGGCAGATCACTTTCTTCGCGATCATTGTCGGATTGCGTTTTCTCCAAAGTGAACTCTTCCGCGTTTCTCCGGGAGCCAGTTTCTCGCTGGAGAGCTCGAACCTGTGGGTCGAAGCGGCCATCTACGCGACATCGGTGATGGTCGTAGGCATCGAGCTGAAAATCTTCAACGGCGTGCGCATCCAGATGATCCTGGAAGAGCAGCACCTGCTGCTGCTCCAGGCCCGCATGGAGGCGCTGCAGAATCAGATCAACCCGCACTTCCTGTTCAATACGCTGAACTCCATTTCGTCGCTGGTGCGTTTTGATCCCGACACCGCCCGCGAGCTGATCATCAAGCTGGCCACCATTCTGCGCCGCCTGCTCAACAGTTCCGAAGCCTTTGTTCCCCTGCGCGAGGAATTTGAGTTCATCGACAACTATCTCGACATCGAGGTCGTGCGCTTTGGCCGCGACAAGCTGCGCGTGGTCAAGGAACTCGATCCCGAGTCGCTGGAGATGCTGGTGCCTTCGATGATCCTGCAGCCGCTGGTCGAAAACTCCATCAAGCACGGGTTGTCTTCGAAAATCGAAGGGGGGAGCATCCATCTGCGCAGCCGGCTAGGCGCCAAGGCCGTGATCATCGAAGTGGAAGACGACGGAGTGGGCATGGGCGCAGCCCAGTTGATCGAGAAGCCCAGTGGCTTGGGCGGTACCGGCATCGGTATGGCGAACGTGGCCGAGAGACTGAAAGTGGCCTACGGAGACACCGCCCGCATGACCGTCGACAGCAACAACGGGAAGGGAACCCTGGTTCGGCTGCGCCTGCCTATCCTGCAGGAGGGCTCCGGAATTCCCGC
>DATHDM010000106.1:0-10493 GCA_035319065.1 Terriglobales bacterium
TTGCGGCCGGTGACGCGCGCCGCCATCAATGCCGCCTCCGTGGCAGCCGTGGAACCGTCGTACATGGAGGCGTTGGCGACTTCCATCCCGGTGAGTTCGCAGATCATCGACTGGAACTCGAAAATGGATTGCAGCGTCCCCTGGGCGATCTCCGCCTGGTAAGGCGTGTAGGCGGTGAAAAACTCGCCGCGCGAGATCAGCGCGTCAATCACCACCGGGCGATAGTGACGATAGGCGCCGGCCCCGAGGAAGCTCGGGTAGCCCTGCGCGTTCTCCGCCGCCTGCCCCTGAAAGGCGGCAAGAACCTCCCACTCCGCCATCTGGCGTGGCAGCTTGAGCTCACCCTGGACACGGGCACTGACGGGAATCGGGGTAAAGAACTCGTCGATCGACTTCACCCCGATCTCCCGCAACATTTCTAGGCGATCGCTGGGAGATTTCGGAAGATAGCGCATGCAGTTAGGTGCCGGTGCGCACCGCGCCCTGCCTCGTGCATTCAGGAAGGACTGCGTGCCAGCGCGGAACCCCTCATTGTAAAGCCACCGGGCCCGCCGCGTAAGGTGGGAAAACAACAGACGAGCGAGGAAGGAGAACGCCGAGCGCGCCTATACCCGCGGCGCTGAAATTTCCCGAAGCGGGAATTCACGTTTGGCCGCCAACTAGGCCCGCGCCGCTTGCCGCGGACCCAGCCAACCGCCGCCAGGGGCGCCTACTCGCCTGCCACCCTTCTCCCGCTCTCGGGCACATTCTTGGTGGGCGCAGTCCTCTTGACCTGAAATCGGGAAGACCAGGTACAGGTCCGCTGGCCCACCAGGCGGGTAGAGTCGGAATCGCCTTCTTCCCTGGCTACGACCAGGCTGTGCATGGTGAGACAGACCGGCTGCTGACCGTAAAGCCACTCATAATTCACCGCCGACTTCGGCGGAAGCGAAGTCCATTGCCGGCCGGATGCACCGTTCAGAAGTTGCGCGTCCTGGCTCACGCTGGGGGCGACTGCCTCGACTCCCGTATTTTCCGCGGCTGCCTGTGCAGGCTGCTCCGCCACCGATGTGCCGGTGAGCGCGGCCAACGCGAAGCAGAGCGTTGCGATGCAGGGGATGACTCGCATACCGTCCCTCTCGCGCGCATTATAGCCCCGAAAAGCGCGCCGGCTGATTCCGTTGGGACGAACTGCGGCGGGAGGCCCGCCTCGGCTCAGGCGACCTCCTCGCTGACGAACTTTTCGTAGTCTTGTGCGGACAGCAGGCTGCCGCTCTCCGCCGGATTCGCGAGGCTGATCTTGATCATCCACGCTCCGTGCGCGTCGGCGTTGATCTTCTCCGGCGACTTGGACAATTCTTCGTTCACCTCGGTTACCATGCCGGACACCGGTGCGTAGAGATCCGACACCGCCTTCACCGATTCCACGGTGCCGAAACTCTTGCCCGCCGTCAGCGTCGCACCCGGCTTGGGCAGTTCGACAAAAACGATGTCCCCCAGCGACTCCTGCGCATGGTCAGTGATGCCGATGATTCCCGTGTTGCCCTGAATTTTGATCCACTCGTGTTCCTTGGTGTACTTGAAATCCTGCGGATAAGCCATCTTGTCGTTCTCCAGCAATGCAGAATCAATGCGCCGCAACTGAACTCGCCTCACGAGCCCTTCTTGGGCCGCTTGTAGAACGGCGTGGGCACCACCTTGGCCTTCACGCTCTGGCCCCGAATCTCCACCCCCACCTCGCTCCCGGGAGCGGAGTAGCTCACTGGAACGTAAGCCAACGCGATGTTCTTTTTCAGAAATGGAGCGTAAGAACCGCTGGTCACGTAGCCGATCTCCCCTCCGGTGGAGTCCAGTGCCCGGTAGCCGTCCCGCGCAATCCCGCGATCGATCATCTCCAGGCCCACCAGGGTTCGCGTCACTCCCTCGGTCTTGGCGCGAGCCAGCGCATCACGGCCGATGAACTCCGACTTCTCCATCTTGCAAAAACGGTCCAGGCCGGCCTCCCACACATTGATCGTATCGGAAATCTCGTGCCCGTAGAGCGGCAGCTTCCCTTCCAGCCGCAGCGTGTTGCGCGCCCCTAATCCGCAGGGAACGACGCCCAACTCTTTGCCCGCTTCCAGCACCTGCTTCCAGACGCGGGCGCTGGTTTCGACATCGGAGGGCACATAAATCTCGAAGCCGTCCTCGGCAGTGTAACCGGTGCGCGCGATCAGAATGTTCTTCAGGCCGCACACCGTGCCGCGCGTAACCCAGTAGAACTTGACCGCCGACAGATCGGCATCGGTGAGCTTCTGCAGAAGTTCCACTCCTCGCGGGCCCTGGATCGCAATCTGGGTGAAATCGTCGCTGAGGTTTTCGACCTGGCAGTTGAATCCGCGCGCGTTGTTGCGCACCCAGGTGAAGTCTTTCTCGCGCGTCCCGGCATTGATGACGATGAGGTAGTCGTCCTCGCCCAACTTGTGGACGATCACGTCGTCAACAAACGTCCCCTGCGGATAGAGCATGGCCGAATATTGCGCCTGCCCCAGGGCAAGCTTGGCCGCGTCGTTGATGGTGATGTGCTGGATGGCGGCCAGCGCCTGCGGCCCCTGCACGCGGATGTCGCCCATGTGGCTGACATCGAAGATTCCCACCCCGGTTCGCACCCCCATGTGCTCCGCGATGATGCCGCCGTACCTGGGATACTCGACCGGCATGTCCCAGCCGTTGAAGTCCACCATCTTGGCGCCCATCTCGCGATGGACGGCATTCAGAGCGGTCTTGCGCGGGGTCACCGCTGAGGCTGGGGCGGCTGACACAGGAAATCCTTTCTCCACCTGCTGATTTGCGCGCGGGCCTGGCCGCAAACCGCAAACCTTATCACGCGCTTTTTCGCGGGGTCAATGCGCGGCGACCGGGGGAGGACCGGCTGAGATGCGGGCGCCTCTCCATTTCCCGCCCTCCTCCTTACTGCCAGGCTCAGATTCGCTTCACGAAGTGGACCACATCGTCGGCGCCGATCTTCGTGTAGTGGACGGTGACGTGCTCGCCTTCCTTGCCAGCATACTCCGTGGCTTTCACCACTCCGTGCTCGGTGTCTACCGTGGCGTCCTTGCTGACGTGATAGGTCTTCACCACGCCGTCTTCCCCCTTCAGCGTCAGCGTGCGGGTCGCCTTGTCCATCTTGACGACTGTTCCCTTGACGAAGTGGGCATCGGCTTTGCCGAAGTCGCGCACTGCCACCGCGGTCTTGTCCGCCCCCTTCTCCGTGTAATGCACCACTACGTGCGCCCCATCCTTGACGCCCAGCGCGCTCTCACCGGCGCCCTTCTTGACGAGCTTGCCGCCATCGTCGAATGTCTCGACCGTCGTGTGCGCCGTGTACGTGAAGACATGCTCGGTTCCGTCCGCCGTGTCCACGGCAACCGTCTTGGCGGTCTTGTCCACCTTCTTCACCGTGCCGTCCACGGCATGCACCACATCCTGGGCGGCGCAGACCTGAAGGTAAGCGCTCGCAACTACAAAACAGATTCCCATCAACAGAGTCGTTCTTAGCTTCGATTTCCTTGGCATCATTTCTCCTGACATGCTTCTGGCTGCAAACAGTGAATGTGGAAGCCGCCCGGCCGTCGCGATTCCGGCCCAGCACTGCGAAAGGAGCTGGAGCACAATTTTGGGCCCAGTCATTTTACCGGGAGCGGGCGCGGTGAAAGGAACTTTCTTGCGGCGAAACTGGCCCATCCGGCCCTGCCGGGCGGCCGCCTGCCGGGCTTGGATTCCACAACTGCTTCGCAGAATATCCACAGAAATCGCCCCGCAGGCGTGCAAAACCGAGCACATCGGCCAAATTTCCGCTTGCGCCCAAACTGCGTGACTTCCATAATTTCGGAGCAGGACGATCACCCAAAAAGGGCACCGTGCATCGATATCATCGAGCCGACGTACTGCGTATTCTTCGCATTTCGGCCAAACAGCTGTCGCAGTGGCAGAAAGCCGGGCTGGTGGCTGTCAGCGAGACCTATTCCTTCTTTGATCTCCTGCAACTGAAAAAAGTTCGCGACCTGCGTGCCAAGCGCGTGCGCCCCGCGGTCATCCGCGAGTCGCTGGAGGCGATGCAGAAGCAGGTAGCCGGCATGGAGAACCCCCTGCTCGAGGCGGGCACCTTCTCCACCGGTGCGCGCGTCATGTTCCGCCACGAAGGCAAAGTCGTGGATCCGATCGCCGGCCAGTTCATGCTCGACTTCGCCCCCAAACAGCGCGTGGTACCCGCCACCCTGACCCCGGTGCGTGCGGCCGAGACTGCGGTGGAATTCTTCGCCCGCGGGGTGGCGCTGGAAGAAGATCCCGCGGCCCAGCAGGAGGCCATTGCCGCCTACTTGCGCGCCCTCGAACTGGACCCCAACCACGCCGCCGCCCACATCAATCTGGGCACTCTCTACTACAACCAGCAGGACTACGCGCGCGCGGAAGCCCACTACCGCAAGGCCATCGAAGTCGATCCCCGCTATGCTCTGGCCTATTTCGATCTCGGAAACGTCCTGGACGAGACCGGCCGCGTGACCGAGGCGATCCGTGTCTACAAGCTGGCCCTGCAGCTTGCCCCCACCTATGCCGACGCTCATTACAATCTGGCGTTGGCCTACGAGAAAATGAAGGATTCCCGCAAAGCCCTCACCCATTGGCGCGCCTACGCTTCGCTGGACAACGTCAGCGCCTGGGCCGCTCATGCCCGCAGCCAGGTTCAGCGCATCCTGGCAGCAGAGAAACTCCAGGTCGTTTACCGGCGCAAGAAATAACCTGCTGGTAGCATCTCGATCGCATTGTCAGGATGACACTTGGGATTACCGAGATGCGTATGCGATCTTGGGGGGCCATCCTGAGCGGGTGTCCCATCCTGAGCCCGCGCAACGGGCGAAGGGTGGGACAAGTAATGCCCACCTCCTGCCAACGCTCTTCTACATCACTAACGCCCTCGCCGGCTCCACTAGCCTTTCGCTCCTCGGACGCAACCCTCGCGCCACCTCCGGCTGGCTCTCGCTGCCAGGCTTCTGGGTCAGCGCCATCACCATCAGGCTGGCGAGCATCTGCACCGTTGCTACATCGCGATCGTCGAAGGCATACGGTTCCGCCGACACCACCTCCAGCACCCCCAGCACGCCGCCGTTCAGGTGAGTCAGCGGAGCCACCACCAGCGAACTTACGCCCAGCTCGCGGCAGCTTTGCCGATCCACCTGCGGATCCTTCTCCGCATGATCGCAGCGCCACGCTTGGCCAGTCCGCAGGCATAACCCCGAAAGCCCGCGATGAGTCTGAATCTCCGTTCCCAGCTCCGGCGCCCCGTTCCCGATGCGCGTCTGGCAGATCATGCGGCCGTTCTGCCATAGCGCAAGCGCCGCTCCTGCGGCGTGCGTCAGCGACCAGGCTCTCTCCAGGATGCGTGGAAGCACGGAATGCGGCCGGGCCAGCGCGCAGGACTGTGCCCGTTGATCCAGCTGCACCGATGCGATGTCGATCATCGGCGCATCGCGGTCGTCACTGCCCGCATCGAAAGCCGCCCGGCCCGGAAAGTCCACTAGATTGCCCGGCCGGGTTGTCCATGCCGCGCCCTCCCCCGCCGGCCCGCATCTTGCCGCGGAAGGCGGCCGCAGCACCTCGGCGACTACTCGCTGCAGCACTTCATCCTCGATCAGATTGGCGGTCTGCTGCCCCCGCAAGCTGCCGCCCAGCGCGCACGCCAGGCTCAACACCGCCTTGCTCCCGCAGGCCAGGCACTGTGTCGTGCTGTTGTAGCTGATCAGTTCGCATTCGACGCACAAAACCGCGTCTCGCAACTGCAGAAAGGAAACATGCCTTGCATTCGGTGAGTCCATTCCTGATGTTCTCTCCTGGAAGCGGTTGCAAGTAAGTTGTGGCGCGGGGTCGGGCCGCAGGAATTTCAGACCACAGAAAATAGGGCAAGCGCCGGCTCAAGACGAGTGACGGGCTTGGTTCAACTGTGGAAAATGCCCTCTTGCTCTGTGATTAGAAGCTGCGCAGCGCCTGCTCCAGGGCGGTCGAGTCGTCGAGCATCAGCCACTGCACTACTGACAAGGGCAGCGATCCGTAGCCGATCAGCTGGTCGTGGAACCGGCCGAGCTCAAAACTGTTCCCTTCGCGGTCGCGATAGCACCCCAGCAGATTCATGATCTGCCACTTTCCCACCATGTAGGTGATCTTCTGCGTGGGCGAGCTGGCGGCGCCCGCCGCTTCCCCTTCCGCCGACTCGCGGTCCAGGCCGCCGGCCTTCATGAAGTAGTCCACTGCCTGCTCGAAGCTCCATCTGCCGGTCTGCAGATTCACATCCACGCCAATGCGCGCCGCGCGATAGCGCGCCAGCCGCAGCACCTGGCCATGACCCGCCGAATCCGGTGGATACAGGCCGGTGCGCAGCATCATCTCCTCCGTGTACAAGGCCCAGCCTTCGATCAGGATGCCGTCGTCGTGGTGGCGCCGGATCTCGTCACTCAGATGGTTGGCGATCGAGAGCTGCAAAAAGTGGCCTGGGATGCCTTCATGCCCCAGGATCGGCCGCGGCTCCTCGATGGCCGCCCGAATGTAGAAGTTGGGGCTCCGCGCATTGTAGGTGGGGATGAAGTAGAAGCCGCTGGGATCCTTGTCGTAGACCCCGGGCGCATTCATGAATCCTCCCGGGCTGGTGGGCTTGAAGGCCTCGGGTAACTGGCGAATGTAGAAGTGCCCCACGTACGACGGAATGGTCACCAGCCGCTTTTGCTTCAGGAAAGCAAGGATGCTGGCTTCGCGCTCCTCGTAGGCCTGCAGGAAAGCCTGTTGATCGCGGGGCACATTTGCGCTGCGCGCAGGATCGGGATCGGCCAGGGACGGATCGGGAAGCATCGCCTCCAGTCCGCGAGAGCGGGCCAATTCCGCCTCGCCCAGCATCGCTACCTGCTTGGCATCCATCGGCAGCAGGTACACGTGATGCAGGAGGTAGTTGTAATTCTCCTCCCCCATGGGGGACCAGGCGACCATCTGCGGCAGTTCGCGCTCCAGCTCGTCGGCAAAGGCATGGATAGCGGCTAGGGCCGAATCCCGCGCCGCGACCAGGGCCCGGGTGTCCTCGACAGCAAGCTCCCCTGCCAGCGTCATCAAGCTCTCTTTGAACAGGGGATCGATCGCCCGCGCCGAGCTGATCGCCAGCTTCGCATTCAACTGTACCGGATGCTTGAGATTCTCACGCGCCTGCCGCAGCAGATCGGGCATCTGACGCAAGCGCGAGGCCGCCGACCGCACCCGCTTCTGCGGCGTGTCGTAGTTCTTCTTCAGCAGCGAAAAGATGGCATTGCTGCATTCGTTGACGTAGAGCTGAGGATTGCTGTCGTCGGGGTGAAGAATGCGGTCGAAGGCCTGGTCCTGCTCGAGTTGAGCCCGGAACAGAACCCAGTCGATGCGGTCGTCCTGGTTCCACGACGTCGTTTGCAGGCGGTTGACCCCTGCCAGCACCTCCCGCACATGCTGACGTCGCGCGGCGATGGCAGCCGGCGAGTAATCGGTCAGCCTGTCGTCCCAGGTGTGCAGCCCCTGGTCGCTGGCATTGACCGGGTACTGCTGGTTGCGCCAGTTGTAGTAGTCGCTCGCCGTGCGGCGAAGAGCCTCGGGAGAGTCTTTTTCTTGCGCCAACGCAGAGCCGAGGCAGACCAGCAAAAGAAGCAGCGCAAACAGGCGCATCCTTGTCCTCATCTGGAACCGGGAGGAACACGTTACCCGTTTCACCGCGCCGGGTCCACTCCCGACTAGCGGGTCAGTGCTTCACCAGCGTGAAGGCGATACTCGAGCAGCGCGCGCCCGTCGCTGGTGATCCGCACGCCGTCGTCGTCGCGCTCGATCAGGTGGGCGTCTTCCAGGAAGCTGAGCCATTCAGTGAAGGAAGAGTTTTCAAAGATCTCGGGATAGCGCCGCCGCGCCTCTCCCCAGCAGAAGAAAAGTTTGTTGGTAGAAACCGAACCGTCGGCTGACGACCTGATCAATTGCAGTGCCGGGATCTGCGTCTCCCACAAGCTGGCATGGTCGGGATCGAAGGCATCGGCCAGCGAGAGCACCGTGAAGCCCGGGCGGCGGGCGGCCGGGTCGCGCGGAGCCCGATCCTGCAGGAAAGCGATCAGCGTCATCCAGATCAGACCGGCAACCAGTATTCCCAGAACCATCGAAAGCGCGATCATCGACGCACCCCCATTTCTGGGCCTCCCTTCCCGCTGCCACGCACGGAAAGTCCGGCTCGGCGATGGTTCCTGCCTGGCCAAGAGACTACGCCTGTCACTGCAATGCCCGCAGTGACCGCGATCACTCATGGATATATCTTGGCACGATATGTCCAAGCGACACAACTGCAAGGCGATGGTGCGCCACCGCTTGCTCGCGACCGTGAATGTCGGCTTGCCGCCGTCGACTCCGCGTCACCGCCGGAGCCAGCCGCTCCTCGGGTGGAAGGACGACCAGCGATACCGCTGAATTGGGCGGGCTGGAATTGGCGGGAGTGAAAGCAGCGAAGACTTGGTGAACCTGGTCGGGATCGAACCGACGACCTCTTCCATGCCATTTCTCATCTCCATCTCGCACTATGCGAGACCGTCGAAGCTGGAATGACATTGAGAGGCAGTATTCATGCATGTTCCAACGCGATTAGCTGCCCTCTGAGTGTGCTCATGGGAAACGCAGTAGCACACAGAGGCATGGACAGGGATCGGAGGGTTGCGACACAACTCACGACACAATGTTCTAGGCGATCCAAGAAAGGCTGCTGCTGCAACCTGAGGCGGACACCGTTCTTGCGCAGCTCACCTGCCTACGCGTCCAGCTCGAATTGCCCGAAGCGGATAATGCGGGATTGACTGACCTCAGCCCCTCAACTTGTCTTGTATCTGTGAAATGAACCCTGAAGAGTCTGGATCCCTAAAACTTCTCGACGGCCCACACGTTGCTTGTGCCGGCAGCTTCGTTGAGTGCCAGCATACGCCCGTCCGGAGAGGGAATTGCCCAATTTATAAATTGGTTCTTCCCCCCTTCTCCCAGGAGCGAGGCGCTGCCGTCTAACATGACACGCAAGAGTGCGTTTTGACGGGCGAGGTTCGATGTCGTTACAAACAGGCTGTTGCTATCGGCAGCCCAGTCCACGCAAAGCACTCCACTCCAGCCTTTGACGGTCAAATCATATGTTTTCCCAGTTACCAATGAACGGAGCTGAATTGTATTGGCATTCGGAGTATGGAGGATGATGGCTAGTTTCGAACCATCAGGAGACAAGCCCCAATTCATGGGCACGCCGCCGCTGATGTCAATTGTGGTGAGCTCGGAACTCACGCCGCTCCTCACGTCGAATTGGAGAAATGTTGCGTGATCCCCAACCTCGACGGCATAGATACAAACTGTGGATGGTAGCCTTGCACATTCGATGTTTCCTATTTTTTCCCCTCGCAGAATGATGCGCGGTGCCCCCCCTTGCAAAGAGATAGCCGCTATGGCGGAGACAGAACCGGAGCGGGCGATTTTCGGTTCAGCAAGATATACGGCTTCTGAGCCATCGGGAGTCAACCTCGGAATGGTCCGAGAAGTCCATTCCCCCTCGGAACTAGTCGCCAAAAGTTCTGGCAATGGCTGGTCTATAGCCTGTTTGAAAATTGCAACGCTCCCGTTACGATCGGATGAGAACAGCACCGACTTGCTGTCCGGGGTCCAGGCAAACGGCAGGTTCTGATTTTCGTCCAGCGTCAGGCGCTTGGTGCCAACTAAACGTCTTCCATCAGGTGACAGGGTTCCGGCAACAACCTGATTCTGCTGTTGGATTCTTCGGAACACCATTAATCTGCCATCTGCATCAGCGGTAATCTCCGCGATCGAGCCTATTCCCCGCATCAGGCGACGCGGCGCACCAGAAACCCTTCCGGACTTGTCCACCGTTACAGCCCAGGCATTCAAATCCCTTTCGCTTGGCACATCTTCGGCGCGCGTGTAGACGATACGGCTATCAGGCAACCACAACAGGGCGAAACCCAGCCTCTCCTGCGACAACAAGATATGCGAGTGGCCGTTCCGCCATTCGTTAACCTCGATGGTATCAGTGGTCTGCATATACCCCGTCAGGCGTCGTCTGACATACGCAATCTTTCGACCGTCGGAGGACCAGGTTGTTCTGCCCAGATAATCATCCCGGACGGCAGGCACAACTTTGGTCTGTTCCATTCCATCGGTGCGCATGACCCATATCTCTTCCCGCCCCTGTGGCACTCGGGTGAAGGCGATGTACGATCCATCGGGGGATACGACACCTGCCTCTGCATCGTCAGCCACCTTGCGAGGCTCACCGCCGAGAACCGAAGCGGTCCACAAGCTGGGTTGCGCCCCCGCCGTTTCCACATGGTCGATCAGGACATGGGCGCTGTCAGGAAACCAGCTGTCGATGTGCGCAGAAAAATCTTTGGGCAAAGGCCAGGCGTGGGTTTCTCCGGTCTGGAGCAGTTTCAAATACAGCCCGGTTGTGT
>DATHDM010000107.1:0-10613 GCA_035319065.1 Terriglobales bacterium
CCGTGTCCCGTGCCGTAAACCTCGCGCGCCTCCGCCGCGCGCGTCAGCGCCAGAATCGCCTCCTTCATCGGCTCGGGATCGTCCTGCAGCCCGCTGCACATCTTGCGCAACGTCGCCACCAGCTCATCCGCCGACTCCGGCCCCATGTGCTCGCGCTGCAGAAAGCCTTCGATGTACGACGCCACCAACTGCCGCTGCACCGCGATCGTCTCTCCCTCCTTGAACTCCTCCGCCGTGGATACGCGATTGCCCCCGGCGTGCTTGGAAACGTACATCCCCGCGTCGGAGACGCGCACGATGTCTTCCACCGTCGATCCGTGCAGCGGGAAGCTGGCCACCCCGAAGCTCCCCGTGATATGCCGCTCGTTCAGCATCGGATCCGTGGCGATCCACAGCCTGAGCCGCTCGGAGAGGATCTGTGCCTGCTCGATTCCCGTCTCCGGCATCAGGATCACGAACTCATCCCCGCCATACCGCGCCACCACGTTCGACTGCCGGCACTTCTGCTCCAGCAACCTGCCCACCCGCGCCAGCACCAGGTCGCCCTCCAGGTGACCCATGCTGTCGTTTACATCCTTGAACTTATCCAGGTCGACCATCACCACGGAGAATGGCCGCCCGGAGCGCGACGCGCGCTTCCACTCCGCACTCACGCTCTCCAGGAAAAACCGCCGCGTCTTGATTCCCGTGAGCCCGTCGGTGATCGACTGCTGCTGCAGCTTCTGAAACACGAAGGCGTTGTGCAGCGCGGTGGCCAGCAGGTCCGCCAGGGTGCGCAGAATCAGCACGTCCTGCTCGCCGAAGGCATGCTCGCGCCGGCTCTCCACGTCCAGCACCCCCAGCAGGGTTTCGCCGTAGGTCAACGGCAGGCACAGCACCGACTTTGCCCCCGGCAGGATACTCAGCATGTGACCTTCGTCGTCGCCCTGCACCAGCACCATCTCGCCCGTGCGCGCCACTCGCCCCATGATCCCTGCGCCCAGCGGATCCCGCCGCCCCAGCGCCACCTTGGCGGTTCCGGCCGCCGCCTTGATCTCGATCTCCTTGGTCGCATAATCCAGCATGCCGATGCCGATGTGATCCAGCAGAAAGTTCTTCTGGATCTCCGCCACGATCTCCGCCAGCATCTGCTCCGCGTCCTCGCTGGAAATCGCCGTCTTGGACACGGTGTTGAGGAATCCCAGGTAGCGCGCCCGCCGCTGCTGCTCTTCGAACAGCCGCGCATTTTCCACCGCCACCGCCACCTGGCCGGCGGCGGTTTGCATCAGGTCCACGTCGCGCTCCGAGTACACGAATTCGTGTT
This sequence comes from Terriglobales bacterium, assembly GCA_035319065.1. Lineage (GTDB taxonomy): Bacteria > Acidobacteriota > Terriglobia > Terriglobales > Acidobacteriaceae > DASPRM01. Next base: position 1,304 of record DATHDM010000107.1, read on the forward strand.
CATAGTTCATGGCGGCCATCACGCCCACTGAGCGCCCGCCCATGAAAATCGGCACCCCACAGAAGGACTGGGCAGGCCGCCCGGGAACGTGCGTGGCCCCGATCCGCGCTCGCACCTCCTCCATCCCCGATTTCACCAGCAGCGGCTGTCCCGCCCGGATCACGTATTCGCTCAGCCCGTTCGCCGTCTTGCGCATCCGCTTGGGCAGCACCTCTCCCTGCTCCACCTCCAGCTCGAAGCGCAGATCCTCTCCCTGCAGAAACGCCACGTAAAACGTGTCCGTGTCCACCAGCAGACCGATTTCCTTGTGAATCGCCAGCAGCACCTCATCCGAGTTCAGCCGCGAGCTGATCACCTGCCCCATCTGCGTCAGCAGCTCATATTCCCGGGTCTTGCGCTGCGTCTCCTGGATGGCCACATGGTTCTCCAGGGTCATCGCGATCTGGGTGGATAGCCCGGTCAGCAGCCGCAGCTGCGACGGCCCGAACATGTCGCGCTGCCGGTGAAGAAACAGCAAGACACCGAAATTCTTCTCCCGAGTCTGCAGGCTGACGGCGGTGACATTGGCAATCCCATACTGCCCTGCGATTTCCTTCAGGCGGGCGAAGCGCCCCGGCTGGCCCGCCGGCATCGGCTCCTTTGCGCTCGGCAGCCCGCGCACCGTCACCAGGCCGCCGCGGCGGTAGGCCAGGTCGATCAGGTATTCGTCCGCCTCGCTGGCGTCGAGCGCCGGCATCAATCCTGCCGGAAATCCCTGCGCCACCGTGGGCAGCGTACTGCGCCAACCCTCGGCCGTGCAGATCGCCGCCTGATCCACCTTGAGCACCCGGCACAACCGGTCCAGCAATTTGTGGAAGCTCGAGGTCAGTTCGCCCGCGCCGATTACCGCCTTGTTGTCCACATCCAGCGTGGAGAAATACAGCGCGTTCTCCTGCACCTTCCGGCGTTCGCCCTCGAACAGCACGATCACCATCGCGATGCCCATCAGCATCTGCGGCATCGGTCCCAGAAAGTGCCCAATGTCGCCCAGCCAGTTTTCCAGTGGTCCGTGGAACAGCTGTGACCACATCAACAGTGCCCACACTGCCAGCGCGAAGCCCAGCACCTGAAAGCCGATCGAATCACGCTGCCTCCCCGCGCGGAAGAACTTCACCGCGCAGTAGAGCAGCAGGACCGCTATCAGAACGTCCAGTTCCAGGCGCGGCGCGACCGGACTAGCGGTGAAGTTTCCGCTGCGGTAGTGCGCCCAGGTGTTGTAGACCGCAAGCACTGCTCCGGCGGCGGCCAGCGCTCCGTCGTACCAGCGGAACTGGTAGTGTTCCCCGTCGGTCATGCGCGTGGAAGCGAATATGGCCAGCGCAATCGCCGCCTGGCACAACTGGGCAAGAAAGAAGAGCGTGGCGCTGGCCTGGCCTGAGATCTGCTGCCACATCTGGATGGCGTAGTACACGCACAACGCCGCCCATGCCAGTTGCCAGGCGCGGAAGTAGGACTCCCGGCTTTGCTGGTACAGGTAGCTGAACACCAGCAACAGCAGCAGGGCCGTGATGCCCGGAACCACAATGGCTACCAGAACGGAATCCATGGAAAGCCACAACTCTGCCAAGTCAGGGGAGGGAAAAAGCCGTAAACCACGCGGAGCTTGACAGCCCGGTCTGGACAACCGTGGAAACGAACTGGCGCGCGCCGCCCCGCCGCGTTGCTAACTCTTTACAACCACAGAATTCAAGCCCTGTAAAACCGCGGCATGGTGCTCAGAACTATATGGGCATCGGATGGCCACGTCAATCGCCCGCGCTCGCTTCACCGCGCACCTCACTGCGCGGGAAGAACCCATTTGGACATGTCCTAACGGCCACCCAAGCCTTGGTCGGGGGCTGCCTCTACCCTTGTTGACTCCTGATTGCGTTCCGACTGCCCGATCCCGATTGACCCCGACTAACAATCCGCCATGGCCGGCGCCAGCCTCGTCCTTCCGGCTCGTCATTCCAACCATGAACCCCGCAATGCCCCCGTTCACCAGATTCGGCATCTCTTCTCCGGTGCCATCGCGTCCCCTGCCCGACACGCAAACGCTTTCTGAAACTCTTCCATGTTCGACACTGACCCATTCACCCGGAAGCGCGCCGGAGAATGTGGATCGGTAGCCACTCTCACCCGCTCTGTCTTTTCCGAGACGTTCGCACACTGGCTCTGGGCAAAGGCGAGGAAATACCTCTGTTCGGGAGTAAGGCCCCCGACCGACACCTCACGTCCGCCGGAACTCTTCTCTAACGCCGCAAACGACAGTCGCAGACCGCCGTTGTCGGCAATATTCTCCCGTAGTCCCAGTTCCCCGTTGAGCTTCACGTCATCCGCCACTTTGAAGTTCGAGTACTCCTCCACAAAGCAACGGGCCCGAAGCTCGTATTCCGCCACATCCCGCCCTGTCCACCAATCTCGCAGGTTCCCGTGCTGGTCGAACTTCCGCCCTTGACTGTCGAAGCCGTGCACCAGTTCGTGCCCGATGACGCGGCCGATGGCGCCGAAATTGGCGGCGTCGTCCGCCTGGCCATCGAACAAGGGAGGCTGCAGGATTCCAGCGGTAAACACAATCTCGTTAAGCTGATCCGTGTGATAGCCATCCACCTCTTGTGGCAAGGAGAACCACTCTCCGCGATCCACCCCCTTGCCAATCTTTGCAAGCTGGCTGCGGAACTCGAATTCCTGCCCGCGAAGCGCGTTGCCGAGTGCATCACTCCGCTCGACGTGAAACTGGCTGTAGTCGCGCCATCGGTCCGGATACCCGATCTTCACCGTCAATTCCTGCACCTTTCTGGAAGCTTCCCGCCGGGTCTGCGGCTCCAGCCACGTCACCTCGTTGACCTCGCTCGCAAACCCGTCCTGGAGCGCCCTCACCATTCCCAGCACTCGACCTTTTTGTTGAGCCGAAAAGTGCGCATCGACGTAGATCCGCCCAATGGCTTCGCCCAGATCACGGTTGCTCAGGGCGGTGCAGCGCTTCCAGCGCGGCGATAGTGACGTCGCGCCTCTCAGCGTTCGCTGGAAGAAGTCGAAGTCCTCCTCTACCAGGGGTTGAGGTAGCAACGGTGCTGCACTATGGATGAGGTGCCACGCCAGGTATGTCCGCACCTTGCTGAGATCGCGAGCCGCCAGGCCGTTCATGCTTCTGAAAAAATCCGGTGCAACCACGTTGAGGGTCCCGAAGCTGGGCGCTCCCGTTGCCTGAAAGTAGGTCTCCCAGGCGAAATCCGGCGCCGCCTGCGCCAGTTCCCCCGTGCTCATCTTGTGATAGGTCAGGGAGGCATCGTGATGCTGAACCCGCTCCATTTCCGCGGAAGCGAGCGCGGCTTCCACTTCGCGGACTGCCCGAGCTTCGCCTTCCGCTACTTGTTTCCCATGCCCCACCAACTCGAACATCCTGGCCACGTGCTTCTCGTAGGCTTGCCGCAGCTCCTCCGATTTTCGATCGTCACGGCGGTAGTATTCGCGGTCTGGCAGCCCCAAGCCACCTTGATCAATCTCCGCAATTACCTGCTCGGAGTCCTTGTAATCCTGGGTCGAATAGAAGCTGAACAGCGCGTCCACGCCCCAGGGGTGCAGACGCGCCACTTCCTTTGCCAGCCCATCCCGGTCCTGAATTCCCGCAATTCTCGCAAGTTCGGCTTTCAGCGGCTCCATCCCCTTGCCATTGACCGCCGTCTCGTCCATGCACGCAGCGTAGTAGTCCCCAACCTGCTTCTCCACTGGCGATTTCGGCTGGTGTGCCGCCTGCTCCAGAATCTCGCGCACCGCCTGCGCATTCTGTTCCGCCAGCTGATAATAGCGATCCCAGGCTGAGCGGTCGGGCGGGATTGCGTGCGTCCGAATCCACCCTCCGCAGGCAAATTGATAGAAATCCTCACAGGGACTGATCCTGCGATCCATGAAGTTGGGATTGAAAACCGCGAGATCGCCTGCTTGCCCTACCACCTCCACTCGCAGGAGGAGAGGGAGACAGAACGTGAGAAGGAAAATTCGCCTGCGCAACCGTAATCCCCCGAACCCGGGCCCTTCACTTAGGATTCCGAATGATTGCCGGCAGCAGACTTGCCAGACGCCACCCCTACTGGTGCACGTGCGGACTCTGCCCAGGATTCTTTCGCATGGTGTTGGTCGTCCGATTCGGCGCCACCATCACATCAAACGCCAGCGGCACCACCGAGGGCGGATAGCACGCCCGGTTGTCGCACGCCTGGTATTTCAGTTGGCCGTGCACGCGGTAGTGCCCTCGCGGCGTACTCTGCGCCGCGTTCACCAGGGCGGTGATCTCGAACTCGCCGGCATAGACGCTGATCTTCTCCTCCGGCGCAAAGGGAAATGTCTGTATGTGCCCTTCCGGGTAGGTCAGCTTCCCCACCGAAATGTCGGTGGGGAGGTCCAGATGCAGCGCCGTCGGAATCAGCAGCTGCGAGCTGGGCTTGTTGGAGTTGATGTGATACCCGGAGGCCACCCGGAACATCATCTCCAGGTGCGCCGACTGTCCCTGCACCACGGCGATGGTTTTGATGGGCGTCAACGTCACGCGCGGCTGCCCCATCGGAATGGGACTGTCTTGCCCCCACGCCCAAATCGATAGCGTCGCCAGGCAAAAAAAGACGGGCATAAAACCCGCCTTCCCTGACTCTGCTGCGAAGCGAACTCTCTTCATTGGCCTCCGGCAACCGGAGCTGCGACCTGCGCCCGCTGAGGGCGATTTTCCGCGCTCCCCGGGACCTGTCCCTGCTTCAATGCCGCCTGGATATTCTCCACCACTTCCCTGTGCCCCACCAGCCCCGCCACCCGCTTTACAATCTTGCCGTCGCGGCCGATGTAGAAGGTCAACGGCAAGCCCTCCACGCCGCCGTACAGATCTGCAATCTGGTCGTTGCCCAGCAGCACCGGATAATTCACCTTCATTTCCTGGGCCATCTTGCTCACCTTGTCGCGGCTGTCGCCATCGTCCATCGCCACGCCCACGACTTGCAGACCTTCCGCCCCATACTGCTGTTGCAGCTCCACGAACCACGGAATCTCGATCTTGCAGGGCGGGCACCAGGTCGCCCAGAAGTTCAAAAGCACCGCCTTGCCCCGGTAGTCGGAGAGCTTCACCGGCTTCCCGTCTATCCCCGTCAGTTGGAAATCCGGCGCCGCAATCCCCGTCGGGTCCTGCGCCCCCAGGGCGCCGTGCATCGACCCTGCCGGGGGCTTGGCCAGGTACTTGCCCCCCACCAGCATGCCCGTAACTACAATCGCTACAACCAGAAAGACCTGAACGTTGCGACTCACGAAAAACTCCTTGGATTAAAGCGCAAAACGATTGAGGAACGCTAGATAACCCGAGAGCATGGTCAGATGCCGCGTCAGGATCAGCACCCCGATGGCAATCAGCAGCACCCCGCTCACCACCTCCACGGTGTGCAAATGCCGGCGAAACTTGCCGTAGAACACCAGAAAACGATCGATCCCCAGCGAGGTCAGCAGGAAGGGCACTGCCAGTCCGGCCGAATACACCGCCAGCAGCAGCACTCCCTTCAGCACCGTGTCTTCGCTGGCGGCAATCGCCAGGATCGTGGCCAGAATCGGCCCGATGCAGGGCGTCCAGCCAAACGCAAACGCAAATCCCACCAGGAACGATCCCCACGCCGAGCTGCCCCCCTGAACCCCGTGCATGCGCTTGTCTGCATAAAACGCCTTGATCTTCCAGATGCCCGTCAGGTGCAGCCCGAAAATAATGATGATGACCCCGGCCACCCGCGTCAGCAGCGGATAAAAGCGGTGCGTCACCTGTCCCAGCGTGGACGCCACCGCTCCCAGCGCGATGAATACCAGGCTGAACCCCAGGATGAACATCAGCGAGTTCACCATCACCGTCCGCAGCACCGTCTCCTGCCGCGTGTTCAGGTTCTCGACGCCAGTTCCCGAGATCAGAGACACGTAGCCGGGCACCAGCGGCAGCACGCACGGTGAGAGAAATGACAGTAATCCCGCCACGAAGGCGGCGATGGGAAGGGGTGCTCCCGACATTGTTGTTATTGTAGCAACCCGGCTTCGGCCCTATCCGGCCCTACTCCAGGGATGCCCGGCAAAGCCCGCCGTTACAAACTTTCTATCGAAATCCTCTTTGGATTGGACGCGGCTACGGGGCTGAGGTGATCCCGCTCTTGCGGTTCCACTGGCTGCCGCTGTGCAGCCCCGACCAGGTTTCCGACACTACGATCGAATCCCCGGGATTCTGCGGATCGTACTTCACCGATGCCTGCAGCCCCACCTTGCAGGTGTGCACATCCACCAGTTGCCGCAGATAGGTGATGTCCTGGGAGGCTTCGTATTGCACCCCGGCCACGTCGTACTGGTAGATCAATACCTGCACCGGCCCACCCTTGCCGTTGCCCGCCAGCTCGCAGGCGTCGATCACCGTCCCGTCGGTAATTCGCCCCACCACGTTGAGCCGGTTGCGGCGCTCTCTTTCCAGTTGCTCGGGAGTCTTTCGCCGCCGGTATCCCAGGTAAGCGGCCCCAAACGCGACTATGGCGATACCGGCCACCGCATACGGAATGTAACCAAGATTGTCCATCGGGCTTGAGCGTGTTCTACCGGTGGAAGTGCTAGGGCAACCGTCCTGTAAGACTCCAGGTCGGCTGTTAGCTGCTCAGTTTTCCTGATTCACCGCCGTGATGCAAGAGGCAGCTCTGTGGAAAGCGGAATCGGGGGTACCCCCCTGCTTGTTCACTTTAGTGAAACCGCGAATCGGCGCAGCGCCGGGCGACTCGGTCTCACTTCCCGGCCATCGGGATCGTTACCGGTGGCTCAACTCAAAAATTGAACAGGGCTTGGCAGCGAACGCACGCAAGTGTGGATGATCACGCTTAACCACCACATCTCCGAATCCAGCGCGCTGGAGCAAATGGCGCACAAGCTCGGGCGACTGGTAGGACTCCAGGCGAGACCTCCGCAGCGGGAACCTCATCACAGTCCCAAACCAGAGAAACTGGCTATTCAGAAGCGTGTAGGCTTGGAAAGTAACATCCTTCCAGTTTCCGCGCCGCAGGCTCCGCCAGGTGCGCTCGCGCCACATCCACCAGTCATGAAACCTGAGATGTGCCGTTCCGCCGGGAGCAAGCACGCGCCAGATTTCCCGAAGAGCCTGGGGAATATTGGTGTAGGGAAGCGTGACGGTGGAATAAACACAGCGGAGCGCATTGTCTGCTATAGGCAGCGCTTCCGCCTTACCGCAGATCAAGACGGCATCGGGGACAGCGGCACGGCTTCGCCGGAGTTCGTCAAAATCGATATTCAGCCCAATGCGATCCAGGGCTTGGAGTCCAGCACACCCGACATTAAGTTCGCGTAGTGCCTGACCGGCAAGCATGTCGTCACCGCTGCAGCTTCTTCTATCACTCCAGGGGCAGGGGAGCAACTCCGGTCGCGCAAAATGGGAAAACATCTATCGCCGCGCAGGGTGGCTCGCCGCCTCGGCGGCCTGCCAGAAACCGTTCAACAGTCCCCAGTCGTAACGCTCCCTTTTCCATTGTAGAGAAGACTCGGTTTCCCAGTAGCGGGCGCCGTATTCTGGGCGGCCATTCTCAGGATCGCGCTGCAGGGCATTCGGCGGCAGAAGTCGGTTGCGGCTTTGCACCGAGTAGATGCCGCGCCCTGAATGGCAAACCCGGCACGAACCGAGAACCAGGGTGCTCTCGCCCAGCCCCTGGTTACCGCGCTCAGGGCCCTCGAATGGGTCCACGCCGTGACTCCTGAAGAACGGTGAGAAGGCCTTGTCTTCTGGAGATGCGGCCACCAGACCGCTGTCCTCCCCCACCATGAACTTCTGCTTGTCGAGCCGAAAATCGAAGACTTCCTGTGCACGATTGCTGGAATCGTCCGCTGAGTTACCCGCAGTTGGCATCGCTGCCACGGAGCGGTACACACGGATCTGCACGCTCTCTGTAATCGGCGTGGGGATCAGTCGGCCGTCGCGGTCAAACAAGGTCATCTGGCGCACCAGGGCGACCTTGGTTCCCGCGGGGAACTGGGGAAACTGCGCGTCGGAAGGTGGCGGCTCCATCACCTGCCGTGCGGGTTCTCCGGACGTGTAGAGCCGGTGCAGATAGTCGAAGGTCTCGGCCCGTCCATTCGGCAAGTTGATGAACACCAGAAAACGGGACTGGCCAAAAAATTCCCGCAGATGAGTGGGTGCAGCCGGCTTTGCCGCTATGCAGACCCAGGGACCCGTGGGTTGAAACAAATCCGGCGGCAGAAAGCTCCGCGCAGGTTGCTGCGGATCAAATTGCCGAGGGTAGCGTCCCGAGGCGAGCGCCGCAGCGTAATTGTCGGGCAGTTTGCGAACTCTTTCTTCCGACATTGCCAGCTGCCGCAGCACCGCCGCGAGTTTGAGCTGCAGTTCCTGCCTTTGTGGCGCGAAGTCGGTGTCCTGGGTTGACCAGTCGAAGAGATACCAGAGATCGCGCTGCAGAATCGCACGCTCTCGCGGCGACAGGTCCTCTTGCACTCGAGCCTTGAGAAATCGATCGAGACAGGCCAAGGCCTGCGGGTGCGATTCGCCGGTAATGAGATATTGGGTCGATCGCCAGAAGAGCGGGTCCAGGGCTTCTAGGCCAAACTCGCTTCCGTCAGCGGCGCGCCGAATAAAAAGACAGCTATAAAGCCGATCGGCTTCGTGCGCAGGGGCGTCATTGAACAGGTTGGTTTGCGCCGTTTGCGATGGCGTGCCCGAGCCTGGCATGGTCAGCAGAAGAACAAATATCGGCCACAGGAGTATCCGACTCATGCTCTTGGCGTGCGTGCCTGATTTTGCCATGGCTGAGGATCTTTGCGCGCAATCCGCTCCATCACGTGTCGCGTCTCCGCCGGCGGAAGGCGCCGGGCTCGCCCTCTACCCCTCATCCGCCACCGGATTGCTCAGCGTCCCCACGCCCCCGCAGGTTACCTCGACCACATCACCAGCCTTCAGCGGGCTGATCCCCGCCGGGGTCCCGGTCGCGATCAGATCTCCGGGCACCAGCGTCATCACCGTCGCGATGTAGCGGATGATCTGGTCAAGAGGAAAGATGAAATGGGTAGTATCGCTTTGCTGCCTTACTTCCCCATTCACCCGGCACTCCACCGTCACTCCTGCCCACGGATCCACTTCATCAGTGATCAGCGGGCCCACCGGGCAGAAGGTGTCGAAACCCTTGGCGCGCGTCCACTGTCCGTCTTTCTTCTGCAGGTCGCGCGCGGTCACGTCGTTCACGCAGGTATAGCCGTGGATGAAGTCGCGCACGTCCTGGTT
>DATHDM010000108.1:0-7546 GCA_035319065.1 Terriglobales bacterium
GGCGCTGGATTCGGTCTGAATTCGGCTATCACTGCTCCGACTGCTCTCAGGCCGGCTTAGAACCCGAGCCTCCCCGCCTTAAAGGGAATGAACACTACGGCTTCCAGATCCACGGCGACGCCGTTCTTGGTCCCCGGCTGAAAGTGCCAGCGGGCGAGGGCGGTGCGGGCGTTCTCGTCGAGCTGCCGGTCGATCCCGCGCAGCACGCGCACATCGTCCACGCTGCCGTCCTTGCGGATCACGGCATAAAGCGTGACGGTGCCCTCCACGAACTCCCGCTGCAATTCCGCGGGATACTTGGGATCGACCTTCTGGATGGCCACCGGCGCGGTCACGTCGCCTCCGCTGGGGTCGTTCTCAAGCTGCGCAAAACGGACGATCCAGCTTCCTCCCGATGAGCTCAGGTTGGGCATGTTCAGCGCCATGGTGTAGTACTTCCTACCGGCGAAGACGCGGTCTTCGACCTTGCCCGCGGTGGGACCGTTCAGCGGCCCGCGCGTGGTCTCCGTCACCTTGGGACGAGAGAGCGAGGCCACCAGGGTGCTGTCGTCGGGCTTAGCGGCGGCCGGTTTGGCGGGTGTGGCTGCAACCACAGCCGTGCCCGCAGGCGGCGCCTTGGGGTCGCCGCCTACGAAGATGCCCGCGGGTGCGCTCGTCGCAGCGGACGCAGGGCCGGTCCTGCCAATCCCGTTGCCGTTGGTGCCCCCACCTTTGATCTCCGGCGCGCCAGAGGCATCGGGCTTGCCCTCCGGAGTGGCGGCAAACTCACCTGAGCGCCTGCCCGCCGGTACCTCGATCGGTCCGGTCACATTTGCGGGGTGCAGGCCGAGGGCGATCAACTGCCCCGCCGCGGCCCCGGCTGGCATCGCGCCCACGGAGGGAGGAGGCGGAACGGCGGCGGCTTGTCCTGAGCCAGCTTGTCCCGACCCGCCGGCTGCGGCGCCCGCTTTGCCCGCGGCTCCGTTGGACGCCACTGCCCGCTGCTCCCCCACCGGAAGCTTCGGTGCCGCCACGTGCGCTTCAAATTTGCCCACGTTCATGACTCCCAGCGAGCGCACCGTGCTATCTACGGCAGGAGGAGGTTCGATCACTGCTGGAGTGGGCGCCGCGATCGACCGAGCCTGGGTCTTCAATTGTTCCACCGACGGCGGAGCCTCCACCACGGCGACCGCAGGGATCTCGAGCTTGCGCGTCGATTTTGACGGATCCACCGCCGGAGGCGGTTCGACCACAGCAACCTTGCCCGGCTGCACGGCGGTGGTTTGTGCCAGATCACGGCGCAGGGACTCGGGCGGGGGCGGAATCACCGAGCCCGGCATCTGGGGCAGGGCGGGTGTGGTGGCTCGCGTGGCCACGGCAGTCGGAACCGGGGCTGGGGCCGGGCTCCAGGCGACGATATTCGGCAGCGGCGCGTTCTTTGGCAGCTTCACCTCGGGCGGGGTGACGATGGTCTGCTCACGGTTGTCGGGATGGAGTGGCGCCGAGATGATCGGTTGCCTGGCATATACCGGATCGCCCTTCTGCTCCTCCTTCGCCGGAGTGCTGCCGGTATCGAGCGGCGGCAGGTACTCGGAGACGGAGTAATACACCATCTTGTCGCGGACCTGGAGAGACGGGTTGCGCCGCCATAAGAGGCCCCTCCAGGATTCGCTCAGCCCCCACAAGGCCACCACCACAAAAATGTGCAGGAGGGCGGATTGCCGCAGGCGAGACCACGGCACTCCCCGCTGGACGAAAACATCGGGCCAGAAGTCCGCTGGAGGCGAGGTCACCACCGCCGGCCGGGGCTTCCGTCTGAGGAGAACGTCGCCCAGGTTCGACAGAAACACCCGCCGCCACGAAGGCAGCTCCACCAGCAGCCGCGGAGCGGTATCCATCTCTTCGTTTTCTTGCAGATCGAAGATACTGCCTGGGAGGGACGACATTAGGCCACCGGATTAGGTGGATTATACCCGGCCTGGCGTTCGCCTTGCCTGCACCCGTTGGGCTGAGTGGGACAGAGGCTCAGGCGCGCACGGCCTCGCCAAGACCGCGCACATCAAATGCTTGCCTGGCGTGTTCTAATAGTCGAGGAATTTCGCTCATGAAGAGTTGCCTGGTTGCGGTTTGCCTGCTGGCGGCGACGGTTGCGCTCGGGCAGAATCAACCTCCTCCGGCCCCGGCGGATCTCGACGACGGGGTCTCAGGCATGTACACCTTCCTGAAAGAGGGCGAGTTCGTGGAAGTCGATCTCGAGGAGAAGGTCCATATTTCAGGCTTCGTCTCACGCTACGGCGACAGTGACAGCGACCGCGGCGCCTTCCTCGATCACATGATCGACAAAGGGGAGTTTGACCGCCCCAACATGCACTGGATCACCAAGCCCATTCACGGCGTCTGGTTCGAGTTCAAGGGAAGGGTGGAGCGGGGCGAGGCCAAGTCGCCCAACCTGGAAGGCTACCGGGTTCTGAAAGGCACGCTCACCGAATACAACACCGACGAGAACAAGAAGACGTCCGCGCGTTCGCGCGAGGTGACTTTCAAGTCCTTTCCCCAGGATGTGATGGCCAACCCGGCCCGGAAAAAGGATTAACTCCACCACACGGATCTTCCTGGATGTTCCACTTGGGGTCATAGGTCACATCCGGGCGTGACAATTCCCGCCCGGCGCATTCCGCCCTGCTGCTATGCTTTTGCCCACGGAGGGCGCCATGGATTCGGCGGCTCGGGCAGTCTCCAAGCCTGGTGTATCCAAGCCCGGGGCATCCAAACCCGGAAGCGATCCCGCGCACGATGTACTGCGGGCGGAGAGGCATCCGCTGGACGCCGTGTTCGCGCCGCGCAGTGTGGCGGTGGTCGGCGCCACCGAGCGTCCGGCCAGCATTGGACGCCGCGTCCTGTGGGCCCTGCTGAGCAGTCCGTTCGGGGGCACTTTCTTCCCCGTCAGCAAAGAACGCCGCAGCGTGCTGGGGATCAAGGCGTATCCCTCGGTGCGCGATGTGCCCGACGCGGTGGATCTGGCAGTGGTGGTGACCCCGGCGGCCAGCGTGCCCGACGTCATCGGGGAATGCGTGGCTGCGGGGGTGAAGGCGGCGATCATTATTTCTGCGGGTTTCCGCGAATACGGGGCCGAGGGCGCGGCCCTGGAGCAGCAAATTCTGGACAAGCTGCGCGGCAGCCGCATGCGGGTCATCGGCCCCAACTGCCTGGGCGTAATGAACCCACTCACGGGGCTGAACGCAACCTTTTCGCAGACCATCGCCCTTCCCGGCAGCGTGGCCTTCATCAGTCAGAGCGGCGCGCTGTGCACGGCCATCCTGGACTGGAGCCTGCACGAACTGGTGGGCTTCAGCGCCTTCGTGTCGGTGGGATCGATGCTCGACGTCGGTTGGGGCGACCTGATCGACTACCTGGGAAATGATCCTCGCACCCAAAGCATCGTCATTTACATGGAGAGCATCGGGAACGCGCGCTCCTTCCTCTCCGCCGCGCGCGAGGTCTCGCTCACCAAGCCCATCATCGTGATCAAGGCGGGGCGCTCGGAGGAAGCCGCTAAGGCAGCCGCCTCGCACACCGGAGCTATGACCGGCAGCGATGAGGTGCTCGATGCTGCCTTCCGCCGCTCCGGCGTGCTACGAGTGAACAGCATTGCCGATATCTTCTATATGTCGGAGGTGCTCTCCAAGCAGCCGCGGCCCAAGGGTCCGCGCCTGGCGATTCTGACCAACGCCGGCGGTCCCGGTGTGCTCGCTGCCGATGGCCTGGTAGCCAACGGAGGCCAACTCGCCGAGCTTTCGCCCGGGAGCCTGGAAGCCCTGAACTCCTTCCTGCCCGCCCACTGGAGCCACGGCAATCCCATCGACGTTCTGGGCGACGCGACACCCGATCGCTACTCCCGAGCTTTAGAAGTGACAGTGAAGGATCCCAACTGTGACGGCATCCTGGTTCTGGCTGCTCCCCAGGGACTGAGCGAGCCGACGCAGATTGCCGAGCTGCTCAAGCCGCATGCCCGCACCACGGGAAAGCCGGTGCTGGCCTGCTTCATGGGCGGAGCCGAGGTGGCGGCGGGAAACGAAATCCTCAACCGCGCCGGCATTCCCACCTTCCAGTTTCCCGATACCGCCACGCGGGCCTTTACCTACATGTGGAAGTACAGCTACAACCTGCGGGGGCTGTATGAGACGCCCGCTCTGCCGCCGTTCTCCGAAACCGGCATTGATCGCGAGGCCGCCGAGAAGCGCATCCTGCAGGTGCGCGACACGGGACGCACCGTGCTGACCGAAGCCGAGTCCAAGCAACTGCTCAGCTACTACGGCATTCCCACGGTGAAGACGCTGCTCGCCACTACCGCCGACGAGGCGGTGGCTTGTGCCGAGCAGATTGGATACCCCGCGGTGGTCAAGATTCTCTCGTACTCGATCACGCACAAATCCGACGTCAAGGGAGTCCGCCTGAACCTGCGCGACGCCGACGCGGTGCGCACCGCTTTCCACGGCATTCAGCGGACGGTTTACGAACGCCTGGGAGAATCCGCCTTCCAGGGAGTGACCGTGCAGCCGATGGTTTCACGGGAGGGTTTCGAGCTGATCGTGGGCAGCAGCATCGATTCGCAATTCGGTCCGGTGCTGTTGTTCGGCGCCGGGGGGCTGCTGGTGGAAATCACGCGCGACCGCGCACTCGCCTTGCCGCCGCTCAACACCACGCTGGCCCGCCGCATGATGGAGCAGACCCGGGTGTACTCCGCGCTGCTGGGGGTGCGCAACCAGGAGGCGGTCGACCTGACGGCTCTGGAGGCCCTGCTGGTGAAGTTCAGCCAGCTGGTGCTGGAGCATCCCTGGATAAAGGAAATTGACATCAATCCGCTGCTGGCCTCATCGCAAGGGCTCTTGGCGCTGGATGCGCGCGTGGTGATTTTCGGTCTCGACGTCAGCGAGGACCAGCTGCCTCGTCCCGCGATTCGCCCCTATCCCACCCGGCACATCGCTCCCTGGACGCTCAAGAACGGCACGGAGATAGTCATTCGCCCGATTCGCCCGGAGGACGAGCCGCTGCTCATCCGGTTCCACCAGGAGCTGTCGGACCGCACCGTGTACCTGCGCTATTTCCAGCCGCTGAAGCTTTCACAGCGAACGGCGCACGAGCGCATGACGCGCATCTGCTTCATCGACTACGACCGCGAGATGGCCCTGGTAGCGGAGCGCCGCACCGCCTCCGGCGAGCCGGACATTATCGGCGTGGGCAGGCTCAGCAAGCTCCACGGCCTGGACGAAGCGGAGGTGGCGGTGCTGGTGAGCGACAACTTCCAGCACCAGGGCCTGGGCACGGAGCTCGTGCGCCGGCTCATGCTGATCGCGCGCGAGGAAAAGCTCAAGTACGTCAGCTCCACCATGCTGGGGATCAATCGCGAAATGCGCGCCATCTGCAACCGCCTGGGGTTCGAGCTGCATGTGGACCTGGAGGAGGACCTGGTCAACGCCAAGGTGGCGCTGAAGTAGCCAACGGTAGCGCGGGCGCCCTGCCCGCCGTCCTGGCTTTGGGGTATGGCGCGGAAGCTTTTGTGTAAGAACTTTGGCGCCCTCGCTCTTACCGAACTGTCCGGGCGAGTTACCATATCCCTATGAGTGCCACCCTTGCCGCGACCAAGCCCTACGGTTTTCTACTTAACGGAAAATTTGTTACGCAAGGCGCAGCGGTGGAGATCCGCGCGCCGTATGACCAGCAGGGGGTGGCCACGGTGATCAACGGCAGCCGGGCAGACGCCGAGGCCGCGATCGCCGCCGCCGAAGCTGCCTTTCGCACCACCCGCAAGCTGCCCGCGTTCGAGCGCCAGCGCGTGCTGCGCGCCATTGCTCACCTGATCGGCGAGCGCAAGGAAGAATTTGCCCGCATCATGGCCCGGGAAGCCGGCAAGCCCATCAAGACCGCGCGAGCGGAGGTGGAGCGCTCAATTTTCACCTTTACCGTCGCCGCCGAGGAGAGCGCGCGGATCTACGGCGAAGTTCTCCCACTCGACCTGCAAGACACCGCGACCGGACGATGGGCGATCGAGCGCCGTTTTCCCATCGGCGTGATTTCCGCGATCACGCCCTTCAACTTCCCGCTCAACCTGCCGGCGCATAAGATTGCTCCTGCCATCGCCGCCGGCTGCACCATGGTGCTCAAGCCCGCTCCCCAGGATCCGATTGTGGCCCTGATGCTGGCGGAGATCGTGCAGCAGGTGGGCTGGCCGGACGGCGCGCTGAATGTCCTGCCGCTTTCCAACCAGGACGCCGATCCTCTGATTACCGACGAGCGACCGCGGCTGCTCACCTTCACCGGGAGCGCCGCCGCGGGCTGGCAACTCAAACAGCGCGCGGGCAAGAAGAAGGTGGTGCTGGAACTGGGCGGCAACGCCGGCGTGATCGTTCACAAGGATGCCGACCTCAGCTACGCCGCGCAGCGCTCGGTCAGCGGTGGATTTTCCTACGCCGGGCAAAGCTGCATCTCGGTGCAGCGCATCCTGGTGGAGAAGACGGTCTTCGAGAAGTTTACCGAGTTGCTGGTGGACGGCGCGCGCAAGCTGGTCGTGGGCGATCCCGTGGATCCGCGCACCGACGTGGGTCCCATGATTCGCGAGCAGGATGCCATCCGCGCCGCCGACTGGATCGAGGAGGCCACCTCCTTTGGCGCCAAGGTGCTCTGTGGAGGGAAGCGCAACGGCTCGCTGCTGGAGCCTACGGTCCTCACCAACACCCGTCCGCAGATGCGGGTGAACTGCGAGGAAATATTTGCGCCGGTGGTTACGGTGGAGCCCTACAGCGATTTTTCCCAGGCCGTACAGCAAATCAACGACTCGGCCTACGGCCTGCAGGCGGGAGTGTTCACCCGCGATGCCAACCTGCTGTTTCATGCCTACGAGGAGTTGCAGGTAGGAGCCGTGGTTGCGGGCGATGCACCCACCTTCCGCATGGATCACATGCCCTACGGCGGAACCAAGGACTCCGGCATCGGGCGCGAGGGACTGCGCTATGCCATTGAGGACATGACCGAGCCCAGACTGCTGGTGATGAACTTGCGCTGAAGGGCGTGCGGAAGGCCGCCCACGGCGGCGCGCCATACCCTGAACAAAAAGCAAAAGCCGCGGACAGAGACGTTTGCACCACGCGCGGCTGCCCGCGCCCACCCTCCGTTCATCAAGCTGCAATATTTTTCTCTGCCCTTGAAGTCAGCGACGACATCATGAGGGCGACCTGTTACAATCACCCGTCTCGGTGATCCCGGTCACGTCTCTATGTGCAGTTTCCGAAACTCGTAACCCATGCCCGCGGGCCCCAGCCGTTGCCCGCGGCTTGACAACCTGAGTCGGTACTTGCATGCCCCAGATCTTTCATCGCAGCACTAATACGCTCTCCCGCTTTTCGGTGGTGTTGACGGTGCTGATCGTGACCGCATTCTTTTTTGCCGCCGCCCAACTGCAGAGCGCGCCTTATCTCAGTTGGCGGGGCGTGATCCGCACCCAACCCGTGCCCTTCAGCCACCAGCACCACGCTGGCGGCCTGGGCATCGACTGCCGCTACTGTCACACCTC
>DATHDM010000109.1:0-13893 GCA_035319065.1 Terriglobales bacterium
CGCGACGGGTTGGTGACACGAAATTTTATTTCGACTTCTTTGTGCTCAGGCACCCGGGAAGTATAAGGTATCTCCCGCATCTGCAGATCATCTCCCCCTAGTGTCACATTTGCAGGAGCGGACAAACGGAATGCGCACCCATATCAACCTGCCCCACCACGCTTTACCTCTCGGGATGTATCGGAATCGATCCCGCAACTGGCCTTGCGCCCATGGACCTGGATCAGGAGATCACCCTCCGGTTCGACCACTTGCGAGCCGTGCTCGCGGAAGCGGGAATGACCATGGATGACCTGGTCCAGGTGCAGGTCTTCTGCCCCGACATTTCGCTGTTTGAGCACTTCAACAGCAGATATAGAGGCTGCTTCCGCGGCCCGCTGCCGGCGCGAGCGTTCATCGGTTCCGGTTCGCTGCTGCGCGAGGGGCGCTTTGAAATCCTGGGAATCGAGCGCAAGAGCTGACGGCGGCTGAGAGGACTGGAAAGGTACCCTGGCGCGCGGGGCGTGGCCTAGAAGTACGCGCGCAGCTCCGAGAAGCGTTTCAACACCAGAAGCCTGCGATGAGCCGGTTCCGGGTAGAGTTCCTCGTGCTCCAGCACCCAGGTGTTGCCGTGGGGCACAAACACCGCATTCAGGCTGGCGGCAATCGCCGGATTGATATCGGACTTTGGAGAATTACCCACCATCCAGGTGACCTCCGTGGACAAACCGTACCTCTGCACCAGCTCGCGATAGACCGAAGGGTCCTTCTCGCTCACCACC
This sequence comes from Terriglobales bacterium, assembly GCA_035319065.1. Taxonomy (GTDB): domain Bacteria; phylum Acidobacteriota; class Terriglobia; order Terriglobales; family Acidobacteriaceae; genus DASPRM01. The sequence goes on from DATHDM010000109.1 coordinate 762, forward strand.
TCAGTCGCCGCAAAATAGCTCTTCAGGCCCGAGCGTTCCACCTTGCCGGTCTGCGCCGTCAGGTTCCCCTTGGTCACCAAAATCAGATGGTGCCGCTCGGCCAGGTAGTCCAGGGTCTCAGGCACGCCTTCGATAATCTCCACCGGATGCTCGGCGATGGCGTGAGCGAAACCGACGATCTTCTGGTGAAGCTCAGGGGTGATCGGCTCAACCGACAAACGTTCAAACGTCTCCACCAGTGCATGCGCGAAGCTGTGCAGCCCGTAGCCGTGCTTGAGGATAATTCCCCGTTCCACGTCGTTGAGAAATTCACGCACCTGCGGCGGCGAATATTGCTTGTGGTCGAGGAAAGAGATGAAGGCGGCGATGGCACGCTCGAAATAGATGTTGTTCTCCCAGAGCGTGTCGTCCGCGTCGATCAGCAAAGTCTGCGAGCCGTTCTCGAAGGAAGAAGCCATCGCCTGTAAGTGAGCTGCCCTCAGCGGGCTTGCGGCGCACCCCACGGCGCCGTGATCGGAAAGATGCTCTAGCTCACGAAATCCACTCGCGCCGCATGGGGAATAATCCCCGCCTGGTGACCCATATCCAGAAGCCGCTTCACTGCCTCGCGCCCCTCCGTTCCGTAGTCCACCGTGCGCTCGTTGACGTACATCCCCACGAATTTGTCAGCCGACTGAGCATCCAGATCGCGCGCGAATTGCATGGCATAAGCCAGAGCTTCTTCCCGATGGTCCAGGGCATACTGAATGCTGTTCTTCAAAGCGCGCGCGACACTGCCAATGACCTGCGGCTGCAGGTCTCTGCGGATCACGTTTCCGCCCAGGGGCAGGGGCAGACCCGTCATGTCCCGCCACCACTTTCCCAGGTCCACGATGCGGTGCAGGCCGGTCTTGGGGTAGGTCAGCTGGCCTTCATGAATGATGAGTCCGGCTTCAAACTTGCCTTCCAGAATGCGGGGAATAATCTGATCGAAGGGAACCACCACGGTTTTGGCGTTGGGCGCGAACAGGCGCAGCACCAGGTAGGCGGTGGTCAGAGTGCCGGGAATGGCCAGCTTGATGTCCTGGACCTCGTTGGGCGAGATGTTCCGGCTGGCCACGATCATCGGGCCATAGCCTTCGCCCACGCTGCCGCCGCTGGGCAGCAGCGCATACTTCTCCTGCACGTAAGGATAGGCATGGAAGGAAATGGCGGAGACGTCGTAGACGCCTTCCACGGCTTTGCGATTCAGCGTCTCGATGTCGCAGAGCGTGTGTGTAAACTTGAGGCCGGGAACCCGCACTTTGTTTGTCGCCATGCCGTAGAACATGAAGGCATCATCGGAATCCGGGCTATGGGCGACGGTGATTTCCTGAACCGGTACCGCGGTACTGCGCGTTGACATATGGATTTCCCGTACTGGTCTGAGGTCTGCCAAGACTTCTCTACGGCCTAGCCAAGGACGCTTCCAGTGAGAGGGCCGCGTTTCAGGCGCAGCGCCAGGGCTGCCGCTGTCATCACCTTGATAACCTCGGCAAAAAGAAATGGGTAAACGCCAAAATACGCCGCTTTGCCCAGGGGCGCGTGGGTCAAGAGTGCGAGCCAGCCAATCCCCAGGGTAAACAGCACCACCTCACCCGCCACGCTTGCAGCCAGATTGCGCAAGAAGCTGCTCGACCCACGCTCCGCGATCCGACCCGCCAGCCCGGCTACCAGGGGATAGGCCATGAGGTACCCGCCCGTGGGCCCAAGCAATTGCGCAATTCCTCCCGGGCCGGCTGGACTGAAGACCGGGATTCCTGAAACTCCCTCCGCCAGGTAGAGCGCCAAGGCCAGGAAACCTCGCCGCGCGCCCAAGGCCAGACCTACGAGGATGACCCCGAAGTTGGCCAAGGTAAGCGGAATAGGGGTAAAAGGTAGAGGAACGGATAAGCGGCCACAGAGCGCCACGAAGAGGCTCGCTCCCATCACGATGGCCACCTGTTTCAGAACCGCAGACGAGGATCGCAGTTCCTCGCCAGATGTCGTCGTCTTTTCCATTAGCTGTTCCTGTTGCGCACCACTATTCCTTGGCGCTGCCCACAAGCTTCTGTTGCTGTTCGATTTCCTCTAGCGCTTCGCGCAGCATCCGGTCCGATGCGGCCATGTCGCGGCGGACCCGGAAGTAAAGCGCGGCTGAGGCCCACAGCAAGGCCAGCCCGCTGGTTACACACATTGCAAAAAGGAATTTAACTATCACCGCTCTATAGGATACCAAAGCAAACGCCGGTTTCAGCGGGCGTCAGCCCCGAGCAGGGTACAAGCTGGGCCTCCGCCTACTTCTTCCGCATTGCCGCCTCAACGTCTTCGGCCGTGCGGGGAAGACTTCCTGACAAGCTTACTAGCCTGCCGTCGTCGTCCACCCAGAAAATATCCTCAATCCGCACTCCCAGATTTTCTTCGGGAATGTAGATTCCTGGCTCGATGGTGAACACCATCCCTCTGTCCAGAGCAATGGAGGTGTCGCCCACGTCGTGGACGTTCAGTCCCACGTAGTGGCTCAAGCCATGTATGAAGTACTGTCCCAGCGGCTGACCGTGCAGGTCCTTGCCGTGGTTGTTGATGTAGTCGTAGGCCACGCGGTAGAGAGAGCCTGGACCGTCCCGACTGACGTTGGACTTGCCGGCCTGAAAGGCTTTGATCGCGGCATCTTGCGCACCCAGCAAAATGTCGTAAATCTCGCGCTGCCGGGGCGTGAACTTTCCATTCGCCGGCAGGGTGCGGGTGATGTCGGAGGCGTACATCGAGTACTCTCCCGCCACGTCCATAACCACCACGTCCCCATCCTGGATGGTGCGATCATCCTTGGAGTAATGAAGCACGGTGGAATTGGGACCCGAGCCAACGATGGGAGCGTAAGCGGGCCGCTCGCAGCCCTGCTTCTGAAATTCGTATTGCATCAGGGCCGAAATGTCGTGTTCGTTGAGCCCTGGGCGCATGGCCTTGATGGCCGCCAGGTGCGCGGCCACAGAAGCGTTGGTGGCGGCGCGGACGAAGCCGATCTCTCCCGCATCCTTCACCACGCGCAGGGAGGCGAGTAGGGGCGCGGCATCGGCAACCGAGAGATAGACGGGCAGCGCGTTGGCCCGCTGCAACCACTGCATCGATGACGCCGAGACTGGCCCGGTATTGACGTAAAGCGTGCTGCGCACCGGTGGCAGCAGGCGCACCAGTTCGTCCCGCAGTTGATCGAGCTTTTCCACGCGGTCAAACCCGGAGATCTGGGTTGCCTGCGGGCTGTCGGCGGACAGCTTCGGTCCCGTCCATCTCTCCTGCGAGAGGTTGCGGGCCGGCAGAAACAGGATTTCGCTGTACTCTCGGGCGGGCCTGGCATCGGCAGCCGGGAGGGCGGGAACAATCAGAAGGGCTGCTCCCGGTTCCGTCAGCCCCGTCAGGTAATAGAAGTTATCGTCCTGACGAAAGCCGTAGAGCGCATTTGGACCTTCGGCTTCGGTTGCAGCGAAGACCAGCACTGCGCCGTCGGCCTTCTGGGCCAGGCGCATGCGGCGCGCGCGGTAGTCGGCATTGGGTTGGCGCTCGATCGCCAACAAGGCTGTGGTAAGCAGCAGGAGGATAGCGAGCAGCGATTGACGCAATCTAGCCCTCAGTGGCAGCGGGAATTCGCGAGATTATACCTCCGATGAGCTCCAACTCCAGCCCCCAAAGCCATGGTTGACCCTGCTGCACCTGGTTTCCAAGCAGGCGGCCATCGAGCTGCTTGCTATTTCGTCTTGGTGGCGGCTTGCGCCTGGATCACGCCATCCACGTTGCTCCTGTCAATCAAAATGGCTCCAGTGTCGACAAAGGCAGGCAGAGGTGAAGTCGTCGAGCCAGAAACCGAAGGCAGCGTGGGATAGGCATGGTGCAGGTCATCCAGCATCCGCATTCCGAAATAGCCCATGGTGTAAGGGCGCTGCGCAATCGTGGCCGCGATCACGCCCTTCTTCACCCAATCCAGAGTGGCGTCGTCGGTATCCATAGCGATGACGGTTCTGCCGGTCGTCTTGGTGTTGTTGAGAACAGTGGCCACCTCCTTGCCCGCCAGCGCCTCCAGGCAGAGGAAGCCGTCAATCTTCTCCTTGCTGTCGATGACCTTCTGGGTCTCGTCGAAGGCCACGCGGGGATCGCCCTTGATGTCCACGACGCGCGCGATCTTGAGCTGCGGATATTTCTCAAACACCTGCCGATACCCGCGGAGGCGATCCTCAAGGTTCGTCTGGTTGGGCATGGTGAACACGATTACGGTGCCCTTGCCCTGGAGTTGCTTGGCGGCAATCTCCCCGCCCAGAATGCCCGCCTGGTAATTGTTCGTGCCGATGAAAACCAGGCGCTTGCTGGCTGGAGAATCGGAATCGATGGTAAGCACCGGAATCCCTGCCGCAATCGCACCATCGATGTCCGCCTTCATGAATTGAGGATCGGCGGGCGAGATCAGAATTCCGGAGGGTTTCTTCGTCAGAATGCGCCGGAACTCGTCTTGCTGCGCCTTGGCATCGTAAGTGTCCGGCCCGGCAATCTCCGCCCGGACTTTCATCTCCGAAGCCGCCTTGAAGAAGCCGGCAGCGGCGGCCTGCCAGTAGGGAATCTGGGTGTTGACGGTCACCAGGTAATAATGTTCGTCACCGCTGTGTTGACCGCAGCTGATACAGAAGACCATCAGGAATACCGGAAGTAAAAGCAGACACAAATTGCGCTTCGACGACATCAGACACCTCCACTTGAGGCCGAATCATCGCGGGAGTCGAAAAAACACGCGGCATTGTAGTGCTTACGGCGCAAGAGGAAAAGGGCATCCTTTAGAAGCGGGATGCTTACACGCCCACCGGGTAGGGCTTCGCGGTTTGTGGCTCACGCGCCTCACGGCCCAGGAAGCGCTCGAATCTCCCCTGCAGCAGCGACATCAGGCCGGTGTACCAGTAGCCCACGACAAACAGAAACAGGAACGGCACGGTGATGTAGTTCTCGTTGCTTAGCGCGTAGTGAACCGTGGCGGCGAAGTAGGTGCCGATGGCCAGTTCGGCCCATGGGATCCATCCCAGGCGCTTGCGATACTTGCTGGTGAGCGGCTTGTCCGCCTTGGACACGACGCGGTACTTAGGAGTGCGGGCGAAAGCCGTCTGCTTGCCGAACAGCGCTTCCAGGACCGCCTTGGAGTTGGTAATCGTCAGCCCGATGCCCAGCGCCATCAAGAAGGGCAGGTAGAGGAAGGTCCTGGGCCAAGTGCGGGGGAAGAGTTCCTTCTGCGACACCAGATAGAAGCTGGAGATCGAAAAGGTCGATGCCAGGAACAGAGGCACATCGATGTATAGCATCTGAAACCAGCCCTGGTAGAAGCGAATGATCATTGCTGGCAGCAGCAATGTGGAGAGCACGATCATCAGCGGATAGCTGATGTTGGCCGTCAGGTGATACCAGGCTTCCATCTTGACCCGCCGCGGGGCAGTACTCTTCAGAACCAGGGGAAGGTCCTTGAGGGCACACTGCACCAGTCCTTTGGCCCAGCGCGCTTGCTGGGTCTTGAAGGCCGTCATTTCCACTGGCAGCTCGGCCGGGCACTCCACGTCCTGCAGGTAGATGAAGTTCCAGCCCTTCAGCTGTGCACGATAGGAGAGATCCGTGTCCTCGGTGAGAGTGTCGTGCTGCCATCCTCCAGCCTCGTCGATGGCTTTGCGCCGCCACATCCCGGCGGTGCCGTTGAAGTTGAAAAATACCTTGCTGCGGGAACGCCCACCGTGCTCCAGGACAAAGTGTCCGTCCAGAAGGATGGCCTCAACTTCGGAGAGGAACGAGTAGCCCCGGTTCAAGTGGGTCCAGCGCGTCTGCACCATGCCAACCTTCGGATCGGAGAAAAAATGCACCACGCGCATCAGCCAGTCTTCGTGGGGAACGAAGTCGGCGTCAAAGATCGCGATCAGCTCTCCCTGGGCCTCTTCCATGCCGTGCTGCAGCGCTCCGGCTTTGTATCCCGCGCGATTGCTGCGGTGGATGTAGCGGATGGCATGCCCCATGGCGGCGTAACGCTCCACCACCCCGCGGGCGACTTCCACCGTCTCATCCGTGGAATCGTCCAGGACCTGAATTTCCAGCTTCTCTCGCGGATAATCGAGCCGGCAGACCGCGTCCACCAACCGGTCCACCACAAACTGCTCGTTGAAAATCGGCAGCTGGATGGTGATGGTGGGCAGCTCCGAGAATCTCTGCGCGGGCTCTGTGGTCTTGTTCCTGCGGTTCTTGTAATACATGTACACCAGCTGGTAGCGATGCAAGCCGTAGAACGCCAGCAGGATCAGAACCACGAAGTAAGGGATCAGCAGCGCCATGTCGAATGCATTGGCGCGGTACAAGCCGCGGAAGGTGGTGTCCAGGACGTGAGTGCGCACCCAGTGCCCGATGCCGCGTGGCTCGGCAAACAGGCTAAGCGCCATGAATGGAAAGCAGTGAAGCAAGATATCCCCGGGAAACAGAGATCGCCGCTGGGCAGCGAACGGTGCATTTTACTTGTAAGAGCAGCTGGATTCGGCCGAGGCGGTTTAACCGGGCCCACCTACTAGTTCAGAAAGTAGGTCCGGTAAAGTGTGTCTCGCTGCACGGGTCGAAAGCCCGCGTCGCGGATAATTCGCCGCAACTCTTCTTCCGTGGTGCGGTTGCTGGTGCCCGCCGCCTTCACCACGTTTTCTTCCAACATCACCGAACCCACGTCGTTGCCGCCAAACCTCAGGCCCAGCTGGCAAACCTTCAGCCCCTGCGTTACCCAGCTGGACTGCACATTCAGAAAATTCGAGAGATACAGGCGCGAAATCGCCAGCACTTTCAGGTACTCCACCGCCGTGGCTTCATCCCAGTGACGTCCGCCCAGCGCCGTGTTCTTGGGCTGAAAGCTCCACGGAATGAAAGCGGTGAACCCTCCTGTTTCCTGCTGCAGTTCGTAGAGCCTCTGGAAGTGGTTGACTCGGTGCTCGTACGTTTCACCGACGCCGAACATCATCGTGGCGGTGGTGCGCATGCCGAGTTTGTGCGCGGTTTGATGAACGTTGATCCAGTCCTCGGTGAGGCATTTCAGACGGGCGATGCGGTAGCGCACCTCGTCGTCCAGGATCTCGGCTCCGCCGCCGGGGATGGAATCGAGACCGGCATCGCGAAGGCGCTTAATGGTGTCCTCAATCGTGAGCCCGCTGTACTCGGCGATGGCAATGATCTCGGAAGCCGAATAACAATGCAGATGAATCCGGGGAAAGCGCTGCTTGATGCCGCGCAGCAGCCGTTCGTGCCAGTCGATCTTCAGGTCAGGATGCAGGCCGCCCTGCATCAGCACGCCCGTTCCGCCCAGCTCTACCGTCTCGCGAATCTTGTCGTAGATGGTCTCAAAATCCAGGATGTAGCCTTCGGCGGCCAGTTTGCCTTTCAAGGGCCGGTAGAAGGCGCAGAAGGTGCAGTACTCGGTACAGAAATTCGTGTAGTTGATATTGCGATCGATGATGTAGCTGACGATGCCCTCGGGGTGCAGCTTTCGCCGCTGCTGGTCGGCTTCCATGCCGATTCCGATCAGGTCGTCAGACTGGAACATGTCCAGCGCTTGCGCTTTGGTCAGCGACATAGGATCAATCTCACTGCCGATATCAACTGGATTCCATTCTAGATGCTGCGGACCGAGAAAGCGAACCGCTACCCGTACATCCGAAAGGCCGCGCTCCCGATGAAGCGAATGGTGGGAGGAGCGGCGATTAGGCCGCATTCAGCAGCATAACGGTAGAACAGGTTCAAGCCCTCCACATTCTCCCGGTCGAGGTAGTAGTGAATATTGTGCGTCAGGTAGGAAGTTATCTCCTCCTGCGGCAGTCCCAATCTCGGCGCCCACTCACGCGCCAGAAGGGAAACGTTTGCGGGCTCCAGACCGTGATCGCGCGAGCGGCTGAAAACGGCATCCATCTCCAGCTTGGGATGAGCCTGTGAAAGTGCCGCCATGCGGATGGCCCAGAAGGCAAACACAAAGGGCTTGCCGGTGAATTGCACCCACTGCTCGGCCAGGTCGTAGGTCAGATACTGCTCACGGTCTGCCTGAAGCGCCGGGTCTCCGATGAGCAGCGCAGCATCGCACCGCCTGAGCATGAGTTCGGGATTTGGCGGCATGGGGATAAACTCGCGCGAGCGGCCGTGGGATTGGGCGGGAAAAAACTTGCGCATCAGGACCTGGGTCAAAACGACCGACGTACGGGAGGAAATGTCGGCTGCGACAGTAGACACTCTCTCCAGCGGCTCCCTGCAGAGCAGCAGAATCGAGCGCACCGCTCGCTTGGACGCGATCGCCGCATCGGGAATGATCAGCAGGTCAGGCACCGTGGCGAACACGATGGAGGGAATGATTCCAATGTCAGCCGTCCCGCGGGCCAAAGCGTCGGCGCAAGCCGAAGGGATGGTGTACGAGATCTCAAAGTCACTGCTCGCGGAACCGTGCTGGAAGTCCCACATGAGCGGCGCGGTGTTGAGGTAAGAGATAGCGGAAATCCTCAGGGCGCACATGAAGACTGTTCATTCTAACAAACGGATGAGACGTGCTTCCTTGACGCTCTGACAAGACCGCATATAGAGTCCGGGCTTCGCACGAATCCCAGCCCGCATTGGGAGATATTGCTTGAAGACTGATCCTACCGCTGTGACCCAGCAACTTGAATGGGTGGCGCTGGCTCTTACGCCTGGCCTGGGGGCGACCCGCTCGCGTCGCCTGGTCGATCACTTCGGCAACATCGATCGCGTCTTTCACGCTTCGCTTACCGAGCTGGAGGCCGCCGGCCTGCAGCCCGTGTCCGCGCAATCCATCTTCAATGGCGATTCCCTCGCGAAGGCGGACGAGGAACTGGCGCGCGCCACCGCGGCCGGAGCCCAGTTGATCACGCTGGCCGATGAGGCTTACCCGGCACGGCTCCGGCAGATTTATGATCCCCCAACATCATTGTATGTTATTGGTGATAAAGGCGTTCTCGGCCTTCCGGGAATTGCAGTGGTCGGGACCAGGCATCCCACACCCTATGGGGTGGGTATGGCCTCCAGGCTTTCCTGCGACCTGGCGGCCCGCGGCATCATCATTATTAGCGGCTTGGCCCGGGGCGTGGACACCGCCGCCCATCGGGGCGTGATCGAGGCGAAAGCTAGGACCGTAGCTGTTTTCGGAACTGGCGTCGACGTCATTTATCCCCGCGAAAATCAGAGGCTGGCAGAGCAGATCCTGACTCTGGGAGGCACGCTGATCTCCGAGTTTCCCCTGGGCACCTTTGCCGCTCCACAGAACTTTCCCATCCGCAATCGCATCATCAGTGGGCTCTCCGTCGGCGTGCTGGTCGTGGAAGCGGGCGAATACAGTGGGACGCGCATTACCGCGCGATGTGCTCTGGAACAGGGGCGCGAAGTTTTTGCCGTTCCGGGAAATGTGACCAACAAGAACTCCTGGGGACCCAACACGCTGATCAAGCAGGGGGCCAAGCTCACAGCAACCTGGGAAGATGTGTGGGAGGAGATTCCCTCGGATCTGCGTGTGCAGCTCGCGCCGCAGGTGAGTTCCGCAACCGAAAGCACTCCAACTGCATCGTTATTTGATCAGGAGTCGATGGCGCCGCATGAGAGGAAGATCTACCAGCTGCTGCGGGCTGATGAGGCCACCCATATCGACGAGGTCGTCGAGCGCCTGACTGAGCAGTTGTCTTCCTCGGAAATTTTTGCGGCGCTGTTCGAGCTGGAGATGTCGGGAAAAGTGAAACAACTGCCCGGGGAAAATTACGTGAAGACTTTCTGAATCAGCCGGTTGCCTCAGGGATAACACTTCCGTTCTCAAACCAACGGTTGACGAACCGTCCCGTATCCGTGCTAGCTTCAAGAACAGTTTTGGGAAGAAGAGGTTGTTTTGGCGAAAGGTTTAGTTGTTGTTGAATCGCCGGCTAAGGCGAAGACCATTCAGAAATACCTGGGGAAGGGCTATGCGGTCGAAGCGTCTCTCGGCCACGTCAAGGACCTGCCCAAGAGCAATCTCGGCGTCGACGTCGATAACGACTTCGAGACCGAATACATCGTCATTCCCGGCAAGGAAAAGGTGCTGGCCAGGCTGAAGAAGGCCGCCAAGTCTGCCGATGCCATCTACCTGGCGCCTGATCCCGATCGTGAGGGCGAAGCCATCGCTGCGCATCTCGCCGAGGAGCTGGGTGGCGATGCCTTTGACGGAAAGAAAAGGAAGAAGTCGAGCAAGCAGGACATCCGGCGCGTGACCTTCAACGAGATCACCGCGCGTGCCGTCAAAGCGGCCTTTGAACATCCCCGCGACATCGACCGCAACCTGGTAGATGCTCAGCAGACTCGCCGCGTGTTGGATCGCCTGGTCGGCTACCAGGTTTCGCCCCTGCTCTGGGACAAGGTGCGCCGCGGTCTCTCTGCCGGCCGCGTGCAGACCGTCGCTCTACGCCTGATCGTGGAACGCGAGCGAGAAATCAAGGCTTTTCAGAAGCAGGAATACTGGACCATCGATGCCCACCTGGCCGCGGGAAAACCCCCGGCCTTCGACGCTCGCCTGGTCGGCAAGGGGGACGAGAAAATCGAAATTCCCAACCAGGAGGAGTCCGACAGGATCAAGGCCTTCTTGGAAAATGCCGACTGGATTGTGCGCTCGGCCGAGAAAAAGGAGCGCCGCCGCAACGCTCCCGCTCCCTTTACCACCAGCAAGTTCCAGCAGGACGCGGCACGCAAACTCCGGTTCAGCGTCAAGCGCGCCATGATGATCGCGCAGCGCCTCTACGAAGGCGTGGAACTGGGCGACGAAGGCCTGGTCGGTCTGATCACCTACATGCGCACCGACTCGGTGCACACCTCCAACGACGCGCTGGTGGAGGTGCGGGAGATGATCCCGCTGCAGTTCGGCGCGCCCTATCTTCCTGAAACCGCCAATTTTTACAAATCCAAGAAGGGCGCCCAGGAAGCCCATGAGGCCATCCGTCCGACTTCGGCGCTGCGCCATCCCGACGCCATCAAAAAGTACCTCAAAGAGGACGAGTACAAGGTTTACAAGCTCATCTGGCAGCGTTTTGTCGCCTCTCAGATGATGCCTGCCGTCTTCGATCAGACGACCGTAGAGATCGACGCCCGGCGGGGGAGTGACTCGTACCGCTTCCGCGTGACCGGATCGGTGCTCAAGTTCGATGGCTTCCTCAAGGTTTATGAAGAGTCCAAGGATACGCGGGATGAGGACGACGAGGCGCTGAAGCACAAGCTGCCCCCGTTGACCGAAGGACAGAAGCTCACCCTCAAGCAGCTGCGTCCGGAGCAGCATTTCACCGAGCCGCCGCCGCGCTATAACGAAGCGTCGCTGGTGAAGGAACTGGAGGAGCGTGGAATTGGCCGCCCGTCCACGTATGCTGCCATCCTGACCACCATCCAGGAGCGCCAGTATGTGAATAAGCTGGGAGGCAAGTTCGTGCCAACCGAAATCGGACTGGTGGTCACCGATCTGCTGGTGGAAAACTTCAAGGATATCTTCGATCCGCAATACACCGCACGCCTGGAAGAAGAGCTCGACGATATCGAGGAAGGCAAGGAAAAGTGGACGCAGGCGCTGAGAGAGTTTTACACGAAATTTCAGCGCGACCTCTCCTACGCCGAAAAGCACATGGAGAATCTCAAGGCGATGGAGAAGCCCACCGACGAGAAGTGCGAGCGCTGCGGATCCCCGCTGGTCATCAAGTGGGGAAAGCACGGATCGTTTTATGCCTGCAGCTCCTACGACAAGAACGATCCCAATAGCTGCACCTTTACCAAGGAAAATCCCATCGACCTGCCGGACCTCGATTCGGCCGACCTGCAGGAAACCACGCAAGAGGAGTACTGCGAAAACTGCGGCCGCCCAATGGTGCTGAAGCGCGGCCGCTTCGGGCAATTCATGGCCTGCACCGGATATCCGGATTGCAAAACTACGCGGCGACTCGACCAGGGCAAGCGGGTGCCGGATATTCCGCTGGACGAGAAGTGCCCGCAGTGCGGACGCAACCTGATCCTGCGCCACGGCCGCTACGGTGAGTTCACCTCATGCAGCGGCTACCCGGAATGCAAGTACGTGAAGCAGAATTTCATCGGCATGAAGTGCCCGGAGTGCAAAACCGGCGAACTGGTGGAGAAGCGGGCGCGCAAGCGCGGCAACTCGTTCTACGGGTGCTCCAATTACCCCAAGTGCAAGTTCACTTCCGCCAATCGTCCGGTTCCTGAGAAGTGCCCGGAGTGCGGGCACGAGTACCTGGTACAGAAATTCCTGAAGTCAGGCCCGGTGATCGCGTGTCCCAACGAGAAGTGCGAATACTCGCGGCCGGTGGAGGCTCCAGTCCCGCAACTGACGTGATGCGCACTTTCTATCTTTGCTGACGGCGGAATGCTGACCGCCCGTTCCTCACCTCGCCATCGCCGCATGCGGCTCCCGCGCGATCGTGCTGCTGCCTGGCGGCTCTTCGCTCTCCGCCTGTAGAGCCAGCCACATCTCCATCACGCGGCTTTTGACCAGGGCAGTCATCTCTTCGTACGCTGACTCGGGATCAGGAATTTTTGCGGGCGGGTAGATCGGGTCTCCGAAAGCGATCTTCAGCTTCGAAAATCGCTGGAAGTGCTTGCCGCGCGGCCAGGCCTCAAAGAAGCCGTCGAGGGCCACAGGATAAATCGGGACATGAAGGTTGCACGCCAGGATGGCAGCGCCCTTCTTGAAAATCCGCGGCGTCCCGTCGATACTGCGCTCTCCCTCCGGGAACAGGACCAGCACTTTGTCGCGGCGCAATCCGAAGGCTCCCGCTCGCATCGCCGGAACCAGGTTGGCGTCAGGGTCCACCGGCACCAGGTTCAGCGTGTAGGCCACCCGTCGCGCCAGGCCTGTGCCAAAAATCTCGCTGGTCCCCACTGAGAATTGGTCGCGAAACAAGCGCCACGGCAGCACGCTCAGCAGAATGATCGGGTCCAGGTAGCTCTGGTGATTGGGCGAGAGAATGAAAGGGCCGCTCTTGGGCAGTTTCTCCAGGCCGGTAACGCTGAGCTGGAAGCGGTCGCGAGCAAACAGTTGAACGACGCAACCTACGGCATACCAGAAGTGCAGAGCGATGGGATG
>DATHDM010000110.1:0-4197 GCA_035319065.1 Terriglobales bacterium
AGCGGGCCGGGCATCCGCGAGGTCAACCGGATCTTCGATCCCTTCTACACCACCAAGAGCATCGGCAAAGGCACCGGCCTGGGCCTGAGCATCTGTTACGGCATCGTGAAAGAGCATGGTGGAGATATTCGCGCCTACAACCATCCCAAGGGGGGCGCGGTTATTGAGGTCAAGCTTCCGGTGGCCGTAGCCGAGCCCAAGGCCAAGTCCGAAGACTCGCGTCCCGCCGCCCACGTCGTTCCCCTGCGCGGGAGAGTCCTGATCATCGACGATGAAGACGTTGTGCTCGACTTTGAGCAGGAAGTGCTCAAGGGAGCCGGAGCGGAGGTGGTGGTCGCGAACAGCGGTAGGGATGCTCTGGCTCGCCTGCAGCGTGAGAGCTTCGATGCCGTTCTGCTGGATAACAGCATGCCGGGCGGCTGGAGCGGCCCGGACATCTATCGCTGGATACGCGCCAACTGTCCACATCTGAAGGACCGCGTGATCTTCACCGTTTCCAATCTCACGGATTCGTCCATTCGCACCTTCCTCGACGAGAACGGCCTGCTCTACATCAGCAAGCCGTTTGAAGTGACCGAGCTGATTGCGCTCACCCGCCAGACCCTGCAGCATGCGCGCGCGGCCGAATCGCATGAACCGGCCAGAACGCCGGCACGCGCTTAGACCCCACATCTTGAAGCAGCCCGGCCGGGCCGGCTTGCCCCTGCGAATTGTTCTGCCCCAAAAAAAATGGCCTCGAGTGGCGCTCTAAATGCACCTTCCTGTGCAAGCGGTTTGGGCCGATTCCCCGGAAAGTGATAACAGCCCTTGCCTTGGCGGACTGATGGACGAAGAGCTTGGAATTTCTACAGGGAAAAATTACCCGTACTGCTAGCTTATTTACCGCGTTGGACGAATTGGGCCGAGTTTGAATCCGGTGCAAGTTGGCCCTAAGGCCGCGTTCTTATAACGGATTTTCCCTTTTCTCTCCTGAACCATGCCCCTCGAAAGAGGGGCTTTTTTCTGCGGGAAGGTCCGCTGCAAGTCGTCCCAATTCGGTTCCGACCTCCTGACGGCGTCTCGCAAAATCTACACCCGCATTTATACTCACTCTTTCACGGAGAACATCGTATGGGACTTCGTCGTTTCTTAATCATCCTCACCCTTTGTGTCGCGTGCATCATGTCGGGAGCTCAGGAAAAAAAGATGAGCGAAGGGAGCAGCAAGCAGCAGGTGGTCCGCACCGCGGAGACGAAGAATTTCTCGGACCTGGCGGATCGCTTCATGAAGGAGTCGCTGGTCCTTTCCCCGGTGAACGCGTCCCAGGCCGGATATCACCAGCACACTGGTCCTGGCGGCCGGGTTGTAGAACTCGATGCCCTACTGGATGACTTCAGCGAGCCTGCTTACGAGCGGCAACGGCAGTTCTATCACCTCTGGCAGGCAACCTTCCATGGCGTGGATCGCGGCAAGCTTAGCCTGGAGGAGAATGCCGACGGGCAGATCATCGACGACAACATCTCGCTCGCCCTGCTCGAACTGGAACGCATTCAAAGCTACAAGCACAATCCCACCATCTACGTGGAGCAGATCGGCAACGCTATCTTCCTTCCCATGACGCAGACCTACGCCTCCAAGGAGGTGCGCCTGGGGCAGGTGTTGGCGCGCGTCGGCGAGATTCCGCGCGCCCTCGATCAGGCGAAGACGGTGCTGGTCGACGCCGATCCCATCTACGTCACCACGGCGGTCGAGGAAAACGACGGCAACATCGACCTGATCCAGACCACGTTGAAGGCGGAAATTCCCGCCGGCTCCCCGTTGGCAGAGAAGTACGCGGCCGTTGCGGCGGGGACCGTTCAGGCGCTCGAGAACTTCTCCAAGTGGCTGAAGGACGATCTGGGCAAGCGGCCCACCTCGCGCACCTGGCGCCTGGGCAAGGAGTTCTACCCCGACAAGTTCCGTTTCGTCCTGGAAACGCCGGTCACTCCCAAACAGATTCTCGCCGACGCCGAACGTGAGCTTCAGGAGGTGCGGGCGGAGATGCTGCGCCTGGCGATCCCCATGCACAAGCAGATGTATCCCGATCACTCCGACCATGCGGATCTGTCGCCGCACGACCGCGAGAACACGATCATCCGCGAAGTTCTGTTTCGCATCTCCGACGATCATCCCGACCGCAATCAGCTCATCGAGACGGTCAGGACGGATCTTGCCGGCATCACGCAATTCATCCGTGAAAAGAAAATTGTGGCCCTAAGTCCGCGCGAGAATTTGAAGGTGATTCCCACGCCGGTGTTCATGCGGGGAGTCTATTCCGTTGCTGGGTTCCACAGTTCGCCCCCGCTGGAGCCGAACGCCGACGCGCAGTACTGGGTCACTCCCATCGATCCCAAGATGCCCGCCGAGCGTGCCGAATCCAAGCTGCGCGAGTACAACAATTACACGCTGAAGTGGCTGAGCATTCACGAAGCCCTTCCCGGGCACTACGTGCAGGCGGAACATGCCAACAATCTGCAGCCGGCGACGCGCCGCGTCCTGCGGGCGCAGTTCGGCAACGGAGCCTATGTCGAAGGCTGGGCGGAGTACATCGCGCAGGTCATGATGGATGAAGGCTTCCTCAACCACGATCCCCGCTTCCGCATGGTCATGCGGAAGCTGCGGCTGCGCCTGCTGGCCAACACGATTCTCGACGTGCGCATGCACAGCATGGACATGAGCGACCAGCAGGCATTGGACCTGATGACCAAGGAGTGCTTCCAGACCCAGGCTGAGGCGGAAGGCAAGTTGCGCCGCGCCAAACTGGAATCGGTGCAGCTACCGATGTACTACGTGGGACTGCGGGAGTGGTTCAAGCTGCGTCACGACTATCAGGCGCGCATGGGCGACAGGTTCAACATGATGGAATATCACAACAAGGTTCTGGACGAAGGCGCCCTGCCCGTCCCCGCGCTGCGGCAGATCGTGTTGCCGGAAAGGGCTACGGCTTCTGCGGCCAATTGAAATCAGCTGCTCTTGCGGCCGTTGCCTTGTTCCGCCAGTTTCGCCCGCCGCTCTCGCACCCAGCCTTCCTTGTTGGTCTGGCGAGCGCGGCCGATCGCCAGCGCGCCCTCGGGCACGTCGTCCGTGATGCAGGAGGCGGCGCCCACGTAGGCGTCGCGGCCGAGCTTGACCGGCGCCACCAGCGTGCTGTCGCTGCCGACGAAAACTCCATCTTCGATCACCGTCTGGTGCTTCTGTACGCCGTCGTAATTGCAGGTGATGGTGCCGGCTCCGACGTTTACCCGTTCACCGATGACGGAGTCCCCCAGGTAGGTCAGGTGATTTGCCTTCGAACCGCGGCCGAGCCTGGTCTTCTTAAGCTCTACGAAGTTTCCGATGTGCGCCTCGGCGGCGATTTCGTTTCCCGGCCGCAGGTGCGAAAACGGACCCAGGCTGGCTTTACCGCCGATGCGCGAGTGCTCGAGCACGCAATAGTGCCGGACGACGGTCTCATCCCCGATCTCGCAGTCGGCAATCACCGTACCCGATTGGATGCGGCACTCAGAACCGATGCTGGTCTTCCCCAGCAGCTGTACATAGGGCTCGATGACGGTGTCTGGCCCGACGGTGACGTCGCTGTCGATCACGCAGGTCTCAGGCTGGTAGATGGTCACGCCCGCATCCATCAACTCGGCGCACCTCTTGCTGCGCAATTGGGCGTCCAGCCGGGCTAACTCGGCGCGGGTGTTGATGCCCAGGGTTTCGGCAATCTCGCCCTCCTTGAATGCGACTACTCGGGCCCCAGCCCGGCTCAGAATCTGCGCCATGTCAGTCAGGTAGTACTCGCGATGGGGGTTGTTGGTGGAGAGCTTCTGGATGTTGGCAAACAGCGGCTCGGTAGCAAAGGCGTAAATGCCGGAGTTGATTTCGCGCAGCTTCCTCTGCGACTCGCTCAACTGCTTCTGCTCAACGATGGCGTTGACCTCGTCGCTGGGCTTTCCACTCCTGCTCTTGCGGATCACCCGACCGTAGCCGGTGGGATCGGCCGGCTCGACGGTGAGCAACGTCATCGCGGCCTGCCGCTGAAGGTGGAAATCGCGCAGCCGCCGGATGACGTCCGGGCGGACCAGGGGTGTGTCCCCCGAGAGCACCAGCACGTGGTCATAGTTTGCCAGCGCCTCGCGCCCCACCATGATGGCATGCCCGGTGCCGCGCTGCTCGAGCTGCTCGATGAAGCGG
>DATHDM010000111.1:0-6313 GCA_035319065.1 Terriglobales bacterium
TCTCGACGAAGCAAAAGCAAAGGGCTGGATTGTGGTGAACATGAAGGCCGATTGGAATCGAGTGTTTATCTTCGACAAATAACTCATCAGCCGCAGTTTTGTACTCGCTTGGACCAAGAGCCCCCGACGCAAGAACCGTCTTTCCAATAATAAGGATCGCCCGCCTTTTTGCCCCCCTATAGCTATCCCCAATGGTTCATTGACTTGCCTTCCGCTGCGGCCTAATATCCCGCCGCAGCTGTTGATCGGCCGCATGATGTGGGCGCAGTGGGGACAAGGCGTGCCCGTAATCGCCTGCACAGCTGTCAAGGGCCTTTTCCTCGGGTGGACAAGCCCAGTTGCACGGCAGAAAGATGAAAATCGCAAACCCCGAGATAGGTCTCGACTCCGTTGCGATGAGTCTTGGAGCCAAACCCAAACTCCCGCTTTGGGGGTGTGCCTTCCTCCTGGCCTTGGCCAGCTTTGCCGTTACCGCGCTGCTGGCTGCGCTTTCCTGGGCGTGCTATGGCGTGGCCGTATTGCTGGGAAAGGTTCGTCCGTTACGCGAGACGTATCAATTTCTTTCTGCGATTTATGACCGGTTAATCGATCGGCTCGCCCGGAGAGTTCTGCGGGACCCGCGAGACACCCCGGCGTTACGGCTCATGGTTTCGTTGAGTGTCAGCGCCGTACCGATTTTCCTGGTCCAACTGGTTCTGGGGAAACCGCGACTGCTGCTGGTGATCGCGTTCTATCTCTCGCTTTACGGCTTGAAGTTCCGGCGGTTTGTGAGGCTGTTCAGCGCCAAGCACCTGGAGGCGCACCGTCCCCATGGCTACTTCCGGGACAAGTACCATAGCGTCTTCGGGCGCTACCTCGAATTCTTCCTGGGGTATTTGTACGGGAACGTTCCGGAACTGGATCGGACCGTTCATGTGCGTCTACACCACAGAGAGAACGGCGGACTTGCGGACACCGTCCGATCCCGAGGTTACGATCGAACGAGCCGGCTCGATTTCCTATGGTACCTCTCGAGCAACCTGGGCACGGTATTGGGGCTGACTCCCTATGCCTACTTTAAAGTGAGAGGTGACGAAAAGAACCGAAGGCGCCTGTGGTGGGGAATGGCGAGGTACTACGCTTATTTTGGAGCTGTCTTTATCTATGACTGGAAAATTGGAATCCTGTATGTGTTGGTTCCTCTTCTCGGCATCAACTTCATCACGGGAATTACTGCCTGGGTGCAGCATGCTTTTTATGACCCCGAACATCGCGAGGACTATTTTGCGCATACGGTCACCGTGCTGGATGAGGTCAACTTCATGAATGAGGGATACCACCTCTGCCATCACCACCGTATGGGCCTGCACTGGACCGAGATGCCAGACCATTTCGAACGGATTCGGGACAGGATGAGACAGTCCGGCTCACTGGTCTTCCGGGACTTGGATTTTTTTGGACTTTTTCGCGAGTTGACGCTCCTTCGCAGAATGAATGTGCTTGCCGACAAGCTGGTTCCGTGGGAGCCCATGGATCAGGAGCAGAGATTAGCTTTGCTTGCGAAGAGAACTGCAATCAGAGCTTAGGGGTTGGAGACAAAGGCGACAGCCGCAGCAGCTTTGGAATCAGGTCAAATATATGAACCCACCCATTGAACGAAGCAATCCACGCCTGATGCGCGAGATGTTCGGCAGGATCGCGCCGCGTTACGACATCTTCTCCCGCGTTTTTTCCTACGGCTTGGATCGCCGCTGGAAACGCCACAGCTTCGAGAAAATTGCTCTCCCGGACGGGGCCTTGGTGCTCGACCTCGCTTGTGGAACGGGTGATTTTTCCAAGCTTGTGCTGGAGAGGTTCCCTAAGGTCCGCGTGTTCGCCGCCGATCTCACCGAGCCGATGCTAAATCGGGCCCGCTTCCGCGGCATCCCCAATGTCATCTGTGCCAACGCCTCAGCTCTTCCGTTCGCCGACGGGTGCTTCGATTGCGTCTTCATCGGCTATGCCCTGCGTAGTTTTGCCAATCTTACGGCGACCGTTCGGGAAGTGGAGCGCGTGATTCGTCCAGGCGGGGTCTTCGTTGCTTTGGATTTCTTTCTTCCAGCGAATCGCTTTCTGAGGCTGGTGTACCTTGCGTATCTGTACACCATGTGCGCCTTTTGGGGCGTTGTCTTACACGGGCGTCCCCGCATTTTCACCTACATTCCCAATTCGCTTCGCAGCTTCGTTTCCGTAGAGCATTTTTCGCAGCTCTTGCGGGACGCAGGCTATGGGTGCGTCGAAGCGCGTCCTTACATCCTTGGAGGAATCGGTTTGCACTGGGCCAGGAAGTAAGCGTGAACCGTTAGTTTGCAGACAGAAAGGAAGGATGTGCGATAGATAAACCCCGGAGAGCGTTGAGGACATGTTTACCTAGAATCGCATAGCCATTCCAAACATCGGACCCTGCAGCAGGACGTCATAGGCAAAACCTTGAGCGGAATTTTTGTAGTCCTGGTAGAGGAATTTCCAGCCAAGGCTGGCCGTCAATCGCTTGTTGATCTGATAGTGCAGCAGGGGCTCGGCATTGACAGCGATGGTGGAGCCGGCTCCGAACCCACCGAGATCGAAGCGCGCGGAGGCATTCAATTTTTTTCCCAGTGGGAGGTTGCCTTGAACTCCGAAAAACGGATCCCACCAGGTTTCTGAGCTACCGATGCGGGCACCTGCGGGCCCTTTGAACTTCAGACCCGACCTTATATTGTTGTATCGGACTCCTGCCAGCAGCGCGATGCGTGCGCTCGGCTTGTATCCGCCCAGGAGCTCGACTACCCATTGATCCCCGCTGATGTCCACAACGTTGTTCGCACCTCCGAGGCCGGTGTATGCGATGTCTGCGCCGCCGAACCAGCGGTTGAGCTGAGGCCACCGCGGCCCATGAAGCCGAATTGCAGATGACTGAAGATGTCTCCTGCGCTGGCATTCACTGATTGGGTCACGTTCTTCACGGTGATGTCGCCGGTTATTCCGGGCACGATCAGGTACGGCATGAACTGAAAATGGAGCTTGTCGTCATTGAGGGATTCGTTCGTCTGCGCCATGCTGCTGACCATCGGGAACGACAGTGCCAGGAGCACCAATAAAGCAAACCTTGGCTCGATCTTCATTGCGTTTTGCTTTCCTTTGACCGTCGCTGATTTAGTGTTTAGCGCGCAGGTTCTTCATCGCTTGGGCGGCTATGTCGTAATCGTCCGGGACTTCAATGACGCCGTTTTTCTTCACGTACTCCGCGTAGGCATCACTCATTGCTTTCACGCGCTCCGGCTCAGTTGCCGTGATGTCGCTGAATTCCGTGGGATCGGTGTGCAGGTTATACAAGTGCCATTTCCGGTCGCCATAGGGAGGGATGTTGCGCACCAGCTTGTAATCACCACGGTAGACGGCAGATCCCCCGGAAAGCTCCTGTGAAATCGAAATGTCGCTGGCATAGACCCGATCGGAGACGCCTGAAAGCAGCGAAACCATACTTCGGCCGGCAAGCTGGGGAGAGCTGGAGGATGGCTTCACGTCCGCGAATTGCAGCAGGGTGGGAACAACATCAACCACGCTCGCGAATGCATCGGTGCGCTGGCCCATACGTACAGCCTTAGGATAGGAAATGATGAAAGGTGCGCGAACTCCACCCTCAGACGCCGACGACTTGAAGCTGGAAAACGGGGTCATGGAAACGCTGGCCCAGGCCGGTCCGTACTCCACGAAGCTTCCCTTTTGGCCCAGATGCTCGTACGTCAAGTTGAAATTCTTGGCGTAGTAATCGGGGAAGTGATCCATGAGCTCGTGGGCCTCGCCGCCGTTATCGCTCATGAAAATAACGATCGTGTTATCGAGCGTGCCCTTGCGTTTCAAGTGCTCCAGCACGCGTCCGATGCTCATATCCATGTATTCGAGCATCCCCGCGTATACCGCCATGCGCTTGGCATCCATGCGGCGTTCGTCTTCAGGCAGCGAATTCCAGTCTAAAATGATTGCGGGAGTTATGAGTTTTAATCCACCGGGCGCAATTCCCAGCTCGACCTGGCGCTGGTAACGCACATTCCTCACACTGCCCCAGCCCGCCTGATAGATCGACAAATATCGACGGGTGTACTCGTCCGGAACCTGCAGCGGCATGTGCACGGCCTGATACGCGAGATAAGCGAAGAAGGGTTTGCCGTCGGCCAGATTCGCGTCGATCCAGCCGATCATCTTGTCGGTGTAATGCTGGCTCGAATAGAAATCGGGGGGCAATTCGGCTTCCTTGAGTCCATCAAAGAAGTGCGGTGGGGTGGGGTACTTAGGGCTGTAGGACTTCTTCTCGTAGTTGTCCGCGCCACCCTCGGCCAGGATGAAGGAATTCTCGAATCCCTGCGAAGCGGGCAGGCTCTCCCTGGTGTAGCCGAGATGCCATTTGCCGGCCATATAAGTGTGGTAACCCGCATCGCGCAATAGGGTGGCAATGGTTACTGCCCGGCCATTCAACCGCCCTTCATATCCGGGCTTGCCACGCTGATTATCGGCAACCAGTTCGATCATGTTGCCCATGCCGACGACGTGATTGTCTGCGCCAGTCATCAACATGCTGCGGGTCGGCGCGCACATCGAGCCCACATGGAAGTTCAGGAATTGATATCCCTGATTGGCGAGCCGATTGATATTGGGAGTGAAGATCTCGCCGCCGTAGACCCCTGCATCGGACCAGCCCATGTCATCGGCCACGATGAGCAGGATGTTTGGCCGTGATTGCTGAGCTGCAGCCGAGGTCAGTCCGGCAAGCGTGAGTGGGAGAATCGCCAACAACAGTATGCGCAGCGGCGCCCCGTACCGGCGCAAACATGAATGCAACCATGAATGCAACCATGACACTCTCACTCCGCTGTTCGACAGCTGCTGCATCCCTATCCTCCTGATGATTGTGGGGGGCTCACGCACTCTAACAGAACTCGTCAAGGAGCGAAATCGCGATGCTCGGGCCCACTCGAAAAAGTGTCTGTGATGCTCGTCATAAAGCCAGCGCAGTAGTCGGCGTAACATCGCCGTTACGCCAACTATGCCGAGTCCTGCACGCTTTCAGGGTCAATGAGTGATAACGCCTGTTATCAACAGCTATGATCATTCGAAGCAATTGGAGATGCTCTCAATCGAATCGTTGCTCGCTCGCAGGACAAGTCCAAGAATCAAGCCGGGCGTCGCTATGCCGCCCGCTACTAGCCCGGAATGCTAGTCCTTTCATTTACGTCCAATGGAGAAATTACTTCCGGACAAACTCGCGCGTAGCCTCTTCAGTAAATTTGATACTTGCCATGTCGCATGGCAGGGGAGAGAGGAGGTTGTTAATGCGAAGAGCGGTTCTTTTTGTGGCGCTGACTTTGCTGCTGATTGCCGGTTCGTCATTCGTTCTGGCGCAAGAGATCAGCGAGGTGTATTGGGTCAACTACTTCTCCAATCGCCTTAACAGTGGAGCCCCGGCTGTGTCCTCGCTTGCTAGGCTTGATCAGACGGTCCGCATCATCAATCCTGGGGAACAAGGAACGCCGATCTCAGCCCGGGGGACGGTGTGCGCCGCCATTTATGTGTTCGACGACAATCAGGAAATGAGCGAGTGCTGCTCCTGCCCCATTACCCCAACGGACTGCTGATCCTGTCGGTGAATCGTGACCTGACCGACAATCCGCTGACCGGCTGGCCGCCTCCGGACGACGGCGTGATCAAGATCGTCTCCGACAATGGGCAGAACTGCGATCCCACCAGCCCGGTTCCGAACATCGGGCAAGGTCTCCGCGCGTGGGCGACCCACCTGCAGTCACCTAATGGCAGCTATCTGGTAACCACGGAAGAAGAGTTCGCTGGCGCTGCTCTGCAGCTAGATGAACTCTTGTTCCTGAGCCATGCCTGCTCGTTTGTGCAGTTCCTGGGTAGCGGCAAGGGCGTTTGCTCCTGCGGCTCGGGAGGCTAGTTAGGTCTTAAGTCTGCTGCTGGTTCAAGAGCCGCCCCTGCGTCGCCGGGCGGCTTTTCTATTTGGCCACACGGCAGGAGGAACATTTCATTTCTTGCCCCTCTGCCCAAGGCTCCGAGGCTGTCTGGCTTTGTGGCTGAATCCCTGTCCAAACCACTGTTGGCGTAACATCGCCATTACACCAACTATGCCGAGTCCTGCACACTTTCTGGGTCAATGAGTGCTAACGCCTTCCATGAGAAGGCCGGTCGGTGTCAAGTCGGTTCGTCCTTGCTTTTTATCGGGCAAGATTCTCTCTCCGCCGAGCCGCCACTGTCGCCACCCTTCCATCCGCACTCTCGATGAGCGATTTTCGCTCGGTGCCAG
>DATHDM010000112.1:0-4692 GCA_035319065.1 Terriglobales bacterium
CGCGTGTAGATGGCGATGAAGGTGATGGAGGCGGTGCCGCCCGCCAGAATGTAGTTCAAGAAGTCGGGCAAGGTGAAGGCCGCCACGTAGGCGTCGGTCTGGGGGCCGGCGCCGAAGGCCCAGGCGATGTAGGCCTCGCGCACGTAGCCGATGACGCGCGAGAGCATGACCGCCGTCATCAGCAGCAGGGTGGCGGAGAATGCGGAATGCTCGTGGGAGGGCCTCAGGGCGCGCAGCACGCGCTGGGAAAAACTGCGTGGCGCGGGTGTCGATTCCGGGGAAACGCCCATGAATGTCGTCCTCGCGATTCTACACGCAGAGAAAGGCGAGAAAATCGCTGTAAGCGGTCAGCGATCCAGCTTCGTTACTGCGACAGTGCGTGGCCCCCAGGCACCGTCGGAGAACTACTTGTGCATCGCTGCAAAGTCGAAGCGGCCGAGATAGATGGGCTTCGATACGGGCGGAGTGGGGTTGGTCATGTCGACGGGATAAGGAGCGTTGTTGAGCGTCGGAAATCCCCAGACTTTGCCGTTCTTGAGATCGACAACAACTTTTCCCATGACCTGGGTGCTGCCGTCGGGCGAGCGCAACATGGTAGTTCCGGGCTCGATGTAGAGGCTGGAGCTATCGGCTTGCGCTTGTACCGGTTGTGGCGCAAGCAGAGGGCGGAGCGCGATCACGCCCAGAAACAACGAGAGCACCAGCAACAGGGTCTTCACTTCCCGATCCATCGTCATGACGCCTCCCGGCTATTGTTTGTGTGGCAAAAGGGTAGCGGGGAGGCGGGCGCTGCGCAAATGTGGCGCGGGCGTCAGCTCGCGGGCGCGGATGCTTTTTCGGTGACCAGCGCCAGGCGCCGCATGAGGTAGGACCTTTCGACGTCGTTGCTCACCAGAGCCAGGGCGCTGGCGTAGGCATCGGCGGCTTCCGCTCGCCGCTCCAGGCGCCGCAAAATGTCCGCACGGGCCGCATGGAAGAGATAGTAGCGCTCCAGTTCGCCGGAGGTGCCGAGATCGTCGATCAGTGCGGGGCCTTTTTCCAGGCCAGCGCTCATGGCGATGGCCACCGCGCGATTCAGGGCCACCACCGGCGATGGAGTGAGGCGGTAGAGGATGCCGTAGAGGGAGGCGATTTCATCCCAGTCAGTCTCCGCCGAACTGGCAGCCTGGGCGTGCACTGCCGCAATCGCGGCCTGCACCTGGTATGGCCCGATGGACTGCATGCGCAGCGCGCGCTCGACCAGAGCTACGCCCTGCTCGATCTGAGCGGTGTGCCAGCGGGAGCGGTCCTGATCCTCCAGGGGGACCAGCTCTCGCTTTTCGCTGATGCGGGCGTCACGCCGGGAATCCTGGAGGAGCATCAGCGCGCACAGTCCAAGGCTTTCTGAATCGCCGGGCAGCAACTCGCAAAGGGTCCGCCCCAGCCGAATGGCCTCGGCACAAAGCTCACCGCGAATCAGGTTCTGGCCGGTGGTGGCGGCATATCCTTCGTTAAAGATCAGGTAGATGACCGCCTGCACGGCAGTCAGGCGCGAAGGCAGCGCAGCCAGAGGCGGGACCTCGTAGGGGATGCGGGCATCGCGAATCTTAGCCTTGGCGCGGACGATTCGCTGCGCCAAGGTGGGCTCAGGCAGGAGGAAGGCGCGGGCGATTTCCGCCGTGGTGAGGCCGCCCAGGGTTCTGAGCGTCAGGGCAACCTGTGCCTCCTGATTCAGCGCCGGATGGCAGCAGGTGAAGATCAATCGCAAGCGATCGTCGGGATAGGTGGTCATGGGATCGAGGAGGGCATCGTCGGCTCCTGCCTGCTGGGAGCGTTCGGTTTCGTACTGCAGGGGATCCTGCTTCTCGCGCCTGGTTTTCTCGCGCCGCGCGTAGTCGATCAGCTTGCGATGCGCCGCAGCCATCAGCCAGGCTCCAGGATTCTGGGGAATTCCCCGCTCCGGCCAATGCGTCAGGGCCGCGGTAAAGGCCTCCTGCATGGCTTCTTCCGCCAGGTCGAAGGAACCCGAGAGCCGGATTAGGCTGGCGATAATCCGGCCCGATTCCTGACGGAACACCGATTCGATTACCGCCCGCGTGTCAGCCATGAAGACCGACGGCGGGCTGGGCTTCAGCGTTCACCGAGGTGCGCGCCGGAAGATCCTGAATCGGGCGGACCTCGATGCATCCGCGGCTGCCGCCACAGGAAGTGGGGATTTTGGCAGCCCAGGAGATGGCTTCATCCAGGTCCTTGCAGTCCAGGATGTAGTACCCCGCCAGCTGCTCCTTGGTCTCGGCGTAGGGGCCATCGGTGGCGAGGACCCGGCCGTCCTGCACGCGCACTGTGGTGGCGGTGCTGGTGGGATGCAGCGGCTCTACGCCTTTGAGGATGCCGCGCCGGCTGGTTTCGTCGATGACTGCCCAGTGCTGGTTCTTGATCACCTCGGCTTGCTCGGGGGAACGGGTTTCGCGATCCCGTTCGTTGGTGTAGATGAGTAACATGTAGCGCATGCTATGGCTCCGTAAGTGACGTGCCCAATGTCCCGGGCATCAGTACGACGTGCGAACTCGTGAGGATCGACACGCCTTAGTCATTTTAGGCCATGGGGCGCGCCGGGCAAGGACGCCATCCCGGACGCCATCCCGGACTACCCCCAAGTCTTACCCCGCAGGAATCAACATAGTTTCTAGACAGTTACGGCAATTGAACAAACAATCGGGCCATGAAGCACGATCGTTCGGTCAGACTGGCACGTCCAAGCCGCCACTACACCACCCCACGGGGCGAACAGACCCGGCAGGATATCCTCCGCTCGGCCGCCGATATCGCTTCGGCCGACGGGCTGGAAGGTCTATCGATCGGTCATCTGGCCTCTGAACTCGGCATGAGCAAGAGCGGACTGTTTTCCCACTTCGGCTCCAAAGAAGAATTGCAGCTGGCGGTGGTGGAGAGTGCGCGCGAGATCTTCATGCAGGAGGTGGTGAACCGGGCAGGGGGATGCGAACCTGGTGTACCCAGGCTCTATGCCACGCTGGAGGCATGGCTGGCCTGCATCGAACGGCACACATTTCGCGGGGGCTGCTTCTTTGCCGCAGTTTCCGCTGAGTTCGACAGTCGTTCCGGGCCGGTGCGGGAAAAGATCGTTAGCCTGATGAGAGCATGGTACGTGGCGATTCGCGGTGAGGTACAGCGCGCGCAAAGCCTGGGTCAGATCAGCCTGGAACACGATCCCGCGCAAATCGGCTTTGAGCTAGTCGCGCTCGTACACGAGGCCAACACCGTTTACCAACTTCTGGGACAGGAAGATGTGTTCGAGCGCGCCCGGCGCGGCATCCTTGGGCGGCTGCGGTCGGCAGCCACGCCCGGCGGAAGCGAAATCCTGGCATCGCTGTCGGAGCTTCAGGTTGCGATTGGTCAAGCCAGTTGAAGCGGCCAGAACATTGATGCGCGTCAATCGACCAGAAGCTGAATCAGGCTAAACGTCCGTTTCCCTCACGGGCTAGAGCCCAGGACTTATGCGGCTCTGGACAGCGCGGCTGAAGCCGCGCCCTTTCAGAGCCGATTTATAAGATAGCTTCTGATTCCTGACTGGTACTTCGCTTAGTCCTCAAATTCTGCAGTCGTGGCGTGATGGGGCAGGGACTGGGGCATCTCCGAGACGTTCCACGCCCACGCAGCCAGCAGCGCCGCACCCTGGTTGATTTCGTCGGGAATCACTTTGTCGAAGGTATCGGTCTGGCTGTGGTGCGCCTCACCATACTTCGCCACCT
Source organism: Terriglobales bacterium (assembly GCA_035319065.1). Lineage (GTDB taxonomy): Bacteria > Acidobacteriota > Terriglobia > Terriglobales > Acidobacteriaceae > DASPRM01. Next base: position 3,750 of record DATHDM010000112.1, read on the forward strand.
TCTGGATGCAGAAGTACGCAGGCACGCCCTTGTTGAGAAAGGGCACGTGATCCGATGCCCCAAAATACCTGGTACTGAGCGGCTCCAGGTCGAAGACCTCCTTCATTGGTGTATAGATCTCGCTCAGCAGTGGAGCAGTCTCGTACAGACCCTCCAGGGCAATGCTGAAGACCTTGCCGCTACCGGTGTCGTGGATCAGCACGGCGTCCATTTGGGGGATTTCCGCTGCATGCTTGCTGAGAAACAGATCGGCGCCAAGACTGCCCTGTTCTTCTCCGGTGAAAAGGATGAAGGTCAGGGTGCGCCTGGGTTGCCAGCCCAGGGCCTTCAACGCCCGGGCAGCCTCGAGGACCGCCATCGCTCCCGTGCCGTTGTCGAGAGCTCCCTGGCCCAAATCCCAGGAGTCGAGGTGGGCGCCGATGATGACCCGCTCGCCAGGAAACTGGCTGCCTTGAATCTCAGCCACGGTGATCGAGGCCGGCACCGGGCCCGCGCTGAAGCTGCCGTTCAGGCTAACCTTCATCATCACCGGAGCTGTTTGGGCCAGGCGATAGATGAGGGAGTAGTCTTCATGGGTCACAAAGGCGAGGGGGGCGTCTGACGGCTGGTAACGGGTGAGCGAAGTCATGCTGAACAGGCTGTCGGTCTTACCGCTGTCGGCGAGAATCGCCGCCGGCCCTTCGGCCGCAATCGCCTTAAGCAGCCGCCTGCGCTCGCCCCAGGCCGCTTCGGGCGCTGACTGCACTCCGCGCACCGGCGTGATCACCGCGTCGTAGGCGTTTTCCGGGACCTCGTTCGGCGAAGGCAACTCCACCGGTTCACGCAACACAACTGCGCCTCTAATCTTGCCTTTGTAGGGTCCCAGATCGGAAACCTTCTTGGCCTTCACCAGAAGGACCGGAGCGGTGACCGCGCCGGCAGTGGATTTGCTCCACCCTAAGGA
>DATHDM010000113.1:0-3490 GCA_035319065.1 Terriglobales bacterium
GCCACGCCATAGCACGCCCAGGAAAGCGCAGCCAGCAGCGCGGTAACGGCAAAGCTGGCCAAGGCCAGGAGGAAGGCACACCCCCAAAGCGGGAGTTTGGCTTTGGCTCCAAGACTCATCGCAACGGAGTCGAGACCCATCTCGGGGCTTGCGATTTTCATCTTTCTGCCGCGCAACTGGGCTTGTCCACCCGAGGAAAAGGCCATTGACAGCTGTGCAGGCTGATTACGGGCGCGCCTTGTCCCCACTGCGCCCACATCATGCGGCCGATCAACAGCTGCGGCGGGATATTAGGCCGCAGCGGAAGGCAAGTCAATGAACCATTGGGGATAACTATAGGGGGGCAAAAAGCCGGGCGATCCTTATTATTGGAAAGACGGTTCTTGCGTCGGGGGCCCTTGGTCCAAGCGAGTACAAAACTGCGGCTGATGAGTTATTTGTCGAAGATAAACACTCGATTCCAATCGGCCTTCATGTTCACCACAATCCAGCCCTTTGCTTTTGCTTCGTCGAGAGCCTTGTCGAGTTTTCCAAAGCTCGATTGCCGATCATAGTCATATTCGCGAACGGCATCCGTATGGTGGACTAGCAACATCAAACGTGGTCCATCCCCGGCAGCGGTCCACTCCAGCATCTGTTGATCACCATCGGAGTTTCCGAAAGCTGCGATGGGGCGCCGACCGATGATTTGGTTGATCGCGACAGGCTTGCCCTCTCTGTCGTCGATGAAGTTCATTTCCGGCAAGCGTATGAGCTCGGGTTTTCCGCTCGCAATCTCGAATTTGGTCTTGATCGTGCTGCCCATAACCTGCTCAGGTGGGATTCCGTATGCCTTTTCCGTCCATGGCCGCATAAATTCAACCCCTCCGCCAGAAACGATGTAGGTCTTGAATCCGTTGGCCCGCAGATAGCTCAGGAGTTCCACCATTGGCTGGTAGATACATTCCGTGTAAGGCCTTTTGAACTTAGGGTGCTGAGCGGTGCTCAACCATTCTGTAACGATCTTCTGAAATTGCGCGACGGTCATCCCCGAATGGGTAGCCGCCATGAGTTGAATCAGTCCTCTTTCTCCCGTTGCCGCGACAGCTTTGACGTCACCGTCAAGAACACCTTGGAATGGCTGGGTCGTCTTCCACTCAGGATGACTCGGGGCAAGCTGCTTAACGCGGTCGAGAATGAATGCCAGCTGCACATACATCGGCTGCTCGACCCAGAGAGTACCGTCGTTGTCAAACGTGGCGATCCGTTGTTCGATGGGAACGAAATCGGGGGTTCCTTCCTTTGTCACTTTTTCAACGAAACCGATAACGGCTCTCTTGGGTGCAGTGTCATTCCAGGATGGAAGGGGGTCCGTCTGAGCATGTGCTCCAATCAGCGAGCACACGACCAAGCTGAAGCAAACGTAATAACAAAGGGACTTGCGCGAGCGCTTCATCCCTTAAATCCCCCCTGCATTGGCTGAACCCCGAGGCGCAAAATATTAGCAGAGTCCAGCGAGGCACATCGCATTTCCGTCAAAAACTGCGGCCGCTATTTTCAAGTCCCGATCTGAGTTCCGATAACTTCGCCAGACACAACTATCTCGACCCGCCGGTTTTTCTGTCTTCCCTGGGCTGTACTGTTATCGGCTACGGGATTATTCATGCCGAAGCCCTGAGCCGATAGAGTACCCGCATCCAACCCCTGGCTGACCAGGTAATCGCGGACTGCGGCAGCCCGCTTTTCGGAGAGCATCTGATTGAACTCGGAGGTGCCAGTGGAATCAGTGTAGCCCTCGATTGCGAGGCGAAGCGATGGATAGTTGAGTACTATGCCTGAAAGTTTGGCAAGAGCCTCACGCGCTTGGGCCCGGAGGTCTGATTTCCCCGTATCAAACAAAACGTCACCCATGTTGACGACCAGACCGCGGGCTGTGTCTGTGGTGGGCAGCACCCGATTGAACTGCTCAAGCAGACGGGCGCGCAGTTGCTGCTTCTCCCGCTCAGCCGCCATCTTCTGTTCTTCGGCCAATTTCCTCGCGGCTTCTTGAGCAGCGATTTCCGCGTCCGCTTTGCGTTTGGCTTCCGCGGCTGCCTCGTCCGCCTTTCGTTTAGCTTCCGCAGCTTCCGCGGCTGCCTTGGCCTCAGCCTCGGCCTTAGCCTTCGCGGCGGCTGCCTCACGTTCCTGTGTTATGCGCTCCGCTTCTTGGCGTTGCACGGACAGAGCTCGAGCGTCTTCAGCAAACTGGGCAGTCTGGCGAGCATTCGAGATGATCTTGTTCTTGTCTACCTTGCCTGCGACTGAGTTCTCCATAATCTGCAGGCTGCCTTGTGCTTTCGAGAAAACCTCAGGCGCGTATTTGTCAGCTAGATGCGACCTCGCAACCTCGACTGCATTACGCGCTTCGTATATTTCGAGCGGAATATTGGGATCGGGAGTAAGCGCCAGAGGGTTCCCCATCTTCTGGTACTGAGCGCGCCTCATCAGCTTGTACTCGGAGACGGGAAAGATCTTTCCTCTGGTATCCTTTCGAATCTGGCTTTGCAAAACCACCATTTCGCTTGGCACGCGAACCGCAAAATAGGGTTCAGCGGTCACAATCAATGAGAATGTTTGAGCTGGCGTGGTTGCGCTCAGTTTGCCGTCTCCATTCTTATTGAGGAGAATCTCTCCGGTATTGCCAGTACGTCCCTCGGGGGTAACCACCCAGACGACGTAGGTTAGAAACTCGGCACCCAATGTGGAGGGTGGCTTCAGACCCTTCACGTTAACTTCCACATTGGCTCGTCCCGCCTTTGACTTGATCTCGACTTTTGCTTCCCCACTCGCCTCGGGCATCAACTCAGTCGCCTTCAAATCGAGTTTTGTGCTCCCCGAGCCTACCTCGTAGCCGACTGCCTGCACGGACTTGGTTGTCAGCGCGGATGCCGGAATTCCTTGACCCTGCTGCGAGGCTTGATCCTGAGAGATCCCGCTCATAGCCAAGAATGTGAAGCATAAGCAGCACAACATCATCGTGGCGTTAGTCGGTCTATTCTCTGCCTTCATTTTTCTTGCCTCCCTCAATTGGGACCGGACAGCCACACTCTGACTTTCTCTCAAAATTCTATTTTGTCCCTTTTTTCACAGGCAGATACTGGAAGAAGTAACAGTCCTAGGGTCATTCGCGGATTTGGTTGCTGGTAGCGGTGATGTCGCCTGCAAAACGAAACCTTGCTCCCGGATCATGAGTCAATTGGGACGTTCCTGCGATGGTCAGTTGAGGCGACCAGGATCTTGGACGGGTTTCATAGACCGAAATCCAGCGGACTCTCTAGCACACGACCAAGCTGAAGCAAACGTAATAACAAAGGGACTTGCGCGAGCGCTTCATCCCTTAAATCCCCCCCACCATAGACGCGAGAACGATCGACAACAGAAAGCGCCAGAGGTGCTTCACACGGAAACTATTGCACCTACAGAGAATGGAGCCGACGATCGGACTTGAACCGATGACCTGTCGATTACGAAT
>DATHDM010000114.1:0-6035 GCA_035319065.1 Terriglobales bacterium
ATCGCCAGCGCGCGGTTAAGCCACCAGATGCGCCGCGGCTCGCGCACCAGGAGCGCTCCCAGCGCTCCATAAGCCAACTCTTCCATGCAGGCCGGCGTGGCAAAGTACGCAAACCTAGGAAAGCCGGAACCTACTGCAACTACGCGAAACACGAAGCTCCCGACGATCAGGATCGAACAGATCATTCTCAAGGTCCGCCGGCTCGCAATGTAAACTAACAGCGGCCAAGCCAGGTAGAACTGCTCCTCTACCGACAGAGACCAGAGGTGTCCGAGCGGTGGCCCGCCGCTTGCTGCCCGCCAGTTGAAGAGGTAAGTCAAATACCACGGCATCTCGCGGTACAACGCACTCAGCATTGGGGAAGATACAAACCACGGCGCCAGCAAGAGGACCAGGGCTAGAAACGCAAAGTAAAGCGGAAAGATACGCAGGGTCCGGCGAGCGTAGAAATTGCTGAAGTATCGTTGCCCGCCCTTTGCATCAAGCAGAATTCCAGTGATCAAGAACCCGGAAAGAACAAAAAACAAGTTGACCCCCACCCAGCCGACGGCAAAGGCCTTTTGCTGCGGGTACCAGTTCACTAGCTTAGAAAAGTGGAGTAGCAACACCAACAGGATGGCGACGCCACGCACGCCGTCGAGGCTTGGAACCTGTTTCATAGTTTCCCCAGCTTGTAACTTAACTACGCACTGTGCTTCCTCGGGAATAGCAACTAGAGTGACTGGCAGTGCGCCTAGTCATAGCTAACCATCATCGCCGCCAGGCCGGCGGAACCGAGACCTATCTCTCGGCCATCGTCCCGGCCATCGCGCAGCAAGGGCACCAGGTCGGCCTGCTCAGCGAAATCGACGCTCCCGCCTTGCGCCCCGAAATCCAGCTCCCTCCGGCCTCGCCTTGCTGGATCGCGGAAGGCGCCAGCTTTTGCCAGGTCCTCGACGAGCTGCGGCGATTTCGCCCAGACCTCCTCTTCTGCCACGGCCTGGTCCATCCCGCGCTGGAGTCCGAGCTTCTTGAAGTTGCTCCTGCAGTGTTCTTCATGCACAACTTTTACGGAACGTGCATCAGCGGCGACAAGACCTTCAAGGCGCCGGTTCCGCGTCCCTGCCGCCGCCAGTTCGGATGGCAGTGTCTGCTCCACTACTATCCTCACCGCTGCGGAGGCCTGAGCCCATTGGTGATGTGGAACTGGTTTGAGCTGCAATCGGCTCGCAACCGTTTCCTGCGGCGTTATCGCGCGATCGTTACCAACTCCCGCTACCTGGCGGCAGAGCTGGAGCGACACGGAATCCTCGGGCACGCCATCCATCTGTTTCCCCGGCGTCCCTCCGGCGGCGCAGCGGATTCCGAGCCCAGGCTCCTGCCTCCACCCGCTGCCGGCAAGCCCTGGCGGCTGCTGTTCCTGGGACGATTGGATTTTCTCAAGGGAGGCCAGTTCCTCCTCGACGCCCTGCCTCAAACCCAGGCCCGTCTCGGTCGAACCTTGCATGTGACCTTTGCCGGCGAGGGACCCTCTCGCCAGCCCTGGGCGGAGATGGCTCAATCAATCACCAAGCGGCATCCGTCGATCCAGGTGGAATTTCCGGGATGGCTGGGCGGAGACGGCCTGCAGAATTGTTTTGCCAGCACTCATCTTCTCGTGATGCCCAGCTTGTGGCCGGAGCCGTTCGGACTTGTTGGATTGGAGGCTGGCCTCTACGGCATCCCCACGGCGGCCTTTGCCACCGGGGGCATCCCGGAGTGGCTGCAGGAAGGCGTGAACGGCTGCCTGGCAGATGCCAACCCGCCGCGCCCTGACTCCCTTTCCCAGGCGATCGTTCGCGCCCTCGAAGATCACCACCGCTACGCCCGGCTTCGCGCCGGCGCCTCCCGCTGTGCCGGCGAATTCACCCTCGCCCGGCATCTGGCGCTGCTGCTGCCAATCCTCGAAGGCGCCGCCGCAATCAAGGAAACGCGGACGTTGAGCCGGTAGCCCGGCTCTACCGTGGGCGCGCATCACAGTGCGCGCCGCCTCGCATCCACCGCGCGGCGGCCGATTTTCATCCTCGATTCCCCGCACGCCGTCCCTAAGTCGTTGTGTTGTGGATCGAAACGCAAGGACGCTGACCATAGTCACGTTTTGGCGGCAGGCCAGCCGTCCTACACTTTGGCTGTGAGCAACCAGCCCAATACACCCAATATCGCCGGCACTCCCGCTCCGCCCCAGCCGGATGGTCCCAACCCGCCCGCGCGCCGATTGCTGAGCATCGCCGTCCTCGTTGTGTTGCTGGGCCTGCTGTTCCTGTTTCTGGAAACACCTACGGCGCGGGCCGCATGGCAGGAGATCGAGCAGCTGCTGAGCCTGCATGGCGAGCCGGAGCGGGCTTCGGCCAACGTGCTCTCGGAGCACGAAATCGAGGTGCTCGATCAGATGAGCCCGCAGTCGCAGGCATCGCTCTTGCTGGAGCGCTCCATCAATCACTACCGCGGCGCAAATGATGAGATCGCCGCGCGCGTGGACAGATGGCGCGGACAGATCACCCTTGACGATCACCTCAATGGACTATTCGTAACCGCTCTGAACTCCGACGATCTGCGTGTCCGCGCCGCCGCCATCGAGATCGACCTGGCCGCCCGCAATCTGGAGAAAACCTCCGCCACCGTCGATCGCCTGGAGCCCGACGCGCGCTCCGGCGAGCAGGGGCCGCGCGCCAACGCCCTCTGGGACATCGGCCTGCTCGGCAATCGCGGCGTCGAGCCTCAGCGCGCCGCCCAGATCCTGATCGGATCCATCCATGACGGCAACATCAACATCCGCTACTGGGCGGTCGAAGGCTTGGCCTATCTCGGCACCGACGAAACCATCGCTCCCCTGCTGGACGTGTTTCACGACGATCCCTCCGCCATGATCCGCGAGCGCGCTGCCTGCGGCCTGGCGCAATCGGGCATGCTGAGCGAAAAGCAGCGCCGCAGCGCGGTTCCCAGGTTGCTCGATTTTGCCGACGACGCTTCCCTGGATCCCGAGACCCACAAGTGGGTCTTCCAGGCGCTGCGCGACATCACCGGCCAGACTCTGCCGCACGATGCCGCCGCCTGGCGCGACTGGTACCGCAATAACGATGGCGGCCGCTGGCATCCCGTGACCCACGACAAAGAGTAGCCTGCCGGCACTCTTGCCCACTCCCGCAAAAAAATTCGGGGTGCCGGCCGAGCCAGCACCCCGTTCCTGCGCCAGCAACCATCCAGTTCCTAGGCGGCTGCCTCTTTCCGGGTTGACGCTTTCTCCTTCCCCAGAAAGTCCAGCAATTCTCGGTTCACCTGCTCAGCGTGGGTCCAGCTGATGCAGTGCGGGCCCTCGTTCACCACCACCAGGCGCGCTCCTTTCACCAGCTTTGCGGTCCGCGCACCCGAGGCTGCCAGGGGCACGATCCGGTCTGCGTCGCCGTGAATCACCAGGGCAGGCACATCCACACGCGCCAGGTTGTCGCGAAAGTCCTCGTGCCAGGTGGGCACGCACGCCAGGCTGGCAGTGGCGGAAGCGCCGGCCGCCACATTCCAGCTCGCCTGCACCGTCTGCTCGCTCACCCGCTTACCCAGCAGCACGTCGGTGTTGTAAAAGTTCTTGAAGAATTCGGCGAAGAACGCGTAGCGGTCAGCAGCCACCGCCTTCTGGATTCCTTCAAACACGCTGCCGTCCACGCCTTCCGGGTTGTCCGCGATCTTCAGCAGAAAGGGAGGAACCGAGGAGATGAACACCGCCTTGGTCACTCCCTTCGAGCCGTATTTCCCGATGTAGCGGGCCACTTCACCCCCGCCCATGGAAAAACCGACCAGCGCGAAGTTGTTCAGCTTGAGATGCGTCACCAGCTTATGCAGGTCTTCGGCGAAGGTGTCGTAGTTGTAGCCGCTGGTGGGCTGACTGGATTTGCCGAAGCCTCGGCGGTCATAGGTGATGACGCGATATCCCGCATCCAGCAGGACCGGCAACTGCTTCTCCCAGGAAGCCCCGCTGAGGGGATATCCGTGTATCAGGATCACGGGCTTGCCCGCCCCGTGGTCCTCGTAGTACAGCTCGATGTCGCCGGAATTCTCCTTGCCGACATTTACATAGGGCATTGATATTCTCCTTTTCAATTTGGGTTGATGTGCGGAAGTGCAGTGCCACCCGAAGCCTCAGGGACGCCGGCTCTTAGAGGTCGCGCACGATCTGCGACAGGAACCAGGTTCGGCGTTCCGTCTGATCGATCCAGACTTCGATCAGACTGGCGCTCGCCACATCCTTGTGCTGATCGCATATCTCGTGGGTCGCGCGCAAGGATCGCGTCAGCTGCTGGTTGTCCGCGGAGAGCTCCGCCAGCATGTCCTTGGGCGTCACATACTCTTCATTGTTGTCTTTCAGGCGCTGGTGCCGCGCGATGTCGCTGATGGAGCGCAGCGTGGTTCCCCCAATCTTGCGCGCCCGCTCCGCGATCTCGTCGGTCATGGCGAAGACCTGGTCGGCTTGCTCATCGAGCAGCAGGTGATAATCGCGAAAATGCTGCCCGCTCATGTGCCAGTGAAAATTCTTGGTCTTCAGGTAAAGAGCAAACACGTCGGCGAGCATTTGTCGAAGTGCGGTGGTGATCTCGGTTACGCCGCGGTGGCTGAGATCGGTGGGTGTTTCGGTGAGCGTAGTAGGCCGTTCTTCCATCTGGGTTGCAGTCCTGCCCATAAGTATTTCTCTCCTTCGATTGCTGTAGAGCCTTCGCGGTTGCGAATTCGTTGGCCGGGTAAGGTCCGGCGAAGAAAGACAAGAAATTCGATGCGCCAGGTCTATATTCGGTTGGGAAAATTCTCCAGGGTAGGAGCGGGCGAGCGAACGCTAGATCGACACCGCTTATCATTCTATAACGGTTCTTGAGACGCACCCGCTTCTCGCCCCGCGCCCTGACACGCTTCCAATGACGTTATTCAGGTGAAGCGGTGGCCGCCCGCAGGCGGCCATCTTTCTCGTTAACGAAGGCCGCCCGCGATCACCAGCGTCTCGCCCGTGATCCAGGATGCATCCGGAGAAGCGAAGAAAACCGCGGCCGGAGCCACGTCCTCCGGCTGCCCGATGCGTCCGAGGGGGGTTCTCGCTTCCACTTCCTTGCGGAAGTCGCTTCCATCGATGCCCGCGGCGTGCACGCCCTCCGTCAGAATCATGCCCGGATTGATGGCATTCACGCGAATGTTGTGCGCTCCGAGCTCGTTGGCCAGGGTCTTGGTCACTGCATCCACCGCCCCTTTGGTCGCGGTATAAACTGCCGTGTTGGGCGGTGCAATGGTGCTGACCACTGAGCTCACGTTGACGATGCTGCCGCCCTTGGAATCGAAGTACTTGGCCGCTTCCCTCGACGCCAGCACCAGGCCCAGCACGTTCAGGTCGAAATGCTTGTAAAAGTGCTCCTCGGTAATCCCCTCCAGCGGGGAAAACTCGTAAATGCCGGCGTTGTTGATCAGGATGTCCAGCCGGCCGAAGGCCTTCTTGGTTTCGCCGAATAGGCGCTCGATGTCAGCCGGCTTGGCCATATCGGCCTGAACCGCAATCGCCTTTCCCCCCTTGTTGACGATCTCGCTGACCACGCGGTCAGCCCCTTCCTTGCTGCTGGCGTAGTTGACCACCACCTTCGCGCCCTCCCCCGCCAGTTGCTTGGCGATGGCCGCGCCGATCCCCTTCGATGCGCCGGTTACCACTGCCACTTTCCCTTCCAGCTTTGCCATACTCTCGAACCTCCTGTTTTGCTTTTTTTATTTCTTACCTATCGGTACAGATGTCCCGCGGTCGGAGCGGGTTCAACAATTTTTTACCGATGAGTATAAAAAGGCGTACACTGCGGATATGAAAAAGGAAAGCGAGGCCAGGGCGCCGCGGGGACGTCCCCGCTCCTTCGATATCGAGAAGGCCGTGGACAAGGCGCTGGAGGTCTTCTGGCGGAAGGGCTACGAAGGCGCGTCCTTATCGGATCTCACCAAGGCGATGGGCATCAACCGTCCCAGCCTTTATGCCGCCTTTGGCGACAAGCAAACGCTCTTCCGCC
>DATHDM010000115.1:0-23172 GCA_035319065.1 Terriglobales bacterium
AAGGATAGTGCTCAGTGCGCTCTCCCAGTCCAACCTCCTTGAGCATGGTCGTGCAACGCGTCTTAGCATCGGATTCGGAGACTGTGGGATCGATGCCCAACGATGTCTGCACATTCTGGCGAGCGGTCAGTGCGCCCAGGAGGTTGTGAGCCTGAAATATAAAACCGATGCCCGACCGTGTTCGCACCAGCGTGTCATTGGTTGCGCCGTTCAATTCCGTCCCCAGAATGGTCAGACTGCCTTCCTGAACCGAGCGCAACGCGCCACAAAGCGTGAGCAACGTGGTTTTGCCCGACCCCGACGGGCCGGTCAGAATCACAATTTCCCCCGGCAGGATCTCAGTAGAAATGTTGAACAATATCTGCCGACGCTGCTCGCCGCTGCCGTAGTAGTGGTTCACATCATTGATGGAGATGACTGGTTCCATTCGTACCCTCTAGAAGATCTCTGCCGGATCGGCGTAACGCAGTTTGCGCACCGCCAGAGCTCCCGAGACTGCGCACATGATCACCGTCAGTGGGAAAACCACTACCAGGCGCATGACTGTCATCTGTATGGGTAACACGGTGGCGGAGCGCGCAATTTGATACACAATCAGGGCGAGCAATACACCGGGAATGAACCCAAAGACCGAGAGAATGATCGACTCCTGCAGAACCATCCAGAACAGCGTTCGATCGGAGTAGCCGATGGCCTTCAGGGTGGCAAACTCGGAGAGGTGTTCCGAGACGTCGCTGTACAGAATCTGGTAAACGATAACCGCCCCCACGATCAAGCCTATGATCAGCGAAACCCGAAAGATAAACCCGATCGGAAGGCTGTTGCCCCAGTACGCCATCTCGCGGTCAAGCAGGCCCTGCTTCGTCAGAACGAGTACGTCGTTTGGCAGCATGGATGCCAGCTGGGCACGGGCTGCTTCGGCATTCACTCCCGGTTTGAGTTTAATCAAGCCAACATGTACGAGCCCGAATTTTCGGTAGGATGCAATACGGAAGAAGTTCGTGTCGCTGGTGATGACATTGCCGTCATTGGCGAAGCTGGCGCCCACCCGAAACACGCCAACTACCTGTACCTGGCGATTGGAAAGCTCGCTGAAGACAGATCCATTCTGCCGGAACAGTTTACCGACCGGTCCGAATTCCGGCCGGGAGGCTTCGTCAAACAGGATCTTCCCGGGCTCTGAAATCTGGGCCAGATTGTCGTTCACCACCGGCAGGTCAAATACGCCCGGGGCGGGCTTGAATCCGACCACAAAAATTTGCCGCTCGTAATGGTCCACCGGGTTCTTCCATTGAGCCATATCCATGTACAGCGAGTGCACGGATTGCACTCCGTCTAGCGCGAGCGCCTGGTAGAGCCGCGGTTCGGGGAAGCTCGCGGTAGAAATGATGCATTGGTAGCGCGGGCTGACAAGCGCCACATCCGCATTGAAATGCGAATAGAGTTGGGTGATGCTGACGTAAAGCGCGTCCTGGAAGGCGAGTTGCACCATGGCCAGGATCACCGCAAAGGTAATGCCGGCGACGGCCGCCAACAGCCGTCCCTTTTGCTTCACCAGTTGCAACCACGCTAACGGAAGGGCAGCGCTCATGGCTGGATCACCACGTTGACTTTGCTGTTGATCAATCCCGCGACTTCATTCCCGTTATCCAACCGAATGCGAACCTTGAACACTCGGGCGTCTGCATAAGCGACCGGGTCTAGCGGTAAGACAGTGTTCTTGGACAGAGTGTAGCCAACCCTTTCCACCACCCCCGAGAGAGTGCTGGGAAAGACGTCGCTGGTGATCGTGGCTCGCTGGCCGGGCCGCACACGTGCAATGTCGGTTTCATACACTTCCGCCTCGACATACATCACGTCGGTTTTTCCTAGATCGAGCAATCCATCTGGCCCGGGCTCTTCCCCGGGATAGGCATGAACCTTCAGTATCCGCCCGTTCGCAGGCGCATACACCATCGCCGTCTTGAGCTGGGCGCGAGCGTGCGCTGCTTCCGCCTGGGACACACGCAACTCCGACTCGGCTACGTCGACGTCAGTCTGCCGCACTTCGGCGATGCTCTTCAGGTGTTCCTCTGCCTGATGCAGCTTCTCTTCCGTGGTTTCGACCGCCAGCCGGCGCGAATCGAGTTCCGCCGCCGAAACATCCGTCTTTTCATGCAAGCGCTGGTAACGCTGATACTCGGTGCGCGCATTCTGAAGGGAAGCCTTGAGTTCGGCGACCTGGGCTTTTTGAGCGGCAATGTCGGAAGGTCTGGAGCCGGCCTTCACTTGCGCCAATCGCGTGCGTGCCAAGTCCACTCGCGCATCCGCCAGATGCACCGCCGTTTCTAATTGATCTTTCCCGTCTAGCACCACCAGCAACTGGCCGGCGCGCACCTGGTCACCTTCTTTGACGTCTAATTCGCTTACGCGCTGCGGCCGGCCGTCCAGATAGCCACCCGTCATCTTCAGCACACCATCGGTTGGCTCGATACGGCCCAGACAACCCACCGCGCCGTTCTTCGTAGCCCCGGAGGCTGATCCTGCTCGGGGAGCTGAGTTAGCTAGACTTGCGGTGTTTTGTGCCATGCGCACCGGTTCGGCTTCCTGCCGCGCATCGACACCGCGGGCTTCTGCCAGCACCGTGTTCGGCACTCGTCGCGCAGCGGCAGCATTGGTGCGCAGAGAATAGACGGCCGCTACGCAAAAGGTCAGAGCGAAGAGCGAAACTGCCAACAACATTCGCCGCATTGGCTTCCCCCCATAACCCAAGACGTTATGAATGCGTCAGGGCCCCAGGGCCCAGGGATTAGGAATTCTGCCAGCGACAAAAGGCGGGGAGGTGTATATTACACCGATTTGAAGGAACCACAATGCCCACTTTGCGTCGTTTTTGCGCCCTGCTTCTGGTCTGCGGAAGCATACTCTGGGCCCAGTCGCCACCAGCCAATACCCCCCCTATGGAGCTCAGCCTGGAGAAGGCGATTGAGATAGCCCTCGCCGCTAACGGAAATACCAAAGTCCAATTGGCCCAGGAATCCATTAAGTTCGCTAAATCGCACTACGCCCAGGTCCGCTCCGACCTGTTGCCCAGGATCGACGGGACCCTCACCGAGCAAAACCAGACGGTCAACGTCTCCGCCCTGGGAATACGCTTTCCCGAGGTCCCAGGCTTCACCTTTGAGACGGTAGTAGGCCCGTTTTGGACGTTTGACGTACGCCCCAGATTAGAGTGGAACGTCTTTAATCTCGGGATCTGGCGCCGTACTCAGGCCGCCCGTTCCGATGTTCATGTGGCTGAGGACGAAAGGAACAGCACCACTGAGACGGTGGCCGGCTCGGTCGCGCGCCTCTATGCCTCCGCCCTGCGGGCCAGCGCTGACGTTGAAACCTCCAAGGCGAACCTGGCCCTCGCCGAAAGCCTGCTGGATATCACCCACCGGCGAGAAGGCCAAGGCGAGGCGACGGGGCTCGACGTCACTCGCGCCGAGCTGAGTGTCTCGCGCAATCAGCAGAAATTGCTCGCCGCACAGACCGCGCTCATTCGGGCAGATCTGGACCTGATCAATGTCCTCAACATTGACTGGAGCACCCGTTTGCACCTTGGCGGGCAACTGGGGCCCAACTCCACAGAAAGCCCAACTGCCGAAGACGCGGTGCAGGTGGCTCTTAAGACAAGGTCAGACTTCGCCCTGGAGGAGCAGCGGCTGAAAACGGCGCGGCTGAATCACAGCGCAGCCCAATTGGACCGCTTGCCCTCGATTCACGGCTACGCCGATTGGGGCGTCCTGAACGGGGTCCAGACGCATATCGGCGGCGCTCAAGTGATTCTTCCTCTTTTTGACAGCCGGATTGATGCCGAGCGTGCCCAGGCCCACTCGGCAATGCGCCAGCAAGAAATCCGGCAGAAGGAATTGAGGAACCGGGTGGAGTTGGAGGTGCGGCAAGCGCTCGCCTCATTAGCTTCCGCTCAGAGCCAACTCCGGGTCACGCAAAAAGCTATGACTTTGGCCGAAGATGAACTGGCGCGGGCGCGCCGACTTTTTGAAGCAGGGCTGGCAAACAACACCCAGGTGGTCGACGCGCAGGAACGCTTGGAAAATGCGCGCAACGATCACACCGCCGCCCAGTTCGAATATACCTCGGCCAGCATCGATCTCGCCCAGGCCATGGGCACCATCAAGACAATGAGGTTTTGACCGGCTGTGGGGTTCCTTGCGCCATCTGGCGGGAGTCGGCCACGGGCTCACGGATGGGGATAAGCATGCGCACCATCCTGCTCTGGCGCAGATTTCTGTGCGAAAAGAATGCTTTCAGAAAGATGCCGCGTCCAAGGTCCTTGAACAACGCTCCTAGCTGTTGAGTGTTCGTGAAGCCGCGCCATCCCAGCTTCCTGAGAAGGTCGAGCCGCAGACGTGCGAGGCCGAATACGAGACGAACAAGGGAGTCGGGGATCTCTTCCTCACGTTGATACTCGAAGAACTCAAAGTTCAGGGAGTCCGTCGATTGCACCTTGATGAAGTCTTTCACTTCTCGGTTCTTCGGATTCTTGGCAACCTCTCGGATCAAGTCGTGGAAAATCCGGGAGTCCTCCTCCAGGGTATTCAGCTTGGCGAATCGGTTTATGAGTTTCGCCCCCAGGGGGTCACACAGATAACCCTTCATGATCAGGGGAACCGCAAGATGGAACATTTTGGCCACTACGAGGTGGACGCGAAGATGGCACTGATAGGGATCGCCAGTGCACGTGTAGAGCCGGGTTGTATCCCGTGTCACACTCCGCTGAAAAGCGGTGAACGCAGTATCGAGGTCGCGGGTAAACTCGCGCGTGTCATGTCCGTCCAGCTCTCGCTGGATCATCGCCGCAACCTGTCGGATCTGAAGCGATCCCAGAGCCATGCCGACACTGTAGAGCGGATCGACCGTGTCGCCTGCGTCTCCGATGATGTACCAGCGGTCCGGTGAATAGCGCTGGCGGCACTCCCACATGTACGAAGCATAGACATTCGTATCCACCACTGTACCGCTGCGCACAAGATCCACAATCACCTGATGCTCCCGCCCTACGCAATCCAGGAACTGCTCCATGGTGCGCACGTTGCCATAAGGATACTGATCCTGACGATAGGTGATTCCAATACTGATGAACGGCGTGTTCTCAGGTGAGCGCATTGGTATGCACCAGATCCAATTGCCTCTTCCAAAGAAGTGATGGGTCGCGAAGTAGGGAACAAACGCCCGGTTCTGCTTCTTGATTGCATTGATATGGCTCAGAATCTCAGCATCGAAATTGGCAAGCCGAAACCAGAAAACATTTTTTTGCTCCTTCACCTTTTCTTGCAGGTTGAGCAGCTTGGCCAGTACCCGATTACGTCCCGTCGCATCGATCAACCAGCGCGCACGCGTCGCGTGTTTCTGCCTCCCAGGATCCTCCACAGTCACCGCATGAAGCTCCCCATCGTCGTGTGCGAGGTCGGCTCCCACCACCGTACCTTCGATCATCTGGACTCCATTTAGGCAGTTCCGGCGCCGCACTTCTTCGTCGAGAGTGAAGCGGTTCACCTGGAAAGAGAGCTGGGGAGGGACCGTCGGTGCCTCATCTACAACGTAGGTGCGGTCCGCGGGGTTTTCGATGTCCAACTTGTAGTAGTAGGTGAGCCCATATTTTGGGTAGTGGTTTTCTACGAGGTAGGGTCCCAGTCCCAGCTCCAGGAGAAAATCGATCGTAAGTTCGACGAAAGACTCACCGACGATAGGACGATTCTTATGCGGACCCTCGACTACGGCAATCCTCAATGCTGGGAAGCTCTGCTGTAAGTAAGCCGCGGCAAGCTGCCCTGTTGCCCCTCCACCCATGATCAGCACATCGCTCGTCATTGCTGCTACCCTTTCGGCACATGAGGTGATGTATCCGGGTGCGCAAGCTAGCAAACAAAGGGGAAAGTGAACTTCTTTAGCCGGATGGAATTGAAGCTTTGGGCCGCTTGCGCCTGGCTAAACGTATTTCTGATTACCGTACCCTAAGCCTTGCTGGAACTCAGAGGTGCCTCGTTGCGGATTCTGGTTCGGCGTCGGCCTTCTTCCTGGATTCTCCGCCGTCAGCGCAGAGTTACTTCCCTCAGGCTAAACAGGCCAGGTAACCCAATTGAGTGATTGACAGTCTTGTTGGGTTTGGGGGTATTATCGCACTGGAGGGGTGGGTTTTCCTCTAGTTTTTCACATAGGCTAGCTGCCGCCGCTGGTGCCTTCTTGCTGGGTGGTCAGCAGAGGGCGATGGTGTCGGAAACAGATTACACCCTTCGGCGCCCCATTCGAGAGACCCATTTATTGCGCTCCAACATAGAGGACTCTTACCCATCTGCAGGGTCCACGGCAGTGGGGGTGTGGGCTGAAAAAGCTGGGAAAGTACGAGCTACAGGGGGAGTTGGGCCGGGGTGCGTTCGGGCTGGTGTACCAGGCCTGGGATCCGGTCATCAACCGCCGTGTGGCCCTGAAGGTAATGTCCACGAGCGTTGCCGGCAACCCCGACCTGTTGCAGCGCTTCTACCGGGAAGCCCAATCCGCCGGTTCCCTGCTCCATCCGAATATCATCACCATCTATGACATGGGCGACGAGGGGGGAACTCCATTCATCGCGATGGAATTGGTGGATGGCCGGACCCTGGAGGATTTCGTCGCGCGACGCACCCCCCTGCCTCTATCCCTGAAGCTGCTTTATGCGGTACAAGCTTGCCGAGCCTTCGATTATGCCCACAAACGGGGCATCATCCACCGCGACATCAAACCCGGCAACATCATGGTGAACAAAGAGGGTACGGTGAAGGTGGTGGATTTCGGAATCGCCCGAGTGCTCGAGACTTCCAAGACTCAAACCGGCACCTTGATCGGTACCTTTTCCTATATGGCCCCCGAGATGTTCCGCGGGGAACACGCCACCGAGCGTTGTGATATCTGGTCATTCGGAGTTCTGTGCTACGAACTGCTGTCCTATCAACGGCCCTTCTCCGGAAAATCTCCCGCTGCCTTGATGCAGAGCATCTGCCTGCAGGAACCGCCTCTCATCGGCGAGTTGGTTCCCGATTGCCCGCTCGACCTCCAGGCTGCTATCCACCGCATGTTAAGGAAGACAGACGCGGAACGCTTCCAAACCATGGAAGATGTGCTGCTGGAGCTCGACCCCATCCGGCAGCGCATGCAAGCGGAAACGGTTTCCGGCATGATCGAGCAGGGTGCCCAGCTGACCGAGAAGGGGGAATTCACCCAGGCCCATGAGGTCTTGCGCCAGGTTCTGCAGATCGATTCCACCAATCTCCACGCCAGAGCACTCTCGGAAATAGTCAACCTCGAGTTGAAGCGGGTTGCGATCCAGCCCAAGGCTCAACAGCACGTGGTGAAGGGTCGTTCCCTGCTGCAGGAAGGAAAGCTCCAGGAGGCGAAGGCCGAGGCGGAGAATGCGCTCCATCTAGATTCCCGTTTCAATCCCGCCCTGGAATTGCAGGAGGAAATCCAGAAGGAGGTCCGCCGCATACGGCTTGTCAATGATTGGCTGCGAGACGCCAAGCAGCACGTGATCGAAGGTGCACCGGAGGAAGCGGAATCATTGCTAGCACAGGTGCAACAGGCGGACCCGTCCAATCGGGAGTTGCCCATCCTGTTGCAGCAGGTGGCGGATGAGAAGGCGCGCCGCCAAAAGCACTCGCAATTTGCCGAAGGATGGCAGCAAGCCCGTCTCTTGTGGACCCGGCAGCAATTTCAGGACTGCATCGATCTGCTTACCAATCTCCAGCAGGAATTCCCTAATGAAGCGGAGATCCCAAGGTTGCTGGAGACGGCTCGCGAAGACCAGGCGGAGCAAAACAAGCAGGGGAAGCTGGCGGAGGCCCGCAGCCTGCTGGCAGGGCGGCGCTATGGCGATTGCATCGCCTTGCTGACGAAGCTGCACCGGGAATTTCCCAACGAAACCGAGATCCCCAGGTTGCTGGACACGGCTCGCGAGGATCAGACGGAACAGCTCAAACAGGACAGGCTGGCCGAAGCTCGCACTCTGCTGGCTTCGCGCCGCTATGGCGATTGCATCTCCTTGCTGACGAAGTTGCACCAGGAATTTCCCACCGAAGCAGAAATCCCCAGGCTGTTGGACACGGCTCGCGAGGATCAGACGGAACAGTTCAAGCAGGACAGGCTGGCCGAAGCTCGCACCCTGCTGGCTTCGCGCCGCTACGACGACTGCTTCGCCTTGCTGGCCAAGCTCGAGCAGGAATTCCCCGACGACGCAGAGATTCCCAGGTTGCTGGACGCGGCTCGCGAGGATCAAGCGGAACAGAAGAAGGAGGGGAAGCTGGCGGAAGCACGCGCTCTGCTGGCAGGGCGGCACTACGGCGATGGCATCACCCTGCTGATGCAGTTGCAGCAAGAATTCCCTGACGAAGATGAGATCGCCCGTCTGTTGGCGACCGCCCGTCAGGATCAGGCCGAACAAAAAAAGCGGGATGCACTTACCGAAGCACGGAAATTGCTGGCCTCGCGGCATTACCGCGAATGTATCGCCTTGCTGACGGAGCTTCAGCGGGAATTCTCCGATGAGGAGGAGATGGGCCGGTTGCTGGCGACTGCTCGTCAAGATCAAGCCGAAAGGGACAAGCAGCAGAAACTGGCGGAGGCCCGCAAGTCCCTGCGGGCACGCAGATACCAGGAGGGCATCTCACTGCTCAATGCGCTGCAGGAGGAGTTTTCCGGCGATTCCGAAATTGTCCGCCTGCGGGAAACCGCGCACCGCGACTGGACCGAGCAGAACAAGCGAGAAAAGTTGGCCGAGGCGCGGAAGCTGTTGTCCGCACGAGAGTATGCGGCGTGCCTCACCTTGCTGACGACGCTTCAGCAGGAACTGCCGCAGGACGACGAAGTCGGAAGACTACTGGACACCGCACGTGAGGCCCAGGAGGAGCACGATCGAAAGCAGAAAGTTGCGGCCGCCAAGGATCTTCTCGCCGCCCAGCGCTTTGCTGATGCTTTGGCGCTTCTCGATCCATTGCTGGTAGGAGCGCCTGGGGACTCATCGGTCCTCAAGCTTCGCACCCTCATCCAGCGTGAACAGGAGAAGCAGGCCAAGTCCGAAACGCTGGAGCGTGAATGGAAAGTGCTGAAAAAGCTGGCGAGCGAGAAAGCCTATCCCGAGGTGATAGCACGTGCAGAGGATCTGCTCCGCGAGTTCCCCGGCGATGCCGACCTGACGCGGTTGCTGGAGTTTGCCCGCGTTCAACAGTCTCAAGCCGAGGGTGAGCAGCGCTTGCGGGCAGCGCTGGACAATGTGCAGGCATTGCTCAGGTCGGACAACTTCGCCGAAGCCGCGGCCGCAGCTCGGCTCGAGCTCGAGTCCTTCCCGGGCAACAAGGATCTGACCATTCTGCTGGAGCAGGCGCAAAGCCGGGAGAGGAAGGATCGCGTCCGGCAACTCATCGAGCAGCGCTTGCGCGACATTAAAGTCAAGATCAATCGCGGACAACTTAGCGAAGCCAAAGAGATGGCGCGCGAAGCCCTGCAGACCCTGGGACCCGACACGGGCGTCAACCAATTGCTGACCGCCGCCGAGGTGGAGCGTGAGGCGCGGGAAAAGAAAAAGCAGCAGGATGAGCAGCTGGACACGATAAGGACTCTGGTCCAGGAAGGCAGAATTGAGAGTGCGGCCACGGCTCTCGACAAAATCATCAAGAGTGAGACCTTCCACGCACTTGACCCTCGGCTCTATAAGGTTGCGGATGAGATTGAGGCAGCGCGCAAAGGCGGGTCTACGCAAACACCGGCGGCGCTGACACCCTCGCAACCGCAGAGTCCGGCTAAGGAGTACGCCGTGTTCGAGGGGCCTCCCATCGCCGCGGACGATGCTTCCGCGGTTGAGGCCCAAGAGGTCTCCCAGCAGCAGGCCCCACCGCCGGCGGCTGTTCCCTCCTCGAGTCACGAGGAGGCAGCCTGGCAAAACGAAAGTCTGCGAATCGTGGAGAACCAGCTCGCCACCTTCATCGGTCCTCTGGCCGGGGTCATCGTCAAGAAGGCCGCCTCCAGGACGACCGATCCGGATGAGCTCTACAAGATGATTGCTACGAATCTTGAAAGGGAGACTGACCGGCGGGCCTTTATGGCCGGCAAAAGTGCAGTCGTGAGCCGGATCCACAAGACTCAATTACCGCCAGAACCCGAACCCTTGCCGGCGGCAACTCCAGAAGGTTCAGCGGAGGCTGCGCGTTCGCCTGCGGTCACGCCTGAGGTTATCGAGCGGGCAATCGGCCAGCTGGCCTATTATATTGGCCCGATTTCCCGAGTTCTGGCAAATCGAGCTGCCGTGCGCGCGGATACCGAGCGCGCATTCTATCTGCTGCTCGCCGGACATCTCGACAGCAAAGCGGAGCGAGCTGGGTTCCTTAAGGATGCCGGTATTCGAGATTCCTAAGCTCTCGTAACGCCGGCTACTTACTGCCGCCGCTGCTCGTAATCAAACCTGCAACATCTTGATCGCCTGCGCCACGCTCTTGCGCATACGGCTGAAGGATCTCGATAGGTTCGCGATCTCGTCACTGCCGGATGCCTGATACTCGGGCACATCCATCTTTCCCAGGCTGACGTCATCGGCGATTTTCGCCAGTTTGTTTACCGGGCGGGTCACGAAGACGATGAGCATGCCGTTAAGCGCGAGAGCGCCCAGCACAAAAACCAAGCCTACGGAAAGCATGAATCCGGCGAAGGCGGATTTCGCGCGCTGGACAGGCAGTTGCATGGGCGCTGACACGATCTGCGCCGTCAGAATGTCATTCAATTTCCAGCCGAATCCATTGGCACTCCCGTATCGCTCCACCAGGGTTCGGGGGGCGTTCTCGGGAGTGTCATGGCAGAACAGGCAGCGGCTATCCTTGATCTTCATGGGACGCGCGATGTAAAGAACCCTGCCATTGGGCGAATCGCGCTCCCCGATGAGTTCGGTCTGATCAGGAGACTGACGGAAGTACCGGACGATGTCCGCCTCCCAGTCCGTCGCACGGTTAATCAGATTTGTAGGATTGAGAGTGGCTTCCTTGTAGGAGTAATCGGGATACTTTTTTCGCAGTTGAGCGAAGTACTCGTTGGCCGAGTAGGCGGGCACTGACTGGGGCAGAAACGTGTACTTCATTTGCGTATCGAGCAGAGGCTTGATCTGCGTATTGGTGTAGGTGCGCACCGCCAAGGCGGCTTCCATCATGATGCGGGCGTTCTCCAGCACTTCCTGAGCAGCGTTTCGCCGCAACAAACGGTTGGCCACATATCCTATGGCGAGGAAGCCGATCGCAAACACCAGCAACAAAACGAGGTTGAATTTTACGATCAGTTTCATTGCGCTTACCTCCTGGGCTCGGGAACCGGAGTTTCCGTTCCCGCTGGCATCGTTTTCGCATCCTCGTTCTCGGGGTGCAAGATGGGACGCCACTCGGGATGGTCCCTAAGATGGGCGTCCAATTGGGTACGGAATGCTGGGTCTTTGAGGCGGGGCCTGAAACGCTCTACGAATCCTTTACGCCAAGTCCGGTTTATACGCAACCACGGCTGGATTTCGGAGTAGGTCACTTCATGCTCAGCTTGGGGTTCAACAGCGTTCGGGAATCTGGACAGGCGAGATGGCAGGGTGTCGCGGAAGGGACCCGGCATGCCTTCAACAAAGTGCGGATCCGGCCGCGGGCTGATAGCGACCTCCTTTGCTCCCTGCCGTGAGAAGAACTGGCCCGCCTTAGCCGTCACCGGAGAAGCCAGCGTGCCATCGGAACTCACCTTGCTGATGTTCGCCGCTCCAGATTCAACAAAGATCTCGGTCTTGTCGCCACTCGCCTGCAGCACGACCGCGCCCTCGCGGTTGGTGGCTGCCAGCTGCGGGCTGGCGTAGCAGTAGGTGTCAGGACCGGGAGCAGTCTCGCCCTTTAGCCATCCCTTCATGAGGACCAACTCCGGTAAGGTTTTGGGTCGCTGGGCAAGAATCATCATGTGGGTGGAAGGCCCGAGTGCGACCACCGTTCCACCGGCAAGTTCCAGCTGCACAAATCCCACTCCCCCGCTCTCGAGAATGTCTCCTGGACGCAGCCGCACGCCTTCCGCTGCATGCAGGACCGTCGCGCCTCGAATTATGGTCAAGGTTTTTTCTGCAAGCGTAACCGTGCCAATCTCCTGTCCGGCGATCGGCAGTGGTAGGCAAAGGCACAAGACTGCTAACAGGCGCATAGGCTTCATCTGAACCCCCAAAGCAGGGCATGCTCGAACGCGGGTAGGTTCAGCTCGCAGCAGCGGAGGCGGCCATCCTGCCAAACTACACATGCTTCTCGGTTGCCCGAGTCCACGACGCCATACACTTCCGAGGGAGCGTATAAACAGAAGTGGCGCGAATTCTGCGCCCCTGTTATTGATGGTGTCAAGGGCTTTTTGCCCGAGGCGGGCAGGCGGGAATCCTGGACCCGGTTCCCCCGTCAGAACTTGACACCCGCGCGGTAGGGGCATAATTTCCGCCTGAACCGGACTTTTTAGAACCGCAGGCCGAACCTGCAGTCGGCGGTTGCAAGTTACACATGCGAATCATAGCTTCCTATTGCGGTAGCGAGAGAATCCGGGAAACATCAGACACCGAGATCGTGTTCGGGCGCGGCAAGGATGACTCGGCCGTTTTTCTTAATCTTTCTCCTGATCAGAAGGTCTCACGGGTGCATGGGCGGATCTGGGAGGAAGGCGGCGTCTACTGGATCGAAGACCTTAGCAGCACACGGGGCACGCAGCTCAACGGCGCCGAGATCAAGGGCAAGGGAAAATGCCAATGCCGCATAGGAGACGTGATCTCGGTTGGCGAGACGACCCTCCGCCTGGAAACCCCCGGCGTCCTGTACGCGATGAAGACGAACTATCTGGAGCAGGGGACGGTCCTCCTCCCGGAAACACGCCCCCCCGAGCGTCCGAGCGGCATATCGGTGGCTGGAGATGTGGCCGGCAGTATTCTGGATGCATTCGCGGCTATGGCGGGATCGGGCAACCAGACGACCGCATCCCTCTCCGGAGGCATTTCAACGGAGGCGAAAGAGCCGGCGCGGGTGTCCATCGAAGCAGCAAAAGAACAGGCCGCGCAGCGCCTCAAGGTACTTTGCGATCTTCCACTTCGATTTGCAGGCAAGACCGATTTGGAAGCCCTGCTGCGTCTCATCGTGGACCGTTTAGTGGAGTTGATTCCCAACGGACAAAGCTGGGGTGTGGTCCTTCGCGAACTCAAAACCGATAGTCTTCTGCTGAAAGCCTATCGCGCTGCCGGGGTCTGCTCGGTAAGCGAGATTCTAGCCCGGCGCGCCGTGAACGCACGCAAGCCTTTCATCTGGAAGCGAAGTACAGAGGAAAGCAGCGACGGCAGCCATTTGGCCGGCCCCATCGCAGCCAGTATTTATGCCCCTCTAATATGGCAGGATGAGACTCTCGGAGTGTTGTGCATCGACTCCCATCAGTCAGACACGGTGTTTACCGAAGATGACCTGCGAGTGACGGTGGTGGTGGCGCAGTATGCTGCCATGGCGGTGGCAACCCACCAGCTCCAGGAGAAGCTGAAGCAGGAATCGGCCACCATGGCGAATCTCCTTCGACAGTTTTCTCCCGCCGTCGCCGAGCGCCTGCTGGCGCATCGGGGGCGATTGCGTCTGGGCGGGGAGCGGAACGAAGTTACCCTGCTTTGCTCTGACATCCGTGGTTTCACCAGGATGGTTGCCGACATGGAACCCGACGACGTCGTGGAGACCCTGAACGACTATTTCGGCTGCCTGGTGCCGATCATCTTTGCGAACCATGGAACCATCGATAAGTTTATAGGCGACGGCATCCTGGCGGTCTTCGGTACGGTTGAACGGGATCCGGTGCACCATGAACAAGCCATACGGGCCGCCCTGGAAATGCAGGCGGCGATGCCCAATCTGAACGCGTCGCGCAAGGCTCGGGGCGTGCCCACGGGCGAAATTGGTATCGGGGTACACTGTGGCGAGGTCATCCAGGGGTTTGTCGGCACTGACAATCGCATGGAATACACAGTGATTGGCGACGTCGTCAACCGGACCTCCCGGTACTGCGCCGGCGCGGCTGGGGGCGAAGTCCTCATCAGTCCTGAGCTTCACGAACGCGTGTGGCGCATCGTCGAAGCGGAGGAGACCACGATCCAGCCGAAACACGAACCTGAACTCCGGGCCTTCCGCATCAGGTCTCCGAAGGCTAGCCGTGACCAGTAGGACCGGATGTCTGGCTCTGCAGATCCCTATTCGCTCGCGGCGAGTTCCTGACGGCTGGGTCCCTAAATCAGTCCCGGGGAACTGGCCTCGAATCCCTCCCTCTCCGCCAGGTTCCTGATCGGCTCGTCACTCCTTCGTGTACTGCCATAGGCAAAGCTCATTCCCATCCGGATCGTTGAACGACGCCAGCAATCCCCCGGGTTTGCGCTTCACCTCGCTGGTCACCACTCCCTTTCCTTTCAGGGCGGCAACGGCATCGTAGATATCGTTCACCCGCAGACACAGCCGGGCATTGCCCGTCCCCGAAAGCGGCTGCGGCGAGGGCACGATCTCGAACAGCACTCCGTCGAGGTCGAAGCGCGACACCGCGTCGCGAGACACGAGCCGGAATCCCAGCGTGTCGCGGTAGAACTCAATCGCCCGCTCCATGTCCCGGGCGTAGTAGAAAACCGCGTCAAATGACAACTTGAGGGTGGGAAGCACTCCAGTGCGCATAGGCGCCTCCTGCGGCCAACCTGGCTGGCGCTGATCGGGGAGCTAGGGAGATTCTCGAATCATTTGACCCGGCAAGCGGTGAGGAACCGCACCCTGCAACGTGATGATGCTTCCGCGCGCTTCGGCGCAGGCCTCCGCTGGGCGCTCCGCCCCCCCAATTCCCATTTTCCGGAATCGCGGCAGATTCCTCCGCGGCCACAAGAAACCGGCAGTAGAGTCGTCCTCAACCTCCCCCGGGCCATCTCAATCCATTTCTCCGCGGAGGTGTTCCATGTCAACTCGAGCCCTGCTCTCGTCCGCTCGCGAGACCATTCGCAACCTCACCCCCAAACAGAAGCTCTACCTCGGCCTGTCCGGCGCGGTCGGCGGAACCTTGGCCTCTCTGGCCGACCTCATCCAGAAGGAACACGCCTCGGCCGTCCTTGAGATCGACCGCATGTTGCGCACGGTATTAAACATTCCGTCGCACCCCATCATCGTGGTGGGTTTGCTGGTGGGGTTCGCGATCGCCTTGTGTTTCATCTTCGCCGCTGACACCAACGTCAAGGCCTTTTACAGCGGCGCCAGCGTCCTCTCCATCATTATGGCGATGGTCCCCTTCAAGGCTCCCCCCAACCTGGACACCAGCCCGACCCAGCCGCCCACCTTGTCGCCCGCGCCCGTAGGATGGCTCGAGCAGCACCTCGCGCTTCCCGTGGTTTACGCGCAAGCCCCCGCCCGCGCCCTCCCTCAGTTCAAGGTGGATGTCCATCTCTCCACCCAGGACCGCAAGCCTGTTTCCGACGCGGTTTACACCCTGCTCGATCCCGCGACTGGAGAAGTGATCGCCCGCTCCAGAACTCAGGGGAGTGACTACACCTTCTACGTGACCAGCCGCGATTATCTGTTGCGCGTCGAGGTCACCGGCTACACCATCGCCGAACGCAGGCTCAGTCCGCGATCGCCGCAATCGCTGACCATTACCCTGAGCCCCACCAAGGTGCCGCTGGCACTGCAGCGGGTGTGGAAGCCATGATCGCCCGCCCCAAGGATTGCGTGCGCGCTGAACGTGGGGTTGATCGAAGGAGGGCCTGTCGCCTGAAAGATGTTTTTCCGAGCCCGAAGGATGACGCGCTCGCCGGACGCCAACTTTCTGGATCGCGCGAAGGCTGAGGGTTGGCGAGCTGGTTCCTGCTCCACGCCAGCCGTGGTTGGCAGTTTATCCGCTGAACCGCTGCTCCTTCCACGGGTCGCCGTGCATGTGATAGCCGTTTTGCTCCCAGAAGCCGGCCACATCTCGATCTCCAAATTCCAGCCCGCGCACCCACTTCACCGATTTCCACCCGTACAGATGCGGTACTACCAGCCGCAGCGGATAGCCGTGCTCGGGCGTGAGCGGCTGGCCATCGTGCTGTGTCGCAAACAGGACGTCGTCGCGATCGAGATCGGCCAGCGGGACATTCGCCGTATATCCCTGCTCGGCATGCACCAGGACGTACGCTGCGCCCGGCTTCAGCCGGACCAGCCGCAGGACTTCGCGAAAGCCCACGCCCTCCCAGTGGTTGTCGAAGCGGCTCCAGCGGGTCACGCAGTGGAAATCGCGGGTCACTGCCGTCTTCGGCAGGGCGTTGAATTCCGCCCAACTCAGCCGCAACGGGTTCTCTACCAGTCCCCAGAGGCGGAAGTCCCAGGTTGCGGGATCGAAGTGCGGGATCGATCCGTAGTGCAGCACCGGCCACTTCAGCGTGGCCGACTGGCCCGGCGGCAGCCGGTGCTCCGCCCGCATTCTGTTCTCTAATTCCTTACGCTCATTTCCCTCGAACAACATCTGTACCCCTGCCCTCGAGACATGCTGAGAACATCTGATCCGCCGGCGGCGCGGAAGTCGCCATTTTGTCCCTGGGGCCCCGCAGGCTCTCCCAGGCGCGAACGGGCAGCGCGGCCCCTTGCCGCAAAGACTTGCCAGCCGGGGCCAAGATGCCTATATTCCGCCTGATTCGCTTCGCAGGAGAGGAGGATAGAGGACAGATGTCTCACTACCTGCTGGGCGTGGATATCGGAGGCACCAAGGTTGCCGCCGGTCTTCTGAATGAGCAGGGCGAGCTGATCTTCAAAACGCGCACCCCCATGAACCCGAACGGCACCGCCGAGGAGGGCTTCGCCGCCGTTCGCGCCGCTCTCGACTCCACCTTTGCGCAGAATCCTGGCCTCAAAGTCGAAGGGGTGGGAATCATTTCACCCGGCCCCCTGGACCCTAAGCGCGGAGTGGTGATTAACCCTCCCAACATCCCCAGTTGGCGCAATTTCGAGCTGACTCGGGAGGTCCGGCTTGCCTACCACCTCGATGTGCGCCTCGACAACGACGCCAACGCCGCCGGTCTCGCGGAAGTCGTCTGGGGCGCCGCCAAGGGCTACGACAACGTTCTCTACGGCACTCTGGGCACCGGCTTCGGCACCGGCATCATCATCAACGGGCAAATCTATCACGGCCGCACCGGCGCCGCGGCTGAAGGTGGCCACATTTCCATCGACTATCGTGGTGCCGCGCACTGCAAGTGTGGAAAGCCGGGATGCATCGAGGGATTGGTTTCCGGCACCGCGATTGCTCGCCGCGCCCGCGAGAAAGTTGCCGATTGCGGCGCTGGCGGAGCCACGATCCTCGAGCTTGCCGGCGGCAAGATCGAGAATGTCTCCGCAGAAACCGTAGGAGCTGCCTACCGTCAGGGAGACCGCCTGGCCGAGGAGATCCTGCAGGAGACCGCCGACTTCCTCACCGTATGGCTCGGCAACATGATCGACGTGCTGGAGCCCGAGGTGGTTGTCTTCGGCGGCGGCGTCAGCGAGTTGATGCGTCCCTGGTACGGCAACATTCGACAGCACGTCCAGAACTGGTCGGTGAACCAGCGCGCGGGCGAGATCCCGTTGCTGCAGGCGCATTTCGGAGCTGACGCGGGGATCGCGGGCGGCGCCGCTCTGTGCATGGCCATGCGGAACAGCTCTGTCGGGAACGGCAACGGCTGACTGGCCAGCCCGCAGCCCGTGCTGATCACGAAATCTCGCAGGTACTGATCCCAGCCTCAGCGCCCAATCAGGCCCCGAGCCATGAAGACTACCCCGATCAGGCTGAAAGCGAATGAAAACAGCCAGAAGCCGCGGCTGGCGGTGAGCAGGGTGATCGAGCACAGCACGATGGCGATCTCCAGGAAAATCTCCGCCGTATCGAACTGATTGGCCTTGCGCGAGGCGGCCACGGTTTCGTTCTCCAGTTCCTCCGCCTTCTTGCGGATCTCCTCGGCATCCCGCTTCTGATCTCCAGCGCGGTTATGGAAATCTTCCGCCAGCTTCCCGCCGTTGGCCACTACAGCTGCCAGCTGCGAGTCCGCCTCATACATGTGGGAGCGGACATTCTTTGCCTGGTAATAAGCCCACTGGTCGTTGGCTTTGGTCTGGATCAGAACTTCCTCGGTGTGGGAGCGGTGACCAAGCATGGTCGCAAGCGCCAGCAGCACCGCCACCAGGGCCATCGTCAAGCCGATCTTGCGCTCTTCCGGCCTCTTGACCCTCTCGAGTTCTTCCTTCAGCTCGTGGGCTTCCATCTGTCCTTTCCCTTAGTGAGCCTTCGTGCCCTTCGTGGTTAGAAGGTTTTCGGCGCTGTCCGCACCTGGCATCACCTGAATGCGGACGCGCTCCAGCAAGCGTTCCAACTCGCCGCTGAATTCGACGGGGTATGCGTCCTGCGACCCCAACTCGCGATAGCGCCGCGGGAGACGCGCTAGCTCACGCCGTGAGCGCTCTCGAATCTTCTCCAGCGAAGGCGAGGCCTCCGTACGCTTGCCATCCTTCATCACGCAGGTGAGCAGCGGTTCGGCGTCGGAATACTTCTCTCCCGCACAGGCGATCAGATCCCGCCGATATTGCCCGTCGCCCCCCGAAAAGCGAAAAATCTGTTTCGTGCCTGGATGGGTGGTCTTGTCCGGGCTGAATTTGGCCAGGTAACTCTTCTGGCTTCCTTCCTTCACCTCCACCAGCTTGTACACGCCGCCAAGCGCCGGAGCATCGCTGGAAGTAGCCAGCGCTGTTCCAACGCCGAAGGCGTCGATGGCCGCGCCGTTGCGGATCAGTTCGGCGATGGTCATCTCATCCAGATCGCCGCTGGCGAAGATGCGGGTGTCGGTCAGCCCGGCGCTGTCCAGCCTAACGCGCGCCTTCTGCGAAAGCTCAACCAGGTTCCCGCTGTCCAGGCGAATCCCCTGCGGCCTGAGGCCGGCAGCGATGATCTTGTCGACCGCCGCCAGCGTGTCATAGGTATCCACCAGCAGCACCGAGGTTTCCGGAAAGATGCGCGAGTAGCGGCGAAAGGCCTCCAACTCATCGGGCATAGCCATGACGTACGAGTGGGCGATGGTGCCCGCCGTAGGTATGCCGAAGCAAAATCCTGCCTCCACGTTCGAGGTTCCGGCAAAGCCCGAGAGATACGCCGCCCGCGCCGCCAGAATCCCGGCCTCCGGTCCGTGCGCCCGGCGCGCCCCGAACTCCACCACCCGCCGACCTTGGGCAGCATCGACGATGCGGGCCGCCTTGCTGGCGATCGACGTCTGGAAGGTGATCGTGGTCAGCAGGAATGTCTCCACCAGTTGCGCCTCGATCATGGGGGCGGTCACCCTCAGCAGCGGCTCCAGCCCAAAGACCGGCGTCCCCTCCGGGACCGCCCACACCTCGCCCGTGAAACGCAGTTGCCCCAGGTAGTCAAAGAAGGCAGGGCTTACGTGTTTAAAAGACGGGTGGGTGCGCAGCAGGTCAATCTCCCGAGAGGAAAAGCGAGCCGATTCCAAAAAGTCCAGGGCCTGCTCCAGTCCGGCGGCGACCAGATAACTGCGCTGGGCCGGCAGTCGGCGCACGAAAAGTTCAAAGCTGGCCAGGGGATGGAAACCGCTTTCAAAGAACGCTGCCGCCATGGTGATTTCGTACAGGTCGGTCAGCAGCAGCGATGCATGCGTGGTTTGGTTCATGCCGTCCCCGGTCAGGTGGCACCGATTATAGGCGCAGGCGAGCGTGGATCAGCGAGAGTCCGGCTTCCTTTAATTTGCCGCCGGACGCACCAGCCGCATGTATTCCTCGAGTGTCACGAAGCGGTATCCGCGCGCTTTCAGCTCCGGAATCAGCTTCTCGATGGCGGGATACGTGGTGGAAAGTTCGTGGAAGGTGAGGATGTGGGTGGTGACGCCGTGCCTCTCGCGCTCAGCGATCTGGCGCATCACCGCATCGGCCAGCGAGGGTTTCGGACACTGGCTCGCCTTGCCGGCGCAAAGGTAATCCAGCGAATTCACGTCGCGCAGGTCTGCCGGCAGGGCCGACGAAATGGTCAGGATGTGGTAGCCGCGTGTCTCCAGATCACGCGCCAGCTCCGGCGTCATGATCCAGTCCGGCGGACGCAGATACAGCGGAGTCTTGCCGGTCACCGACTTCACCATCTGCGCGCCCTTGTCCACGTCGGCGATGGCTCCGCTCTCGCCCTTCTGCTTCTCCAGCAGCCGCAGCTGCACATGGCTGTAGGTGTGATTCTCGATTTCGTTGCCGCGGCGAAACGCCTCGCGAGCCGCATCCAGGCAGGTCTTGTCAATTCTCGGCTCACGACGATCGCCGTAGCTGCCCGGCGTCAGGCGCCAGCCCATGACGAAGAACGTCGCTTTCACCTGGTCCCGGTCGAGCAAGTCAAGCAGGCTGGGCGTGGGCTTCTCCGCGCTCGCCGGCGCACCCAGCAGCACGTAGGGCCGCGGGCCATCGTCGAAGGTCAGGGCGATCAGCTTTTCCTGCGATGCGAACGCCGTCGCGGCGGTTGCAAGCATTGCCAACAAGAGTGCTATCGGGCGATTCATAGTTCTTCGCTGCGGGATCTCTCCACCATCTTTCTACGAGAACCTGACGCGCGCCACGTCGCGATGGTGCTGATACCCTTTGCCATTCCGATGTGGAACAGGGGTTTTGCGGCGCCCTTGCCTGCAGAAGAGGGAAATGGTTCAGGTGAACCGGGGGCTCAATTTCGCCGGATGCGAAACAGAAATTGGGGCGTTGCGGTTGAATTTTGAACAGGCTGGCAGGGTCGCTGCTTGCGCCAAACAATTTGACCCTGTGAGAATGCGAACCGTGAAATTACGCCGCTACCACAGGCTTTGGCACCAGCCGGTATTTCAGAAACTGCTGTCCCTGGCGGGTGATGGCGACCTTGTAGTCGATGCAGGAGACCAACTCGGCGCTCTCCAGGAAGTGCACCCACTGCTCGAAGCTGCTGCCGTCGTAGAGTTCGGGATAACGCGAAGCCAGTTCAATGTACAGCCGGCGGAAGCGTACCAGCGGAATTCCCCGCGATCCCGCCGCGGCGATGGTTTGTAGCGCACAGACCTGGCTGTCCCAAAGAATCGCCGAGTCTTCTTCAAAAGCGTGCGCGACAGAGAGTACGGAAAAAGGCTTATCGGATAATTGCAAGCACAGATGCCGCGACTCCCGCTTCTCCGCCAGGTGAGCTATACCCAATGCCACAATGACCAGGATGAAGAAGATGAACGAGGCGAGAGTCACGAAAACCACGGGCATAAATCACCCCAACCACGTCTCCCTAGCCCCCCTAAGTTACCCCACTTTGTCTCAGCCAGCAACGGCTCGTTTGGCTGTCTGGTGATTTTCCGGGTCGAGATATTGTTGGATGATCTCCAGGATCTGCGGGTGCCGCCATTTGTTCACGAAGGCGCTGGCTCCGAGTGCGGTAAAGTGCTGCTCGGCAAAGGCATCCGTTTCCGTTGACTCCAGGACGATGGCCGGCACACCGGCTTGCAAGGCCTGTATCGCGGTCAGAACCCGCTTGCAACTGAGCTCCGGGGGATGATCTGACACCAAGATCAGGTCGAAGCTTCGGGATTCCAAAAGCCGCAGCGCCTGATCGGTCCCCCAAGCGGTGGCGGTCTCGTGGCCCTGATCCTGCAACAACCGCTCCAACTTGATGAGCACTTCTTCGTCGCTGTCGGCAATCAAGATGTGCTTGCGAGTGTCGCTCATTCACGCTCCTGAGGTGGCGCTCTATCCTGGCACGGCGCGCCCTTCCCCGCCATCCGGGCAACGTCCGCATCTCCCCAGAGGGTACCAGCAGGCAAACCCAGGGGCTGTGATTGAAATCACGAATTCTCCGCCCTCGCTGACCGGAAGGGGAACGCAGTTAGAATCGGTACAGCGGCCCCCGGTAACTGTCCGCCCGCCAGCCCGGGCGAACCACAACCAAGGCGTGCCGGCCCCCATCGCGCTAATCTCTCTGGTGCAGGTCACTTAGCCGGCGCCATCTAACTCATTCCCGGGCTCCGTTTCAGATGAGGTCTTATGACTGCCAGTTATGACGTCATCATCATCGGCACCGGCCAGGCCGGACCGTCCCTGGCCGTTCGGTTGGCCGGGGCGGGCATGAAGGTCGCCGTCATTGAGCGCAACCTTTTCGGCGGCACCTGTGTGAACACCGGCTGCATCCCCACCAAGACCATGGTGGCCAGCGCCTACGCCGCACAGATGGCCCGGCGGGCCGCTGAATACGGCGTGCTCGTCGGCCCGGTAAGCGTGGACATGAAACAGGTGAAGGCGCGCAAGGATATGATTTCTGGGAAATCCCGCGTCGGCGTCGAATCCTGGCTGCAAAATACCCCAAATTGCACGGTCTACCGCGGCCACGCGCGCCTGGAATCGGCGCGGGAAGTCAGCGTGGGAGACGCTCGTCTCGCGGCCGACAAGATTTTCATCAATGTCGGTGGGCGGGCCCTAGTGCCACCCATGCCCGGTGTCACCGAGGTTCCCTTCCTCACCAATTCCTCCATGATGGCGGTTGATTTTCTGCCGCGCCACCTGATCGTCGTCGGCGGCAGCTATGTCGGCCTGGAGTTCGGCCAGATGTTCCGGCGCTTCGGTAGTGAAGTTACCGTCATCGAAATGCAGCCGCGCCTGGTTTACCGCGAGGACGAGGACGTCTCCCTCGCAATCCAGCAGATCCTCGAGCACGAAGGCGTCAATCTTCGGCTCAATGCCAAGTGCATCCGCCTGGCCCGGCGCCCCGAAGGGGTCGCGGTGGGAGTGGACTGCCAGACCGGGGCGCCGGAAGTCATCGGCTCCCACCTTCTGCTCGCGGTGGGACGCCGCCCCAACACCGATGACCTCGGTCTGGAGAAGGCCGGCGTCCGGCAGGACCCGCGCGGTTACATCCTCGTCGATGACCGGCTGCGCACCAACGTGCCCGGCATTTGGGCCCTGGGCGACTGCAACGGCCAGGGCGCCTTCACCCACACCGCCTACAACGATTATGAAATCGCTGCCGCCAATCTGCTCGACAACGATCCCCGCCGCCTCAGCGACCGTATCCTCACTTACGCTCTCTACGTCGATCCACCGCTGGGAAGAGCGGGCTTGACCGAGGCCGAGGTGCGCAACTCAG